>NZ_JAPEOB010000004.1 GCF_026341775.1 Streptomyces sp. NBC_00654 | reverse complement strand
GGCCACCGAGAAGGGGCTGCCGGCGGTGTACGTGGCGCATCCGGGTCCGTGAGGGGGATACGCAGGGGCGACTTCCGGACGGACTCGCGGGACGCCGGTGCGACGAAGCTCGCCAAGGCCGTCGCCGCCGGGCGCAGCGAGCGGGTGCCGGTGCTCGGTGGCTTCAACGGCACCGTGGATGACCGGGTCGACGGCCTCACCTCGCGGCTGCGCCCGGTCCTGGACGTGGCCGGGGACGGGTTCGGCTTCAGCCGGCCGGCGAGGTGGCGCGGATCGACCAAACCCTGGTCCGCGGCGTGGAGCCGCCGGCCGGTGGTGGCCAGAATCAGATGGGTAGCCGCCGGGCGGTGACATATCGTCGGCATATCGAGAAACGCATACGCCCGGGCAACACACCACTACATTGACTGGCGGCATGTCCATCAACCCCTCCAGCGAACTCATGCGGACTGCAGCCGGGAATCCGGTCGTCAGGCCGATCAGCGACGCCGAGCATGTGGCGTTCGTGCAGGCCCAGCGGTCGGTCAGCTTTCTGCAGACCCCGGCGTGGGGCCGCGTCAAGACCGAGTGGCGCAGCGAGTCCCTCGGCTGGTTCCTGGGTCGGCGCCTGGTTGGTGCCGGGCTCGTACTGCACCGCCCGGTGCCGCGGCTCGACCGCTACACGCTGGCGTATCTGCCCGAGGGCCCGGTCATCGACTGGAGTGGCGAGATCGGTGCCTGGCTCGATCCGCTGGCGACCCATCTCAAGGCCCAGGGCGCGTTCGCGATCCGGCTCGGCCCGCCGGTGCGCACAGACGCCTGGAGCGCCGCCCAGGTCAAGGAGGGCATCGCCGACCCGGGCTGCAAGCGGCTCACCGACATCTCCGGCCACTGGTCCGACCCGGTCGGTGCCCGCGTGGGCAGCAAGCTCCGGGAGGCCGGCTGGCTGTCGCAGAGCCCGGAGGACGGGTTCGGGGTCGGGCATCCACAGTTCAAGTACGAGATCCCGATGGCAGGCAGGACCGAGGACGAGCTGCTCAAGGGCATGAACCAGCAGTGGCGCCGCAACATCAAGAAGGCGGCCAAGGAGGGCGTCGAGGTCACGGTCAGCGACAGGGGCGCGGAAGACCTCAAGGCGTTTCACGACCTCTACGTCCACACCGCCGAGCGCGACCACTTCACACCCCGGCCGCTGCGATACTTCGAGACCATGTTCGCGGCGCTGAGTGCCGAGGACCCCGAGCGGATCAAGCTCTATATGGCCCGCCACCAGGGCGACTTGGCCGCCGCCACTGTCCTGGTCCGCGTCGGCGCCCACGCTGTGTACGCCTATGGCGCCTCCTCCACCGCGAAGCGCGACGTGCGTGGTTCCAACGCCTGCCAGTGGGCGATGATCCGCGACTCGCTCGCGGCCGGATGCGACGTCTACGACCTGCGCGGCATCACCCCCACCCTCGACGCCGACGACCCGCACGTCGGCCTTGTCCAGTTCAAAGTCGGCACCGGCGGCCAGGCGATGCGGTACGTCGGCGAGTGGGACCTGCCGCTGCGGCCGATGGTTTACCGGGCCTTCGGCCTCTATATGAGGCGGCGCGGACGCTGAACCGCACAGCCGGCTAAGCGTCGGGTGCGCAGGGGGTAGCCGGTCAGGGGCTCAGGCGCCGGAGAGGATCTCCTTCGACAGCGGGGTCGGTCGTAAGGGGCCCTGGCTCGTCGCCGATGAGTGTGAGGGTGCCGGTGTGGCCCGACCGGCGCAGGGTCTCGGCGGCAGTCAGTCCGGCCTCCGAGGCACCGACGATCACGCCTCGATCGGGTGCGGCAGTCACGACGACTCCCCGAGCCGGATCGCTGCCCCGGGGCACATCGTGGCCGACTCGCGTACGGCGTCGTGGAGGCGAGCGGTGGAACTCGGTTGATTGATTGCTGTCGGCGTCCGGAGGTGAGCCGGCCGTCGAAGGCGTTGAGCGCGGCCTTCCAGCGTATGGTCCAGCACCTTGCGCGTCAGCTCCGTCAGCAGGCCACCGTCGCCGGTCAGCTTCACTCCGCCGGCCTCGGCCCGGGCCACCAGCTCGATAACCGGACCGTCATCGACGGCATCCACGGCGGTCTCCCGGCCTCGGCATCACTCATCACGTCAGCCATCAACTGTCGCGTTCAGCTCGGGAGTTACACCGGTCGCCGTACAGACACGGTGCTGGAAGCCGACGCCATACAGCACGACACGCGCGACGGCGGAGCCCCGTACCCGACAGCGGCATCAGTCTGTGGGCTCACTCCTCGACGGGCCCATGGCCGGTCACGTTCTGCGGCTCCACGCGTCGACCGCGGCGGCGGCCCAGGCCCTGACGCGTTCCGTGAACTCTTCGGCGGGGAACGTCCCGTCGACAGCGACATCTTCGATCGTCACTGAGAAACGGGGCGGCGGCGCGTCCCGTTGCGGCAGTGCTGGCACCGACATTACACATTCAAGCTCAGCAGCTCAGTAGCTCGGCTTCCGAATCGGTCGCGTCGATATCCCCCTGGCTGCGCCAGAATTCCTCACGCTCATTTCCGTCAGGGAGCCGACGTTCGGCCTTCGTGATGGCGACCACACCGAGGAACGCTCCTACGGCTCGGCTCGGCTCGGCTCGGTTCGGACCGGCGGCTTCGGCTTGCGCACGGCATCGTCCGGTGCCTGGACCCAGATGAGGGGAGTTTTCCGACTCCGCCAGCACCGCCCACTCATTTCCACAGAGGAGGCGGTGACAGCGGGAAGGCCAATAGCGTCTGAACGCTCAGCAGAACTGCAGCCTGGGGAATTGCGAGGCCGCTATTCAGCCACGATTGATCATCGTCAGCGACACAACCAGCCATTGACATGTGCGAACAAGAGCGGGGCCATCCGGATTCGACAGTGCTGCATATGATCGAACTGCACGCTTTCAAGAGGTGAGGAGTTCAAACGTTCATGACCGGTGAGCGAGTTTTTCTCGTGACTGGAGGGGGGACGGGCATCGGTGCTGCGACGGCACGGTTGTTACGGGCCGACGGACACCATGTCGTGATCGCCGGCAGGAGACCGCAGCTGTTGCACCAGGTCGCTGCCGAGACCGGAGCGCTGGCCCACCCTGCAGACGTCGCGGATCCCGAGGCCGTCTGCGAACTCGTCGAGACGACGGTGAAGGCCTACGGGAGACTCGACGGTGTCGTACTCAACGCCGGAATCGGGCGGGGCGGCGCGGTCGGCGACACCGAGGTCGAGGATTGGGAAGAGCTGATACGGACCAACCTCACTGGCCCGTTCCTGTTGCTGCGTGCCGCGCTGCCGCACCTGCTGAAGACCCGCGGTGCGGTGGTAGCGGTCGCCTCGGTTGCCGCGCTTCGTAACAGCGTTGGCAACGCCGCCTATGCGACGTCCAAGGCGGCCTTGCTCCACATGTGCCGCTCCCTCGCCGTCGACTACGGGCCGCAGGGGCTGCGGGCCAACGCGGTGTGTCCGGGCTGGGTGCGTACGGAGATGGCCGATGGCCGGATGGCGCGGTTCGCGGCGGAGGAGGAGCTGGCGGGCGGTGTCGAGGAGGCTTATGCGGAGGCGAGCCGGCTGACTCCCGCCCGTCGGCCGGGCGATCCGGCGGAGGTCGCCGCGGCGATCGACTGGCTGCTGTCACCCGCCGCGTCCTACGTCAACGGCTCCGTCCTCACGGTCGATGGCGGGGCGACCGCGGTCGGCGTCGGCGGTGCCGCCTTCGACTACCGAATCGAGGCGCGTCCCCCGCGCCCGTAACGGACTGGGGCCAGGCCGCTTCCCCAGGGGCCCGGCTCGAGGTGACTCAGGATCCATGGCAGGGTCAGGGCCCCAGCAAGAGGCCTGACGCGCCCGTGGCAGAGCCGGCTCTACCGCTCGGTCCAGGGTGGCAACAGCGGCTTGACGCGTGCCCCACGAACGGCCGAAACACCCACATCGATCACGTCCAACAACCAAGATCTCGTGACGAGTTCCTACTTCCTGGTGGACGTATCCGCATGGATCACGAACTTCCGGGTGGGAGGCGAGACGTAAGCTCGCGCCATGTCGAGGAGGAAGGACTTCTCGCTGTCGAGGTCGCCTTTGTCGAAGTTGACGAGACTGTCGGCGGACTGCTCTTGGGGCATGTCTGCGAGCTTGGCGTTGCGTGCCCCCGCCATCACGCACGCGAGTACCGTCGCATCGACTTTGGAGTGAGCGACATCCATACGCGCGACATGCCGGCGCGCGCGAGCCCACGCACCTTCGGCCACATAGTCGTTGAGGACGAGGATGGCATCGCGAGTCTCGATGATCTTGCGGTAGGCCAGCAGCTGCCAAGTTGCCTGCGGCCACATGATCTCGAGCAGGCGGTGGCGAGGTTTGAGGAACGCGACGTCTGGCGTGGCCTGTACCAAGTCGTGCCACAGCGGCCACAGGCGCCAGATGGTGCAGATCTCCGTGACGGCGCCCCGCACAGCCCACAGTGTGGGTGCCAATAGAGCGATCGCCCGTAACAGCCCGTGAAAGCCCATGACATACGGGAGGTATGGCATCAGCCGTTCGGAGTGGAACAGCAGGCTGATGAGCTGGCAGAGCCAGTACAGGAAAGAGAGCGCTGTGCCGATTCCGAACATCCCTAAGCTTGCTTTCAGGACGGGGTCCGACGTGCGCCTGCTGTACTGGCGGCACAGGGAGGTACAGGAGAAGTCCGCGATCAGATGGACCATGACCAGGATGAGCCAATAGGCGGTGGAAGGGTCCGGTGCACCGTGACCCGTGGCGGTGTGTCCCTGGTGCGGTGGAGCCAAGGCATCCGTGATGAGCAGGGACACCATGGCCAGGATCGTCACAGAGCACACGCGCAGAAGTGATCGGCCGCCGACGGTGGCTGAGACGAAGTACAGCACTGCCCCCGACGAAAGCACTCCGATCAGGTTCCGCGCCAGGACAATGGAATGTCCCTCTACAGTGGCCTGGAGTGCGAGTTGGGTCGCGGCGGGGAGCGTGAGAGTGATGGCAACCGTAGCGGTGGCCACGGCCAACCACAGCCCGCGCTGCTCAGGGGTCCGTAGAGCGGTAGAGCCACGTAGTGCCAGAGCCAGCCAGAGGCAACTCACGCAGAAGTAGTTGAACCAGCTCAGCACAGCGGAGGGTCCAGCGCTCATCCGCGGCGCGCGCGCCCCAGCGCGACCTCCAGCCGGCCCAGCACGCCGTGCGGAGCTTTGGTGGCGGACTGCGAAGCTCGGATGCGCAGCAGGCTGGCGAGCATCTCCGCCTCCCGTTCCTGACGGCTGGTGTAGTTGGTGCGGCCGAGTAGCCGTTGCACCAACTGCGGGCTTAGATTGGGCAGAAGCGCTTGAGACGCCTCGCCGTAGCCGAAGTCTATGCCGCGGTGGTCAAACAGCATGTGCCCGATCTCATGCAGCAGGATGTGTTCTCTGTGCACTCGGCTGGTGCGCTGCTCGCAGAAGATGTGGTCGTCGGTCTCGGTGGCGAGCCACATACCGCAGATATTGTTTCTGACAGCCTCTTGAGGCAGCGGATGCAGATGTAACGGCCGTCCCCGCTGGACGGACAGCTCCTGGCACAGAGCATCGATGGTGAAGGGGTGTGGCACATTGAGTTGCTCTAGGACCGACTGGCAACGCTGGTGCAATTGAGCGTATTCATTCGGCATGGTTCTCCCAATAGCCTGCGTGGGGGTTCCCTATGACCTTGGTCAAGGGGTGAGTGGGGGTTGGTGGTTTGTTGTCGGTAGAAGGTTCCGTGGCGGAGCACGGCGAAGAGGACGTCTGCTCGGCGTCGGGCGAGGCAGAGGAGGGCTTGGGTGTGGTGCTTTCCCTGGGCGATCTCCTTGTCGTAGTAGGTGCGGGAGGCCGGGTCTTGCCAGGGTGATGAATGCGGAGAGGGAGAAGGCGCGTTTGAGCTGCTTGTTTCCTCTCCTGGAGGGCTGTTCGCCCCGAATTGACGACCCGGAGCTGCGGGTTGTGCGGGCGAGGCCCGCGTAGGCGGCGAGATGGGCCGCGGACGGGAACGCGGTGCCGTATCCGGCGTCGATGAGGATGCGGGCTCCTGCCCTGATGCCGATGTCGGGCATGGACATCGGGACCTTCGAAAGAGGGGGCCTTCAGCAGTTCCTGGATCCGGTGGGCCAGGAGTGTGCGCTGGTCAAGTACCGCCTGGAGTGAGCCGATGAGGCCGGAGACGATCAATGCGGCCGAGTCCGTGCCGGGAACGACGACGGTCTGTTCGTCGAGCGCGGTGAAGATGTCGCTGATCGACGCGTCTTTCGCGTCGGTCTCGGCCTCGCCGGGATGGAGGTCGGCGATCCGCCGCATCGTCAGGCCGGGCAGATGGGCGACATGCCGGTCAAGGTCGCGGGCGATGGTCGGTGGCAGGGCTCCGATGGAGGCGACCTGGTCGATGATGACCAGGACGGTGCCGTGTTCGGCCTGCAGTTTGACGAAGACTTCGCGGAGTTCGGGTTCGCTGTCGGGCGGGCGCTTGTGGAGGGGCTTCTTGCCGGTGGGGGTGAGTGCGGTGGCGTGGTGTTCGCCCTTGCCGACGTCCAGGCCGAGGTCGACGTCGATGCTGCTGGCATCGATCACGTCGGGCATCCTTCGGTGCTGTTCACCCGGTCCTGCCACGGCACTGATCGCCACATCCACATTACGAAGAGCCTCCCGGCCTGCGAAAAAGGCCGGTATTCATGCCAACTCCGAAGGCCGGTAACCCCGTTGCGGGTCTACGAAAACGGCGATGGGGGAGGTCGGCCGCTTCCGGGATGCGTGCGCTCCGGAGCGCCAGTGGCAGAAAAACGGACCCGGCCCATCTGGATGTTCCAACAGGAACGTTTCCTCAGCCATGGGATCCGGCTGCGGAAGAATTCGGGTCACTCTTCGCCGAGAGGTTTTGCAGTTTGCGAGCCTCGTCGACCATCGTGAGCAGGGCGTCCAGACTGGCGGGCGAGAGCCTCTCGGCGCGTAACGCCAGACTGCGGATCTTGGTGTCGCGCAGTGCGGTGGCCGGCGTTAGTTGGGCATTGACCCGTTCCGACACTTCGTCGTTGTGGAAATATTCGAGTGGTACACCGAATAACCGAGCGAGAGTGTCCAGCTGTTCCAGTGTGAAGTAGCGCTTCTTTTCGGTGGCTAATTCCCAGAGATGGGTAGCGGAGATGGTGACTCCGGTCGTCTCGCGGATCTCCTTGGCGAGCCGCGCGTAACCGGGACGGGTGCGTTCGTCGGAATAGAGCGCATCGATCAGCTTGTTGAGGGGCTGCTCGAGTTGCAGGAGCAGCGGACGGTCTTCCTCGCTGCGGGCCGATCCGTTACTGCGCATCTCTCGCCCTTCCTAGCCGAGGTCTCCCAACGAAGGCAGGAGCCAACCCGGCGTCTGCCAAACGAGGGAGAGTCTAGCCCGGCTAACAACGGTTAACACAATGAGGTGGCTGGGCCTTGGTGGCCGTGTCCGCGTCAGGAGTTGGGCGTTGGCGGTGCATGGGGACTTCGCCGTGGATTGCGTCGAATGACCTGTGGGAGCGGATCGAGCCGCGCTCCTGCCGCGCAAGGAGCGTCGGTTCCGGCTCCCGGGCCGGAAGCCGCTGCCTGACCGGAAGGTGCTGTGCGGCATCCTCTTCGTGCTCCACACGGGCATCGACGCCATCCCGCCGGTCAGAGGCGGGGTCGGTCACCCACGACGCAAGCCCGACTCGCTCTTCGCCGACCGCGGATGCGACCACGACATCTACCGCGACCAGGTCCGCCAACGCCGGATCGTGCCGGCCATCGCCGGCCACGGCACCGGACTGGGCACCTACCGCTGGGTCGTGGAACGCACCTTCGCCTGGCTCCACGGCTTCAAACGCCTCCGCATCCGCTGGGAACGCCGAGCCGACATCCACGAAGCCTTCCTCAAGCTCGCCTGCTGCCTGATCACCCGCCGACAGATCAACTCATTGTGTTAGCCGTTGTAATGAGGCGCTGCTCCAGAGAAATTACTCTGGCGCTTTGGTCACTTCCCGACGGTGTGCGCAGATGCCGTGGCATTGCGGCGGGCGGATGTCAGAGCCAGTAGGCAGCAGGCTGACAGGACGGCCAGGAGCGCCTGGTAGACGGCCACCGGCCATAGTGAGCCATGTCCTGCCGTGACCAGGGTTTGGGCCAGGACCGGAGCCGTACCCCCGAACACCACACCGGCCAGCTGTTGGGCCAAGGAGATCGCGGTGTAGCGAACCCGGACTGGGAAGGCATCGGTGAGCAGGGCGGCGATCACCGCGTAGACGATGGCGCTGGCGGACTCCAACGCGCACACCCCCAGCGTGATCTGGACCAGCGAACCACTGCCTAAAGAAAGGACAGTGAGGGGAACGGCGAGCAGGTACAGAGCCAGGCCAAGGGCGCAGATGCGTGCGGCCCCCAAGCGTTGGGCGGCTATCGCAGCCAGGGGTTGGACCAGGAACCGGGCGACCGCCGCGAGTAGCACCACGCTCAGCACCTTCTCCCGGGGAAAGCCGATGTGCGCGGTCGCCCAGGACAGCACGAAGGTGCCGGCTAGATACGTCCCGGCAACTGGGACGGCGCAGGCACCGACGCACACCGCAATCCTCGGGAAGTGGCGTTGCACGGCGTCGCGCACTGGGGCAGAGGCCACCTTGCCCTGCGCCGACAGTCGCTCGAACTCCGGGGATTCGGGCACCGCCAGTCGTATGGCCAGGCCGACGGCCATGAGGGGGATGGAGAGCAGGAAAGGCACCCGCCAGCCCCAGGTCAGGAACTCGCCGTCGCCCAGCTGCGAGAACGGAAGGTAGACGGCGCTGGTCAGGATGGAGGCCAGCGGTGTGCCCTGTTGCACCATGGCCGTCAGGATGACCCGACGCCCCTGTGGCGCGTGTTCGCCGGCCAGCAGTACCGCGCCGCCCCACTCGCCACCCACTGCGACTCCTTGAATGAGCCGCAGGACGCACAGCAGCACGGGAGCGATGACTCCCGCCTCCTCGTAACGAGGCAGTAGTCCGATGCCTGCGGTAGCTGCTCCCATCAGCCCAAGTGTCGTGAGCAGACTGCGTTTTCGTCCGAGCCGGTCCCCGAAGTGACCGAATAGAACAGCGCCGATCGGGCGCCCCAGAAAGCCAACCCAGAAGGTGGCGAACGATGCGAGCAGACCGGTGGATTGCTGCACGTCGGGAAAGAACAACTCTGGGAAGACCAGGCTGGATGCGGTGGAGTAGACGAAGAAGTCGTACCACTCGACCGTGGTTCCCATCAGGCCGGCGAGTCCTGCCTTGTAGGCAGGGGACAGCCGGGGGCGTCTAGTAGGTGCGCGCGAGGGCAGGCGCATCGTGCTCCAAGAGATCACTGCAGTGGGCGGACTATGAACTCGTAGCGAGATGTTGGTTGTTGGGCCTGGTTGGGCGTGACCGATGTGGTTGCTTCGGCTGTTCGTGGTGTGTGAGTACTCGGCCGTGGACCGTGGACGATGACTTGTGGGCACGCGTGAAGCTGCTGTTGCCGTCCTGGCCCGAGCGGTCGCGGCCCGGTGGGTGACCGGTATTGCCTGCAAGGCATCTGGTACGTCTTCTGCAGCGATGTCGCCTGGCAACTGCTGCCCTCGGAGCTGAGGTTCGGCTCCGGCCAGACCTGCTGGCGGCGCCTGACATCACCTGATCCGTGACGGCAAGGGCACGTCATTCCACGGCACCCCGAGTACGTCCTGGGCGACAAGGCATACGGCTCCAAGGCCGTACGCCACGCGTTGCGGCGCCGCAGGATCATGCCGGTGATCTCCCGCAAGGGATCCCGAACATCAAGGGCCTGGGCAAGCTTCGCTATGCCGTCGAGCAGACCTTTGCTCTGCTCCACCAGTTCAAACGCCTGCCCGTGCACTGGGAACGGCGAGTTGAGCTCCACGAATGACTCATCTCGTTGACCTGCGGCATCATCTGCTGGCGACGCCTCAAGAAGCACTGAGCATGACTCTGTTACGAGTTCATGGTGCTTCGCGTCATGGCCTGGTGTCTCCGTTCCCAGGGGACGTCCGCGCGGAGCTCCCACACCGCAAACGGGACCCGCGACATATGCGTACCCAGCCTCCCCACTGGTTGGCAAGAGCCATCATGTCGAGCAAGGTCATTCCGGCCAACCTTCGCTCCAGCGGTTGTCATGACACTTCGTCATCCGCTGTCCTGGTTGCACGACAGACGATGGCTGGGCTTGATCGGCTTTGACGGACATTCGAGATCTGGGGTTCAGCCCGGGATGAGTGAGGCCCCAATGGCGCTACAGGTCAGCCTTGCCGACCTGTAGGTCGGCAAGGCTGACCCCCCGCTCGTCGGACGCCACCACGCCACGCCACGCCCCGGACCCGGGGCGGCTTCGGCTGTGACGGACAAGCACCAGCAACAGTGGCTGGGCCGGCAGGTGGTTCGGTCCGGCCTGGCGGCCGTCCGGCTCCCGTACCTCCGCACGCTGGAATTTATGCCTTCCCATATCCGAGGTACCGTTCTGTGGCTGAGGTCTACAGCCTTTCCGGTTCGAAATGGACTGCTTTATTCGAACACTGAGTATTCATGAGAATCGGCCATGAATTGGGTGGTTGGGGGCGTGTCCTAGTTTCACCAACTGAACATGTGCATCTTTCTTTGCGCCCCCCGCCACCTCCTTCCCGTAGCCAGCCGCCCGCGCAGCGGGCTTCTGGCTCTGGAGGCGAAGCCGGAAGGGCCCGGTGGGGGAGCGGAGCGGACCCACTCCAGTCCACGAAGTGGACGTCATGCTCCGTGCTTCGCACGGAGTGCAGGCCCTGAACGGGCCCGCCTCGCGCAGCGAGGCCCGGCCGCAAAGCGGCCAGCCCTGAAGCGAAGCGCAAGGGCCACACCCGGCTTCGCCGGGTGTGCGGTGAGCGAAGCGAACCGCTGCGCTTGCACAGCGCGCAGCGCTGTGCAAGCAGCTCCTTTCCCCACAAAGTGGGGAAAGGAGCTGCGAAGCCGTGAGCGAAGCGAACGGCTTTCCCTGCACAGCGCGCAGCGCTGTGGGACCCGCTCCTTTCCCCACTTTGTGGGGAAAGGAGCAACGAAGCCGTGAGCGAAGCGAACGGCTTTCTTGCACAGCGCGCAGCGCTGTGGGACCCGCCCGCGCCGCGGCGGGTCCCACAGCGCTGCGCGCTGTGCAAGAGAAAGCCGTTCGCTTCGCTCACGGCTTCGCCGCTCCTTTCCCCACAAAGTGGGGAAAGGAGCGGGTCCCACAGCGCTGCGCGCTGTGCAAGGGAAAGCCGTTCGCTTCGCTCACGGCTTCGCAGCTCCTTTCCCCACTTTGTGGGGAAAGGAGCTGCTTGCACAGCGCTGCGCGCTGTGCAAGCGCAGCGGTTCGCTTCGCTCACCGCACACCCGGCGAAGCCGGGTGTGGCCCTTGCGCTTCGCTTCAGGGCTGGCCGCTTTGCGGCCGGGCCTCGCTGCGCGAGGCGGGCCCGTTCAGGGCCTGCACTCCGTGCGAAGCACGGAGCATGACGTCCACTTCGTGGACTGGAGTGGGTCCGCTCCGCTCCCCCACCGGGCCCTTCCGGCTTCGCCTCCAGAGCCAGAAGCCCGCTGCGCGGGCGGCTGGCTACGGGAAGGAGGTGGCGGGGGGCGCAAAGAAAGATGCACATGTTCAGTTGGTGAAACTAGGACACGCCCCCAACCACCCAATTCATGGCCGATTCTCATGAATACTCAGTGTTCGAATAAAGCAGTCCATTTCGAACCGGAAAGGCTGTAGACCTCAGCCACAGAACGGTACCTCGGATATGGGAAGGCATAAATTCCAGCGTGCGGAGGTACGGGAGCCGGACGGCCGCCAGGCCGGACCGAACCACCTGCCGGCCCAGCCACTGTTGCTGGTGCTTGTCCGTCACAGCCGAAGCCGCCCCGGGTCCGGGGCGTGGCGTGGCGTGGTGGCGTCCGACGAGCGGGGGGTCAGCCTTGCCGACCTACAGGTCGGCAAGGCTGACCTGTAGCGCCATTGGGGCCTCACTCATCCCGGGCTGAACCCCAGATCTCGAATGTCCGTCAAAGCCGATCAAGCCCAGCCATCGTCTGTCGTGCAACCAGGACAGCGGATGACGAAGTGTCATGACAACCGCTGGAGCGAAGGTTGGCCGGAATGACCTTGCTCGACATGATGGCTCTTGCCAACCAGTGGGGAGGCTGGGTACGCATATGTCGCGGGTCCCGTTTGCGGTGTGGGAGCTCCGCGCGGACGTCCCCTGGGAACGGAGACACCAGGCCATGACGCGAAGCACCATGAACTCGTAACAGAGTCATGCTCAGTGCTTCTTGAGGCGTCGCCAGCAGATGATGCCGCAGGTCAACGAGATGAGTCATTCGTGGAGCTCAACTCGCCGTTCCCAGTGCACGGGCAGGCGTTTGAACTGGTGGAGCAGAGCAAAGGTCTGCTCGACGGCATAGCGAAGCTTGCCCAGGCCCTTGATGTTCGGGATCCCTTGCGGGAGATCACCGGCATGATCCTGCGGCGCCGCAACGCGTGGCGTACGGCCTTGGAGCCGTATGCCTTGTCGCCCAGGACGTACTCGGGGTGCCGTGGAATGACGTGCCCTTGCCGTCACGGATCAGGTGATGTCAGGCGCCGCCAGCAGGTCTGGCCGGAGCCGAACCTCAGCTCCGAGGGCAGCAGTTGCCAGGCGACATCGCTGCAGAAGACGTACCAGATGCCTTGCAGGCAATACCGGTCACCCACCGGGCCGCGACCGCTCGGGCCAGGACGGCAACAGCAGCTTCACGCGTGCCCACAAGTCATCGTCCACGGTCCACGGCCGAGTACTCACACACCACGAACAGCCGAAGCAACCACATCGGTCACGCCCAACCAGGCCCAACAACCAACATCTCGCTACGAGTTCATAGTCCGCCCACTGCAGTGATCTCTTGGAGCACGATGCGCCTGCCCTCGCGCGCACCTACTAGACGCCCCCGGCTGTCCCCTGCCTACAAGGCAGGACTCGCCGGCCTGATGGGAACCACGGTCGAGTGGTACGACTTCTTCGTCTACTCCACCGCATCCAGCCTGGTCTTCCCAGAGTTGTTCTTTCCCGACGTGCAGCAATCCACCGGTCTGCTCGCATCGTTCGCCACCTTCTGGGTTGGCTTTCTGGGGCGCCCGATCGGCGCTGTTCTATTCGGTCACTTCGGGGACCGGCTCGGACGAAAACGCAGTCTGCTCACGACACTTGGGCTGATGGGAGCAGCTACCGCAGGCATCGGACTACTGCCTCGTTACGAGGAGGCGGGAGTCATCGCTCCCGTGCTGCTGTGCGTCCTGCGGCTCATTCAAGGAGTCGCAGTGGGTGGCGAGTGGGGCGGCGCGGTACTGCTGGCCGGCGAACACGCGCCACAGGGGCGTCGGGTCATCCTGACGGCCATGGTGCAACAGGGCACACCGCTGGCCTCCATCCTGACCAGCGCCGTCTACCTTCCGTTCTCGCAGCTGGGCGACGGCGAGTTCCTGACCTGGGGCTGGCGGGTGCCTTTCCTGCTCTCCATCCCCCTCATGGCCGTCGGCCTGGCCATACGACTGGCGGTGCCCGAATCCCCGGAGTTCGAGCGACTGTCGGCGCAGGGCAAGGTGGCCTCTGCCCCAGTGCGCGACGCCGTGCAACGCCACTTCCCGAGGATTGCGGTGTGCGTCGGTGCCTGCGCCGTCCCAGTTGCCGGGACGTATCTAGCCGGCACCTTCGTGCTGTCCTGGGCGACCGCGCACATCGGCTTTCCCCGGGAGAAGGTGCTGAGCGTGGTGCTACTCGCGGCGGTCGCCCGGTTCCTGGTCCAACCCCTGGCTGCGATAGCCGCCCAACGCTTGGGGGCCGCACGCATCTGCGCCCTTGGCCTGGCTCTGTACCTGCTCGCCGTTCCCCTCACTGTCCTTTCTTTAGGCAGTGGTTCGCTGGTCCAGATCACGCTGGGGGTGTGCGCGTTGGAGTCCGCCAGCGCCATCGTCTACGCGGTGATCGCCGCCCTGCTCACCGATGCCTTCCCAGTCCGGGTTCGCTACACCGCGATCTCCTTGGCCCAACAGCTGGCCGGTGTGGTGTTCGGGGGTACGGCTCCGGTCCTGGCCCAAACCCTGGTCACGGCAGGACATGGCTCACTATGGCCGGTGGCCGTCTACCAGGCGCTCCTGGCCGTCCTGTCAGCCTGCTGCCTACTGGCTCTGACATCCGCCCGCCGCAATGCCACGGCATCTGCGCACACCGTCGGGAAGTGACCAAAGCGCCAGAGTAATTTCTCTGGAGCAGCGCCTCATTACAACGGCTAACACAATGAGTTGATCTGTCGGCGGGTGATCAGGCAGCAGGCGAGCTTGAGGAAGGCTTCGTGGATGTCGGCTCGGCGTTCCCAGCGGATGCGGAGGCGTTTGAAGCCGTGGAGCCAGGCGAAGGTGCGTTCCACGACCCAGCGGTAGGTGCCCAGTCCGGTGCCGTGGCCGGCGATGGCCGGCACGATCCGGCGTTGGCGGACCTGGTCGCGGTAGATGTCGTGGTCGCATCCGCGGTCGGCGAAGAGCGAGTCGGGCTTGCGTCGTGGGTGACCGACCCCGCCTCTGACCGGCGGGATGGCGTCGATGCCCGTGTGGAGCACGAAGAGGATGCCGCACAGCACCTTCCGGTCAGGCAGCGGCTTCCGGCCCGGGAGCCGGAACCGACGCTCCTTGCGCGGCAGGAGCGCGGCTCGATCCGCTCCCACAGGTCATTCGACGCAATCCACGGCGAAGTCCCCATGCACCGCCAACGCCCAACTCCTGACGCGGACACGGCCACCAAGGCCCAGCCACCTCATTGTGTTAACCGTTGTTAGCCGGGCTAGACTCTCCCTCGTTTGGCAGACGCCGGGTTGGCTCCTGCCTTCGTTGGGAGACCTCGGCTAGGAAGGGCGAGAGATGCGCAGTAACGGATCGGCCCGCAGCGAGGAAGACCGTCCGCTGCTCCTGCAACTCGAGCAGCCCCTCAACAAGCTGATCGATGCGCTCTATTCCGACGAACGCACCCGTCCCGGTTACGCGCGGCTCGCCAAGGAGATCCGCGAGACGACCGGAGTCACCATCTCCGCTACCCATCTCTGGGAATTAGCCACCGAAAAGAAGCGCTACTTCACACTGGAACAGCTGGACACTCTCGCTCGGTTATTCGGTGTACCACTCGAATATTTCCACAACGACGAAGTGTCGGAACGGGTCAATGCCCAACTAACGCCGGCCACCGCACTGCGCGACACCAAGATCCGCAGTCTGGCGTTACGCGCCGAGAGGCTCTCGCCCGCCAGTCTGGACGCCCTGCTCACGATGGTCGACGAGGCTCGCAAACTGCAAAACCTCTCGGCGAAGAGTGACCCGAATTCTTCCGCAGCCGGATCCCATGGCTGAGGAAACGTTCCTGTTGGAACATCCAGATGGGCCGGGTCCGTTTTTCTGCCACTGGCGCTCCGGAGCGCACGCATCCCGGAAGCGGCCGACCTCCCCCATCGCCGTTTTCGTAGACCCGCAACGGGGTTACCGGCCTTCGGAGTTGGCATGAATACCGGCCTTTTTCGCAGGCCGGGAGGCTCTTCGTAATGTGGATGTGGCGATCAGTGCCGTGGCAGGACCGGGTGAACAGCACCGAAGGATGCCCGACGTGATCGATGCCAGCAGCATCGACGTCGACCTCGGCCTGGACGTCGGCAAGGGCGAACACCACGCCACCGCACTCACCCCCACCGGCAAGAAGCCCCTCCACAAGCGCCCGCCCGACAGCGAACCCGAACTCCGCGAAGTCTTCGTCAAACTGCAGGCCGAACACGGCACCGTCCTGGTCATCATCGACCAGGTCGCCTCCATCGGAGCCCTGCCACCGACCATCGCCCGCGACCTTGACCGGCATGTCGCCCATCTGCCCGGCCTGACGATGCGGCGGATCGCCGACCTCCATCCCGGCGAGGCCGAGACCGACGCGAAAGACGCGTCGATCAGCGACATCTTCACCGCGCTCGACGAACAGACCGTCGTCGTTCCCGGCACGGACTCGGCCGCATTGATCGTCTCCGGCCTCATCGGCTCACTCCAGGCGGTACTTGACCAGCGCACACTCCTGGCCCACCGGATCCAGGAACTGCTGAAGGCCCCCTCTTTCGAAGGTCCCGATGTCCATGCCCGACATCGGCATCAGGGCAGGAGCCCGCATCCTCATCGACGCCGGATACGGCACCGCGTTCCCGTCCGCGGCCCATCTCGCCGCCTACGCGGGCCTCGCCCGCACAACCCGCAGCTCCGGGTCGTCAATTCGGGGCGAACAGCCCTCCAGGAGAGGAAACAAGCAGCTCAAACGCGCCTTCTCCCTCTCCGCATTCATCACCCTGGCAAGACCCGGCCTCCCGCACCTACTACGACAAGGAGATCGCCCAGGGAAAGCACCACACCCAAGCCCTCCTCTGCCTCGCCCGACGCCGAGCAGACGTCCTCTTCGCCGTGCTCCGCCACGGAACCTTCTACCGACAACAAACCACCAACCCCCACTCACCCCTTGACCAAGGTCATAGGGAACCCCCACGCAGGCTATTGGGAGAACCATGCCGAATGAATACGCTCAATTGCACCAGCGTTGCCAGTCGGTCCTAGAGCAACTCAATGTGCCACACCCCTTCACCATCGATGCTCTGTGCCAGGAGCTGTCCGTCCAGCGGGGACGGCCGTTACATCTGCATCCGCTGCCTCAAGAGGCTGTCAGAAACAATATCTGCGGTATGTGGCTCGCCACCGAGACCGACGACCACATCTTCTGCGAGCAGCGCACCAGCCGAGTGCACAGAGAACACATCCTGCTGCATGAGATCGGGCACATGCTGTTTGACCACCGCGGCATAGACTTCGGCTACGGCGAGGCGTCTCAAGCGCTTCTGCCCAATCTAAGCCCGCAGTTGGTGCAACGGCTACTCGGCCGCACCAACTACACCAGCCGTCAGGAACGGGAGGCGGAGATGCTCGCCAGCCTGCTGCGCATCCGAGCTTCGCAGTCCGCCACCAAAGCTCCGCACGGCGTGCTGGGCCGGCTGGAGGTCGCGCTGGGGCGCGCGCGCCGCGGATGAGCGCTGGACCCTCCGCTGTGCTGAGCTGGTTCAACTACTTCTGCGTGAGTTGCCTCTGGCTGGCTCTGGCACTACGTGGCTCTACCGCTCTACGGACCCCTGAGCAGCGCGGGCTGTGGTTGGCCGTGGCCACCGCTACGGTTGCCATCACTCTCACGCTCCCCGCCGCGACCCAACTCGCACTCCAGGCCACTGTAGAGGGACATTCCATTGTCCTGGCGCGGAACCTGATCGGAGTGCTTTCGTCGGGGGCAGTGCTGTACTTCGTCTCAGCCACCGTCGGCGGCCGATCACTTCTGCGCGTGTGCTCTGTGACGATCCTGGCCATGGTGTCCCTGCTCATCACGGATGCCTTGGCTCCACCGCACCAGGGACACACCGCCACGGGTCACGGTGCACCGGACCCTTCCACCGCCTATTGGCTCATCCTGGTCATGGTCCATCTGATCGCGGACTTCTCCTGTACCTCCCTGTGCCGCCAGTACAGCAGGCGCACGTCGGACCCCGTCCTGAAAGCAAGCTTAGGGATGTTCGGAATCGGCACAGCGCTCTCTTTCCTGTACTGGCTCTGCCAGCTCATCAGCCTGCTGTTCCACTCCGAACGGCTGATGCCATACCTCCCGTATGTCATGGGCTTTCACGGGCTGTTACGGGCGATCGCTCTATTGGCACCCACACTGTGGGCTGTGCGGGGCGCCGTCACGGAGATCTGCACCATCTGGCGCCTGTGGCCGCTGTGGCACGACTTGGTACAGGCCACGCCAGACGTCGCGTTCCTCAAACCTCGCCACCGCCTGCTCGAGATCATGTGGCCGCAGGCAACTTGGCAGCTGCTGGCCTACCGCAAGATCATCGAGACTCGCGATGCCATCCTCGTCCTCAACGACTATGTGGCCGAAGGTGCGTGGGCTCGCGCGCGCCGGCATGTCGCGCGTATGGATGTCGCTCACTCCAAAGTCGATGCGACGGTACTCGCGTGCGTGATGGCGGGGGCACGCAACGCCAAGCTCGCAGACATGCCCCAAGAGCAGTCCGCCGACAGTCTCGTCAACTTCGACAAAGGCGACCTCGACAGCGAGAAGTCCTTCCTCCTCGACATGGCGCGAGCTTACGTCTCGCCTCCCACCCGGAAGTTCGTGATCCATGCGGATACGTCCACCAGGAAGTAGGAACTCGTCACGAGATCTTGGTTGTTGGACGTGATCGATGTGGGTGTTTCGGCCGTTCGTGGGGCACGCGTCAAGCCGCTGTTGCCACCCTGGACCGAGCGGTAGAGCCGGCTCTGCCACGGGCGCGTCAGGCCTCTTGCTGGGGCCCTGACCCTGCCATGGATCCTGAGTCACCTCGAGCCGGGCCCCTGGGGAAGCGGCCTGGCCCCAGTCCGTTACGGGCGCGGGGGACGCGCCTCGATTCGGTAGTCGAAGGCGGCACCGCCGACGCCGACCGCGGTCGCCCCGCCATCGACCGTGAGGACGGAGCCGTTGACGTAGGACGCGGCGGGTGACAGCAGCCAGTCGATCGCCGCGGCGACCTCCGCCGGATCGCCCGGCCGACGGGCGGGAGTCAGCCGGCTCGCCTCCGCATAAGCCTCCTCGACACCGCCCGCCAGCTCCTCCTCCGCCGCGAACCGCGCCATCCGGCCATCGGCCATCTCCGTACGCACCCAGCCCGGACACACCGCGTTGGCCCGCAGCCCCTGCGGCCCGTAGTCGACGGCGAGGGAGCGGCACATGTGGAGCAAGGCCGCCTTGGACGTCGCATAGGCGGCGTTGCCAACGCTGTTACGAAGCGCGGCAACCGAGGCGACCGCTACCACCGCACCGCGGGTCTTCAGCAGGTGCGGCAGCGCGGCACGCAGCAACAGGAACGGGCCAGTGAGGTTGGTCCGTATCAGCTCTTCCCAATCCTCGACCTCGGTGTCGCCGACCGCGCCGCCCCGCCCGATTCCGGCGTTGAGTACGACACCGTCGAGTCTCCCGTAGGCCTTCACCGTCGTCTCGACGAGTTCGCAGACGGCCTCGGGATCCGCGACGTCTGCAGGGTGGGCCAGCGCTCCGGTCTCGGCAGCGACCTGGTGCAACAGCTGCGGTCTCCTGCCGGCGATCACGACATGGTGTCCGTCGGCCCGTAACAACCGTGCCGTCGCAGCACCGATGCCCGTCCCCCCTCCAGTCACGAGAAAAACTCGCTCACCGGTCATGAACGTTTGAACTCCTCACCTCTTGAAAGCGTGCAGTTCGATCATATGCAGCACTGTCGAATCCGGATGGCCCCGCTCTTGTTCGCACATGTCAATGGCTGGTTGTGTCGCTGACGATGATCAATCGTGGCTGAATAGCGGCCTCGCAATTCCCCAGGCTGCAGTTCTGCTGAGCGTTCAGACGCTATTGGCCTTCCCGCTGTCACCGCCTCCTCTGTGGAAATGAGTGGGCGGTGCTGGCGGAGTCGGAAAACTCCCCTCATCTGGGTCCAGGCACCGGACGATGCCGTGCGCAAGCCGAAGCCGCCGGTCCGAACCGAGCCGAGCCGAGCCGAGCCGTAGGAGCGTTCCTCGGTGTGGTCGCCATCACGAAGGCCGAACGTCGGCTCCCTGACGGAAATGAGCGTGAGGAATTCTGGCGCAGCCAGGGGGATATCGACGCGACCGATTCGGAAGCCGAGCTACTGAGCTGCTGAGCTTGAATGTGTAATGTCGGTGCCAGCACTGCCGCAACGGGACGCGCCGCCGCCCCGTTTCTCAGTGACGATCGAAGATGTCGCTGTCGACGGGACGTTCCCCGCCGAAGAGTTCACGGAACGCGTCAGGGCCTGGGCCGCCGCCGCGGTCGACGCGTGGAGCCGCAGAACGTGACCGGCCATGGGCCCGTCGAGGAGTGAGCCCACAGACTGATGCCGCTGTCGGGTACGGGGCTCCGCCGTCGCGCGTGTCGTGCTGTATGGCGTCGGCTTCCAGCACCGTGTCTGTACGGCGACCGGTGTAACTCCCGAGCTGAACGCGACAGTTGATGGCTGACGTGATGAGTGATGCCGAGGCCGGGAGACCGCCGTGGATGCCGTCGATGACGGTCCGGTTATCGAGCTGGTGGCCCGGGCCGAGGCCGGCGGAGTGAAGCTGACCGGCGACGGTGGCCTGCTGACGGAGCTGACGCGCAAGGTGCTGGACCATACGCTGGAAGGCCGCGCTCAACGCCTTCGACGGCCGGCTCACCTCCGGACGCCGACAGCAATCAATCAACCGAGTTCCACCGCTCGCCTCCACGACGCCGTACGCGAGTCGGCCACGATGTGCCCCGGGGCAGCGATCCGGCTCGGGGAGTCGTCGTGACTGCCGCACCCGATCGAGGCGTGATCGTCGGTGCCTCGGAGGCCGGACTGACTGCCGCCGAGACCCTGCGCCGGTCGGGCCACACCGGCACCCTCACACTCATCGGCGACGAGCCAGGGCCCCTTACGACCGACCCCGCTGTCGAAGGAGATCCTCTCCGGCGCCTGAGCCCCTGACCGGCTACCCCCTGCGCACCCGACGCTTAGCCGGCTGTGCGGTTCAGCGTCCGCGCCGCCTCATATAGAGGCCGAAGGCCCGGTAAACCATCGGCCGCAGCGGCAGGTCCCACTCGCCGACGTACCGCATCGCCTGGCCGCCGGTGCCGACTTTGAACTGGACAAGGCCGACGTGCGGGTCGTCGGCGTCGAGGGTGGGGGTGATGCCGCGCAGGTCGTAGACGTCGCATCCGGCCGCGAGCGAGTCGCGGATCATCGCCCACTGGCAGGCGTTGGAACCACGCACGTCGCGCTTCGCGGTGGAGGAGGCGCCATAGGCGTACACAGCGTGGGCGCCGACGCGGACCAGGACAGTGGCGGCGGCCAAGTCGCCCTGGTGGCGGGCCATATAGAGCTTGATCCGCTCGGGGTCCTCGGCACTCAGCGCCGCGAACATGGTCTCGAAGTATCGCAGCGGCCGGGGTGTGAAGTGGTCGCGCTCGGCGGTGTGGACGTAGAGGTCGTGAAACGCCTTGAGGTCTTCCGCGCCCCTGTCGCTGACCGTGACCTCGACGCCCTCCTTGGCCGCCTTCTTGATGTTGCGGCGCCACTGCTGGTTCATGCCCTTGAGCAGCTCGTCCTCGGTCCTGCCTGCCATCGGGATCTCGTACTTGAACTGTGGATGCCCGACCCCGAACCCGTCCTCCGGGCTCTGCGACAGCCAGCCGGCCTCCCGGAGCTTGCTGCCCACGCGGGCACCGACCGGGTCGGACCAGTGGCCGGAGATGTCGGTGAGCCGCTTGCAGCCCGGGTCGGCGATGCCCTCCTTGACCTGGGCGGCGCTCCAGGCGTCTGTGCGCACCGGCGGGCCGAGCCGGATCGCGAACGCGCCCTGGGCCTTGAGATGGGTCGCCAGCGGATCGAGCCAGGCACCGATCTCGCCACTCCAGTCGATGACCGGGCCCTCGGGCAGATACGCCAGCGTGTAGCGGTCGAGCCGCGGCACCGGGCGGTGCAGTACGAGCCCGGCACCAACCAGGCGCCGACCCAGGAACCAGCCGAGGGACTCGCTGCGCCACTCGGTCTTGACGCGGCCCCACGCCGGGGTCTGCAGAAAGCTGACCGACCGCTGGGCCTGCACGAACGCCACATGCTCGGCGTCGCTGATCGGCCTGACGACCGGATTCCCGGCTGCAGTCCGCATGAGTTCGCTGGAGGGGTTGATGGACATGCCGCCAGTCAATGTAGTGGTGTGTTGCCCGGGCGTATGCGTTTCTCGATATGCCGACGATATGTCACCGCCCGGCGGCTACCCATCTGATTCTGGCCACCACCGGCCGGCGGCTCCACGCCGCGGACCAGGGTTTGGTCGATCCGCGCCACCTCGCCGGCCGGCTGAAGCCGAACCCGTCCCCGGCCACGTCCAGGACCGGGCGCAGCCGCGAGGTGAGGCCGTCGACCCGGTCATCCACGGTGCCGTTGAAGCCACCGAGCACCGGCACCCGCTCGCTGCGCCCGGCGGCGACGGCCTTGGCGAGCTTCGTCGCACCGGCGTCCCGCGAGTCCGTCCGGAAGTCGCCCCTGCGTATCCCCCTCACGGACCCGGATGCGCCACGTACACCGCCGGCAGCCCCTTCTCGGTGGCCACCGTGGTGCGCAGTGCACGAGGTGGGTCCACCGGGATGTCCTCGGCCCGACCACGGGTCTGGGCCTCCGGCGGGTGCTTGCAGATCAGTGCATGTCGGTCGTCGCGAGGGGGCGTGGTGCCGGCGCCGGAGTGGGCACTCCGCTGCCGAGTTGCATCTCCAGGTGTTCCGGGAGCGCCCGGCGGTACAGCGGCAGGGCCGTGGCGCTCGTGACAACGGCGACCACGACGAGAACGGAGAAGACCGGCTTGGTGATCAGACCCTGCGCCAAGCCGATGTTGATGAAGATGAGGATCATCATGCCGCGGGCGTTCATCAGTCCTCCCACAGCGAAGGCCTCGCGCCAACTGAAGCGAAGTGTCTTCATGGCCAGGGCGCTGCCGAAGTACTTGCCCGCGAATCCCGCCAGGAGCGCGGCGACGCCGAACAGCAGGGTGTCGGCCGAGATGCCCTGCAGGTCGGTGGTGAGGCCGGACAGGGCGAAGAAGATGGGCAGCAGTAGCGTGGAGACGGTGTCCATCATCCGGCTGTGCAGCGCTTGGCGGAACTGCGGGTCACGGGGCATGGCCAGGCCGGCGATGAAGCCGCCGAAGACCGCGTAGATCCCGATCAGGTCGGTGAGGTATCCGCAGACGATCGGGACGATGACGACGACGTACATCACGCCGGGGCTCAGCGTGCCCTGCCGGCCGACGTGCCGCGCCAGCGGCCGCAGCAGTCGGGACACTCCGAGCAGCATCACGGCGGTGAACAGGATGCTGTAACCGATCATGGGCAGAGCGCCCGCGGCCCCGGAACCGGTGTGCACGGCCGTCAGCACGGCCAGGAAGCACCAGGCCCCCGCGTCGTCGATCGACGCGGCAACCAGGGACAGCCGCCCCAGGCGGGAGTTCTGCAGACCCCGCTCGTACAGCATGCGGGCCAGCATGGGGAGCGCTGTGAGGGACAGCGCACCGCCTACGAAGAGGGCGAACTCCCACCGGCCGACATCCCCGCGCGCGACGTCGTCCCACATCAGCAGGCCGACGAGACCGCCGAGGACGAGGGAGGGCAGGAACCCCGAGGCGGCAAGGACCGCCGGGTGGTGCTTGCGACCGGACTCCTGGCGGCCGTGGTCGAGACCGGCGCCGACGAGGAACATGTAGAGCGTCAGCCCGATGGTGCTCAGGACGTACAGCACCGACCGCGCCTCCGCCGGGAAGACATCCGCCTGAAGACCGGGCGCCAGCCAGCCGAACAGGGTCGGGCCCAGCAGGATGCCGGCCAAGATCTCGCCGAGCACCCGCGGCTGTCCGAGCATGGCCGCGAGCCTGCCGAACACGGCCGCCGCCAGCAGGATGACCGCCAGCGCGGGAAGCACGTCGAGCGCCAGTTCAAGGTTGCGATCGCTCGCGGCCAAAGACGTATGGTCCTGCATGGGAAATGAGCTCTCCTTGAGTCGGGGGCCAAAGGCTGTCGTCAGTGACGGATCAGACAGGGATCAGACAGGGATCAGTCGGCGTTCGCGCCCTGGCCGCACGCCACATCAGGTCGAGGGCGGCTGTGCGCGGAGTGGACGGCTGCTGCATGTGCGGCAGGGAGCGGATGCCCCACAGTTGGGCCGGATGCGGTTCATGTCCGCCTCGCGGCGAACCGGCCCACCTTGTCGATGACGTCGGCGCCGTACAGTCGCAGCGCTTGCTGGAGCGCGAACTCCGCCATGTAGCGGCGGAACTCCTCGGGCGGCTCTTCGGACAGATTCAGCATCCGACGGTTGGCGAGCACCGCTTCCCCGCCCAGCCGTTCCAAGGCCCGTTCGATCGCAGCGTCCAGGTCGGCAGGTTCGGCGACCTCGTCGACGATCAGACGGGCGTCCGGCTCGCTCGCCCACAGCCGTCGGCCGCCGAGGATCACCTGCCGGGCAACGCGCGGGCCGACCGACCGGGTGAGGCGGAAGTTCGCGACACCCGGGATGATGCCCTCCTTGGCGGCGGGCAGGCTGAGGAAGGCGTCGGACGCGGCCAGCACATGGTCGAAGACGAGCAGCAACTGGGTGCCGCCGCCGATCGCGAACGCGTCGACGGCTGCCGCCCACGGCTTGGCAGCATACGGCGGCCGCCAGTCACCGTCGTCCGAGCGGAGCCCGCGAACGATCTTGTTGATGTAGCCGAGCTCACGGCGGAGCAGGAACCCGACGAGCGGGATGTCGCCCGACGACAGGTACTTGAGGTTGATTCCGGCACTGAACACGCGCCTGCCCCGGTAGCGCGGATGACTCATCTCGCCGCCGCGCACGAACCCGACCTTGACGTCCTCGTCCAGCAGGGTCAGGTCGACCGCGGTCTCCATGTCCTCGACCTGTTGCTCGTCCTCGGCGTTGAGGCGGTCGCCGCGGCACATCGTCAGATGAGCCACGCCGTCGCGCCGCTCCAGCCGAACGGACTCGGTCTCCAGGAGGCCGGTCCGCCGAAACTCCGGGAGCAGTGCGAGCGCCCGCGCGGTCGGTCGGAGCATCGCGTCGACCAACTGCGGGCCCGTGACGGGCGAGCCGAGCACCGCCCGCAGGAAGATGCCCTGGTCGATCTCTCGGCCTTCCTTGTCCGCCTGGACCCGCGACCGCTCGTCCGCGAGCTGTGCCTCCGTCGGGACCAGGCCGGGGAAGACCTCGGCGGCCTCCGTGACCAGGGCTTCGATCCGCAGGCTCCGGCCGCCGGTGAGCCGGGCGTACACCTCCTCGACGTGGTCGGCCAGGAACCGCTCGCGCAATCGGCGCACCTCGTCCTGGGCGGCGGCGGCCTCGGCCCGCTGGCCGGGGGTCCGTCGAGTGGGCTCGGGCAGGACGGCGAGCAGGTCGTCGACCCGCTCGGCCGCCTTGTGCAGCGCCTCCCCGGCGGCGGCGAGACCGCTCGGAAGTCTGCTCGCGATCGTCATGCGGACGGTCCCGTTCGGCGCAGGGTGCGGTCGCAGGCAGCGAGGTGCCTGCCGAGCGCGTCCTCGAAGGTCGTCGAGCCGGCTTCGAGAATCAGCTGCCTGCGGATCGCCAACTCCGTGCCGTCCACGGCACCGGCCGCCTCGGCCAGGCAGGCCAGTGACGTCGCCGGGTCCTCGGTCACCTCGTCGACCAGGTTGAGCGCGAGCGCACGGTCCGCCTCGATCGGGACCCCGAGCAGCACGGCCCGCCGGATGCCTGCCGTACCGGCCTGATGGGTGAGCCGGTGCACGGTCATCCCCGGCCAGGTGGCACCGCCTGCCCAGGAGGGCAGCAACCGGGTGCCAGGAGCGACGATCCGGACGTCGGCGGCGAGGAGGACGTCCAGCGCCGTTCCGGCGCAGTCGCCCGACGCCACCACGACCGTGAGCCGGCCGAGCCGTTCGAACCGGCGCACCACCCGTTCCCATTTGGAGACCACGCCGACTGTCAGCTCCGTCCACCAGCCGACTGGTGGGACACCCGTGACGTGGACGGTGACCGGGCCGGATTCCCGATGGTCCTCGGCGCGGTCGCAGAGGTCGTCCATCTCCTCGACCGACGCGGCCGACAGCGGCCGAGTGCCGTCCAGGTGCAGCATCAGTTCGCCATCCGTTTCCCCACGCATCACCACTGGATCAACACCATTTCGATCGAGGAGCCGGGCCCCATGGTCATCAGCACTCCGTAGTCGCCAGGCCGAGCGACGTCCTCTTCGACGAGTCGCTCGTAGGAGAAGAGGAAGGAGCCGCTGGAGAGATTTCCGTAATCGCGGAGCACGCCGGTGGTATGCCGGACGTCATGCCGGCTCAGGCCGAGATTGACCACGACGGCGTCGATCACCTTCTTGCCGCCGGAGTGCACCAGCCAATGGCTGATGTCGCTGCGGCGCAGCCCCGTACCGGACAGCAGCCTGTCGACGACGATCTCAGCGTGTGCACCGACCACGTAGGGAATCTGCGGATCGAGGAAGAAGCTGAACCGGTCCTGGTCCCGGTCCCATTCGTAGCGCATCGCCTCGATCGCGTCGGTGATGATGTAGCTCGCGGACTTCAGCACGCGTGGACCGGGCACCCGCCCATCACCGGAGACGACGGCGAGGGCGGCGGATCCGTCGCCGAACAGGCTGTTG
Organism: Streptomyces sp. NBC_00654; assembly: GCF_026341775.1. NCBI lineage: Bacteria > Bacillati > Actinomycetota > Actinomycetes > Kitasatosporales > Streptomycetaceae > Streptomyces > Streptomyces sp. NBC_00654. Next base: position 332,567 of record NZ_JAPEOB010000004.1, on the reverse strand, counting down.
ACGACCGCGGTCCGCATCGTGCCGTCCAGAGCGTACGCAGCGGAGCATGCCTCGCTGCACAGGACGACGCCGAGCTCACCCGGGTGCGCCGCGGACCAGCCCGCGACCATGTTGAGCGCGTTCAGACCCGCGTTGCATCCCATGCCCACAATGTCCGAACGGCTGCAATGCGGGTCTATGCCGAGTTCACGGATGATCAATGCGCTCAGGCCGGGAGTCAGGTAGCCGGTCGAGGTGACGCAGCACAGGTGACGCAGGTCCGAAAGTGCCGCTCCCGCCGACTTCAGGCAGGCCTCTAGCGCCCGGCACCCCATGTCAACGGCGATCTTCTTGTGTTTGTCCAGGAGATCACCCTGGGGTTCCACTACACGCACTCCACCGGGGCCCTCCTGCGGAAGCGTGAGAAAGCGCCGGTCAATCGCGCTGTTCAGGAAGACCGATCGGACCCTGGGATCCTCGATGTCGAGGATTTCGAGCAGCTCGGATTGAGAGTAGGACGTGTCGGACACCGCGGTCCCGACACCCGCGAACCTGGTGATCTCGGTGAGTCCGGTGAGGACGGAAGGGTCCACAGCCGGCGCGATAGTGGTAGTCATCGGTACATCCAGCCCCAAGTCCTGAGCTTGCTACGGAACACCGGCCTTATCTGTGACGCGGTCATCGATCTCACCTTTCGCGGGTATGAACGGACACCATGAACGCAGCTTGACCGCCTCGTGACAGCGGGGGCGGACCTTCCCGGGGCATCACATGCCGAACGCCGGCAGCACCACCTTTCGCCGTCGTGGCCGGAGGGCGCTGTCGCCGCCGGACCCCTCCCGCGGAGCATCAGCCATACCGGAGCTCCCTCGTGCTCAGCCGACCGGCCGCGTGCACCGACTCGCAGCCCGCCAGGCCCATCGCGTCCCGGAGTTCGACGGCGAGCAGTTCGAGCACCTCTTGAGCGCCGTCCTGGCCCGCCGTGGCCAGCCCCCACATCACGGGCCGTCCGACCAGCACGGCAGACGCGCCAAGCGCGATCGCCTTGAGGATGTCTCCGCCACTCCGGATTCCCCCGTCCAGCAGCACCTGACAGCCGTCGGCGACCGCTGCGGCGATCTCGCCCAGCACCTCGATTCCGGGCACGGCACCGTCCAGCTGACGGCCTCCGTGGTTGGACACCACGATGCCGCTGACACCGGTCTCGACGGCACGGCGGGCGTCCTCGACAGCGAGAATCCCTTTGAGCACCACCGGCAGGTTCGTACGCGCGCACACCGCCGCCACGGAGTCCCAGTTGGCGGGGGCGAACTCGCGCGCGGTGTGGTCGGCCACGGCCGAAACCCCTCGGGTACGGCGGTGCGCGGCCGCGGATGCTTCGAAGTTGGCAGGCGTCACCCACTCCGGCAGCGCGAAGCCGTTGCGCATGTCACGCAACCGCCGCCCCATCCACGGCACATCGACGGTGAACACGATCGCCTCGCAGCCGGAGTCCTCCGCCCTGCGCACCAACTCCAGAGATCGTTTCTGGTCACGCAGCCAGTACAGCTGGAACCACGGCCGGCCACCGACGGCCGCGATCTCCTCCAGCGGAAGGCTGCTCATGGTGCAGATGGTGTACGGCACGCCGGCGTCCCGAGCCGCGCGAGCCGCCGCGAGCTCGCCCTCGGGATGGAACAACCGCTGGTACGCGATCGGCGCGACCGCCATCGGCAATGCGGCGTGGTGGCCGAGGACTTCGGCCCCTGTGCTGCTGTCGGTCAGGTCACGCAGCATCCGGGGCACCACGAAGATCCGCTCGAGCGCGGTGCGGTTGGCCGCCAGAGATGCCTCGGTGCCGCTGCCCCCTGCGAGAAAGTCCCAGATCTGGCCGGGCAGGGCTTCTCGGGCGGCACGTTCGAACTCTGCCAGGCGAAGGTACGTCATCGTCGGATGGCGCCAGGCTGGCTCTGCCCGGTCCGTTCCAGCTCCACGGCCTCGTACAGGGCCTTGATGTTGGAGCTGCCGAAGGTCTGCGCCCCCTGCCTCTCGATGATCTCGAAGAAGATCGTCCGCCGAGGATGAGTGGAGGCGGTAAAGATCTGGAACATCTGGCCGGCGTGATCCTCGTCGGCGAGCACGTTCGTCGCCCGCAGATCATCCAGCTTGTGCGTCTCCAGCGCGATCCGTTCACCGAGCATGTCGTAGTAGGCCGCCGGCGTCTTCAGGAACTCCACCCCGCTCCGGGACAGCGCCTGGACCGAGCGGACCGCGTCGTCGCTGGTGAATGCGATGTGCTGGACGCCGGCCCCGTGGTGCTCCTTGAGGAAGTCGTCGATCTGGCCCGGGTCAGCACTCCCATCGGGCTCGATCAGCGTGAGGGTGACCGCTCCCGACGCACTCTGCACGACGATGGAGTTCATCGCCTGGGCACCGACCACGATGTGCTCCTCGAAAATCTGCCGGAACCCCAGTGCCCGCTCGTAGAACTGCACCGTGGGGCCGAGGTCACCCCCGCTCAGGCAGACCGCGAAGTGATCGATCTCGAGCAGGTCCGCGTCTCCCCCGCGATGGCCGCTCGCCTCCGGCGGGGCGGTGGTTTCGTCACTCTGGACCAGGGTGTGCACCACATCGCCGAAACCGACGACGGCTGCCGTGACGCCCGGTCCGTACGGCTCCGATTCGTTGCGCCGCGCCGGCTCTCGGACAGCGACCGCCCCGCCCCGCACGGCAGCCTCGAAAGCGGCGGCCGCGTCCGGCGTACGCAGCGCGATATCGGCCACACCGTCTCCATGGGTCTGGAGGTAGGCCGTCGCCGGATGACGATCCGACGTCGGCTCGGTGAGGACCAGCTTTATCGGCCCCTGAGACAGCGTGACGCTCCGGTGGTCGGCCGAGCGGCTCGTACCGGCGACGGCGAAAGCGTACTTGTCCACCCAGCCGAAAGCGGCCTCCTCAAGATTCCCGACATACATTTCCACATACTCGATCTCAAAATCCTGAACAGCGCTCAAGACTTCCTCCATCAAAGGAATAGATGCCTATTCACAGCATGACTGCAAGTCAATTTCGCATCAACGGTGTCAGCTTGACGTCTCCCGGGCACCGGCGTCATGGATACCGGTTGGACAAACGCCGTTCGTGCCCCCGAATACCAAGCACTACTGCTGATCGATATCCGTGAAATTGCGGCAGTGGGCTGAGGCGACGGCGGCTGACCTGAGTTGGCCGTGGGCATGGTCGTGGGAACGTCGCCGTGGACGGTGTCGGATGAACTGTGGCAGCGGATCGAGCCATTCGCCGCGCCCGCCAGGGATGACGGGACAGCCCTTCTCGGCATCGACGAGCAGGTCGCCAAGGCCGAGAAGGCGGGCCTACGCCTGCGCGAGCACTTCGCACGGAACGATCCGGCGAATCGGCTCCCGGGTCAACGCCCCGTGAACCGCACCGGGAGCTCCCGGTACCCCTGCACGGCGATCGCGCGCAACCAGGTGGGCTCCTTCACCAGTTCCACCTGTGACACTCGCTCGGCCAGCGCGCGCAACACGACCGACAGCTCAATCCGGGCGAGTGCGGAACCGAGGCAGTGGTGCACCCCATGGCCGAACGTGATGTGCCGATTGGGCTTGCGCCCGGGGCGGAACGCGTCGGGGTCGTCGAACTCGGCGGGATCCCTGTTCGCGGCGGGCAGCCACGCGACCACCGGCGTGCCGGGCGGCAGGTGACGGCCGTTGATCGTGACCTCGCCGGTCGTCACCCGGAGCACGTGCATCGCCGGCGAGGTCCAGCGCAGCACCTCCTCCACGACGGTGTCGACGTCCGCGCTCCCGTCGCGCAGGTCGGTCAGCAGGCCGGGCACCGTGGCGAGCGCGTGCACCGCACCGGTGATCGCGTGCCGGGTGGTCTCGTTGCCCCCGATCAGTACGTTGTCGCAGTTGAGCAGCACGTCGTCGATGGTGAGGCTGTCGTCGGCCACCAGCGTACTGACGAGGTCGGTGCCGGGGCGCTCGCGGCGCGCGGCGATCAGCTCGTAGAAGTAGACGAGGATCTCGGTGTGTGCCTGACGCGGCGTCATCCCGTCGAACGATTCGTCCGCGCCGCCGAACGCGTGATTGGTCAGCTCGATGAGCAAGTCCTGGTCCTCGGCCGGTACGCCGAGGATGTCGCACACGACCGCGGCCGGAATGCGTGAGCCGATCGCCGGGGCCACGTCGCACACCCCGTCGTCGAGCGCCTGGTCGAGCACGCTGCCCACCTCGGTCCGCACTCGCTCCGCCAGCCCCTGCGCAGCCGCTCTGGAGAGCAGCGGTCCGACCAGCCTGCGCAACCTGCGGTGTTGCTCCTGTTCGGAGACCACCATCATCCGGCCGCCCGATGTGTCCGGATGGTCGCGGTCGAACCCAATCATCATTCCGTACTCGGAGGTGAACGGCGCGGAGGGCGCGAGGACCGCGGAACATGCCCGGTGCGAGAACACGGACCAGAAGCCGGTGGGTGAACTGCCCGGATCACTCCACACCATCGCGTCTTCCGCCGCGAGCGCGCGCCAGCGGGCGTGCCGGTCGAGCGTCGTGTACAGATCGGGGTTGCCGAGGTCAGCCTCATCGACGGTTTTCGTCGTACGCATGGATGGTCTCCCGGTCACGTCGGTGCGCCGTCGAGCACCTTGGCGAGTTGTGCCACGGTCGGCGCATTGAAGAAGGTCTGCACCCGAAGCCGGACGTTCAGGCTTTCGCGGATGCTGGCCACCAGCCGAGTCGCGAGCAGCGAGTGGCCGCCGACCTCGAAGAAACTGTCCTCGACGCCGATGCTGCTGACGCCGAGCACTTCGGCGAACAGCCTGGCCAGGAGGATCTCCGTGGGTGTGCTCGGCGCTCGCCCCGATGTCGCGCGCTGGGCGCCCTCGGGATCGGGCAGGGCGGCTCGGTCGACCTTGCCGTTCGGTGATGTCGGCAGACGCGGCAGGTCGACGACCACGTCGGGTACCAGGTAGGAGGGCAACCGTTTGCGCAGCTGTGCCAGGAGGTGCTCGGCTGCCACCGGCGCGCCCGCGGTGCCGACCACGTAGGCGACCAGCCTGTTCTCGTGCTCGATCACCACGGCCTGGGCCACCCCGTCCACTTCGAACAGGGCGGTCTCGACCTCGCCCGGCTCGATCCGGTGGCCACGGACCTTCAGCTGGTCGTCGGCGCGGCCGACGAAGACGAGCTGGCCGTCCGAACGCGCCCGCACCCGGTCGCCGGTGCGGTACATGCGGTCGCCCGGACTGCCGAACGGATCCGGCAGGAACCGCTGCGCGGTCGCCGCCGGTCGGTACAGGTATCCGCGGGCGAGGCCGGGGCCGGTCATGTACAGCTCGCCCACGTCCCCGTCCGGGACGGCCCGTAGCCGGTCATCCAGAACGTACGTACGGACGCCAGTGATCGGCCTGCCGATCGGCGGCGTTCCATCGCCGGTCAGTGGCTCGCTCGCGGTCACCGCGACGGTGGCCTCGGTCGGGCCGTACGCGTTGATCATCACGCGGTCGGTGGCCCAGCGTTTGGCGACCGGTGCCGGGCACGCCTCGCCCGCGACCAGGAGGGTCAGCCCTGCGGGCAGGCCGCCGGCCTCCTCCAGCGGCGCCAGCGCGGACGGCGGCAAGGTGACGTGGGTGATGCTCTGGTCGCGCACCAGCCGGGCGAGCGGTTCGCCCGGGATCAGGTCCGACGCGGGAGCCAGCACCAGGCAGCCACCGGCCAGCCAGATCGGCCAGAACTCGGCGACGGAGGCGTCGAAGCTGGGTGACGCGAACGCCAGCAACCTGCTTTCCGGCAGCAGCCGCTGGCGGCGCGCGTAGTCGGCAGCCAGGTTCGGGATCCCGCGGTGCGTGACCAGCACGCCTTTCGGTCGCCCGGTCGAGCCCGAGGTGTAGATGACATACGCGGGGTGGTCGGGAAGCAAGGGGCTGAGCCGGTCGTGGTCGTCCAGGTTCGGCTCGGACCGGGATGGCTCCCGTTCCACGGTCATGGCGACGCGAGCGCCGGCCACATCCTGCCCCGGCAGGGACAGCACGCAATGCGCTGACGCGTCGTCCAGCATCTGCCGCCTGCGTTCCTCCGGATAGTCCGGGCTGACAGGCACGTACGCGGCACCGGCCTTGTGCACGGCCAGGATCGCGATGACGAACTCGATCGACCGCGGCATCACCGTTGCGACGAGCCGTTCCGGGCCGACCCCGTGCTCGACGAGCCGACGCGCGAGGACGTTGGCCTCCGCGTTCAGCTCGGCGTAGGTCAGTGTGGTGTCACCCATCGCCGCCGCCGGCCGGTCCGGCACCGCCGCGGCGGTTGCCTCGAACAGTGCGGGCGCCGTGGACGGCAGCACGATCGCGCCGGTCATTCTTGCTCCTCCGCGGCTCCGCGGGCGTCCGCGATCGTGTCGACGGGGAGCCCGGCACGACCCAGGTGACTGTCGTGGGCTGACTCAAGGGGTGTCATGCGGTCTCCTCCAATGGCGCGCGGGACTCGGCGTGGAGAAGCCGGATCACCTCGCGGTTCACCGCTCCCGGGTTCTCCAGGTAGCCGAAGTGCCCGCACCCGGGAATCGTGCGGTGCGTTGCGCCGGGAATCGCGGCGGCCAGCTCCCGTCCGGCTGCCGGCGGCGCCACGAGGTCGTGCTCGAACGAGACGACGTGGCAGGGCACCTTGATGGCGCGGTAGGCCCGGATGCGGTCGGGCAACGCGCTCAGGAGCAGCTGAGCCCGGACACCCGGCCCCCCCGTGCCTGACGCCTCGAGCAGGTCGAGCCAGTCGGCGGTGAGGTCGTCGTCGGTGAGCGTCGCGGGCCCCAGGTTGTGCAGGGCGCGAACGGCGGCGAGGTACCCCTGCGGCAGATCGGTACCGCGTTCGATCAGCTCCGCCTCGGCCTCGGCCAGCACCTGCTGGACGAGACTGCTCCTGCCGCAGGCCGCCATCAGCACGACCGCGTCCAGCAGCTCGGGGCGGGCAAGTGCCAGCTCCTGCGCGATGTACGAGCCCATCGAGGTGCCGACCACGCGGCACGGCGCCACACCGAGGTGCTCGATCAGGGCGGCCACGTCCGCGACGAGGTCGTCGATGGTGAACCCGTCCGTGCCGTCGTCGCTGGGCGGGATCCCGCGGTTGTCCATGGTGATCACCCGGAATCCGGCGGCGCGGAGCGCGGGCACCTGGTGCAGGTCCCACACCGAGCTCGGCGCCCCGGTGCCGGTCAGCAACAGCACGGGGGAACCATTTCCATGGTCGTGGTAGGACAACCGGATCCCGTTCACCGTTGTCATCAACATGCCGATCCTCCCCCGCCCGCCGCACGTCCACTGCGCGCGGCGGAGTTCTCGTTTCCCCGGAACGGTTTGGCCCTCACCAGGTGCTGTGGCATACGTGTGACCGTACCTTCGGATATCGAGCATCTGGAATAGCACTCATAGACATCCACAATTTCGGACACGCTCAGCGCAAATCAGCGAGAATCGCCATCAATTCGCGTCCACTGCCGTCTCTTGACACCTCGGCCACGTATGAAAAACCCTAGCATTCATGGAATCATACGGTCTATCCAATCGCTTGAGCGTGGAAACTCTGCACGGCTCCCTCGCCGATCCGGCCATCTCGTCGATGAACCTGCTCAATGAGCTGATCGGCGAATATCCTGTGGCCATTTCCATGGCGGCAGGTCGCCCGTACGAAGAGTTCTTCGACGTCCGCCTCATCCACGAGTACATCGACGCCTACTGCGACCACCTCCGGAACGACCGGGAGCTGGACGAGGCGCAGGTCACCCGCACGCTCTTCCAGTACGGCACCACGAAGGGCGTCATCACCGATCTCATCGCCCGCAACCTCGCCGAGGACGAGAACATCGACGCCGACCCCGAGTCCGTGGTCGTCACCGTGGGCGCGCAGGAGGCCATGTTTCTGGCTCTCCGCACGCTACGGGCGGATGAGCGGGACGTGTTGCTCGCCCCCGCCCCCACCTACGTCGGCCTGACCGGGGCTGCGCTGCTGACCGACACCCCGGTCTGGCCGGTCCGGTCCACCGAGAACGGCATCGACCCCCAGGACCTCGTCCTCCAGCTGAGGAATGCCGAAGAGCAGGGCAAGCGAGTCCGGGCCTGCTACGTGACGCCCAACTTCGCCAACCCCACGGGCACCAGCATGGACGTGCCCGCCCGCCGCCGGCTCCTCGAGGTCGCCGAGGTGAACGGCATCCTGCTCCTGGAGGACAACGCGTACGGGCTCTTCGGATCCGAGCGCCTCCCCACGCTGAAAGCACTCGACCGGTCGGGGACCGTGGTCTATATCGGCTCCTTCGCCAAGACCGGCATGCCCGGCGCCCGGGTCGGCTACGTCGTGGCGGATCAGCACGTGGCCGGGGGCGGCCTGCTCGCCGACCAGCTCTCGAAGCTCAAGGGCATGCTCACGGTGAACACCTCGCCCATCGCGCAAGCGGTGATCGCCGGAAAGCTCCTGCTCAACGACTTCAGTCTGGCCAAGGCCAACGCCAGGGAAATCGCCATCTACCAACGCAACCTCCAGCACACGCTGGGCGAGCTCACCCGCAGGCTCGGCGGCTGCCCCGGGGTCAGCTGGAACACGCCGAAGGGCGGGTTCTTCGTCACCGTCACCGTGCCCTTCGTCGTCGACGACGAGTTGCTGAAACACGCCGCCGGCGACTACGGCGTCCTGTTCACCCCGATGCATCACTTCTACGGCGGCAAGGACGGGTTCAACCAACTCCGGCTTTCGATCAGCCTGCTCACACCGGAGCTCATCGAGGAGGCCGTCTCCCGGCTCGCCGCACTCATCACCGCACGCCTCCCCTGATCCAAGCTCAGAGAGTCATGAGGGATCGCCCCTCAATGACGCCTCCAGCAACAACGCGTCATGGCGGCCGCTACCCCCGGCGGACCTGAACGAAGCCGGCTCCATCACGTCGAATCCGGCCTGTTCCAGTTCCCGCACCACCTGATTCGACTCCAGGAGCCTTAGGCGACTCGTGCAGACGACGAAGGGGTCCGACGTATCGTCGGCGGGGTAGACGGTGATGTCCTGGATTGCTTCCGCCGGCGACCGCCGCACGTGCAGCACGTACCGTCGGCCGCTCCGGCCTGACAACTCCTGATCGCGCTCCAGCGACTCCGACCTGCCGGCGTTGGCCATGCTGATCAGGAACTGCCCGCCGGGCTCGAGGTGCTCACGAACCGACGCGTACAGGCCACGCCTACCGGCGTCGTCCAGGAGGCTGATCGAGCCGTAGCTGATGACCACGCTTCCAAAGCGCTGATCCAACGCGAAGGCGCTCATGTCTCCTTGAACCACGGTGCACCGGCCCCGGAGATCCGCCGGCTCGTCTTCCAGCTGCCGCCGAAGGCTGGCGACCATCGTGGTCGACAGCTCAAGTGCGGTCACCTCGAACCCGAGCGTCAGGAAGGGGAAGGTCAGCCGGCCCGTTCCGGCAGCGAGTTCCAGCACCGGTCCGGACGCAGGGCGAATGCGGGCGGCCATCTCCTGCGCTTCCGAGATGCCGTCCGCATCCTGCATCAAATCGGACCCGACGTCCTCGTCATAGAAACTGCGCAGTACGCCTCGCTCGCCTACGGAGGCCAGCAAAGCTTCCGCGCGAGTCGTCCGAACCGGGCCATGCTCCAGCTGATTACTCATAAGGCCAACCTCCTGGTCGACATTCGTCAGACAACTTCCCAGGTCTTTTCGCCGTACCCGCCGTGTGGTGAGTTTTCCCGAGCATGCTTTTCCAGCTGGGCGAACAGATCCTTGTCGGGCCCGTTGAGCATCGACATTTGCGACGGATAGCGCTTCAGGGCTTCGAATTTCCGCGCCCGTGTCTCCGTCTTGACGGAACTGAAATCGGGAGGACCGAGACGAAATCCCCTCGGCAGTTCGACGGGACCCAACCCAAAGATCGCGTGCGGAAGGTCTTCCCACAGTCGCACCGGAATGCGCTGCTCGTGCGCCACGAACAGCGCGGCATCTCGTGCGATCTCGTTGTCGGTATGACCGTTGGCGGCCGCACAGGTGACGATCAGCGTCGGAGTACACTCGTCGACAACCGTCTCGATGTCAGCCTTTACCGCGGAAAACAGATCCGAATCGCCCTGTGACGATTGTCTGCTGATTGCCACCTTCTGCCGGCCTGGCACGTTGTCAGCCAGCCATTGACCATCCGGCAACTTGCGATAAATGGCCTCAAGGAATCGGCCGTGCCGGTAGTCGACCCCCAGGTGGCCGAGAGCGGCAATGTCTTCTTTTCGGCGATACAGCGATGCGTCCTGATCCGGCGAGATGCCCCAGATTCCGTGCAATCGCTGCGCCGCCGGGGAGTAGGGAGGTGATGCGGTGCCGGCAAATACCGTGAAGACGGTCGCCTGTGCACCGTCCCGCTCCGCCTGGGCGAGGCCGGCCCCGAAGGACAGGACCGCGTCGTCCAAATGAGGGGATATCACCAGTAATCGGGTCCGGTCGGGGCCGCGAAACATGGCAGTCAATCTATCGACGGCCTTACCGCGTCGCAACGAGTGAGGACTGGACGGACCGGTGTGGTTCATGCGGGGACAGCCTCCTTGTCCTGGCCGGCCGCATCGAGCAGCAGCTCCGCGGCCACCCTTGTCCCATCGCCGCGGATCGTGCCTGCCGCGGCCGTCGCTCGTGCGCGGGTTCCCGGGGCAAGGGCTGTGCCGAGCGCGACCGACAAGGATTCGAACGTCGGGGCCGGACCGTCATGTGCCACCCCGATGCCCAGCTCGGCCACCCGGCCGGCGTAGTACGGCTGGTCCGCGATCTGGGGCACCACGACCTGGGGGGCGCCTGCCCGCGCGGCCACGTGCGTCGTGCCCGCGCCGCCGTGGTGGATGACGGCGGCCACCCGGCCGAACAGCACCTGTTGGTTCACTTCTCCGATGGTGAAGCAGTCATCCCGGTCGTCGGGCAAGATCAAATCGGCCCATCCGCGGGAGAGGATCACCCGGCGGCCATGGGCACGGACCGCCTCGACGGCCACCCGGACGGCGTCCGCAGGCGCACGCAGGCTGCCGAAACCCACGTACACCGGCGGTGACCCGGCATCCAGAAACGCCTCCAGTTCCACCGAAAGGGGCCGTTCGTCCGGCAGGATCCACGCTCCGGTCTGCACGGCGTCGCGGTCCGTCGGCTGCAGCGGGGCCAGGACCGCGTCCGCCGCCAGCCAGGGATGATCGGTGTAACCGAAGGTGAAGATGTCCTCCACCGGTGGCAGGCCGATCGCGCGCCGCCTGTCGTTGAGCGGGCCGCCGTACCGCCGGTAGGCGCTCTGGTTGTTCCGGTCCCACAGCGCCCCGATGTCGGTCACATCCCGTGCGGGCGGCTCGCCAAGGGGAGGCGGCGGCGGGTAGTACGGCGACGGCATGTAGATCGGGCAGTGGAAGGCGTAGAAGTAGGGGATGCCCAGCTTCTCGGCCACCGACCGGACCCCGATCGCGACGGGCAGCAAACCGGTCGTCACCACCGCGTCACACCCCTCGGCGGCTGCCGGGAGCTGGTCGAACTGCGTGGCGATCGCCTCGGCCGAGAATCTGAGCATGTCCTCGGGGGACGGCGGCGCAGTTCCGTGTCTCGGCGCGCGCGCCGACGGGCCGACCGGCACATGCGGCACACCGACCTCGGCCAGCCGCTCCGCGCAGTCCGGCGGTGCGCACACCCGCGCCTCCGCGCCGAGCTCCCGCAACCCCGCCGCCAGTGCTGCCAGCGGTTCGACGTCTCCGCGGCTGCCATACGTCGACAGCAACACACGCATTTCGCATCCCCTGTTTCGTAGGACTTTGAGCACCGGCGGACTGTCCGAAGCGCGGAGGGTTCACGCCGGTTGATGGGGCATCCATTTCATTCCGTCGGGCGAGGTCACGAGCCCGCCGGGGAACAGCGGCAGCTCGGGCTCGGCGTCCTCGCCGAGCAGCGCCTTCATCTGCACCTGGCCCGCCTCCTGCATCGCCTGCTGGACCACCTGCGACTTGAACATCGGCACCATGTCCTCCTGGTCGCCGCCTGCCATCTGATCCACGGCCGCGGCGAACTCGGCGCTGCGCTCGGCTATCCTGTCCGCCGGCGTCAGCGCCGTCTCACCGGACGACACCCCACCGATCAGCTCCACGAACGACTCGATATCCGTGGCGTTCTGACTGTTCGTGACCTTCTTGGCCTGCCAGAAATACGAGTCCTCGTTCACGTTCATCTGGTAGAACGACATGAGGAACTCGTAGAACACCTGGTACTCGCGGCGATACCGCGCCTCGAACTCGGTCAGTACCGTCTTCTCATCCAGCTCGCCCGCGAGGACGCTGTTGATCGACCGGGCCGCGAGCAGCCCGCTGTAGGTCGCCAGATGCACCCCGGAAGAGAACACCGGGTCCACGAAGCACGCGGCATCGCCGACCAGAACCATCCCCGGCCGCCAGTAACTCGTCTGCTGATACGAGTAGTCCTTGCGGACCCGCACTTCCCCGTACTTGCCGGTCGTCACCCGGGTCGCGTCCGACAGGTATTCCGAGATCATCGGGCACTCGGCGATCAAGGAATTGAGTGCCTTCTCCCGATCTCCTTGGACCTTCTCGGCGTCCTCCCTGCGCACTACCGCGCCGACGCTGGTCAGCGTGTCGCTCAGCGGGATGTACCAGAACCAGCCGCTGTCGAAGGCCACGCTCAGGATGTTGCCGGAGGCGGGCTCGGGCAGCCGCTTGCCCCCTTCGAAGTACCCGAACAGCGCCAGGCTGCGGAAGAACTCCGAATAGTTCCGCGTGCCGCCGACGTTGGTGTACAGCCGGCTCTTGTTGCCCGACGCGTCAACCACGAAGCGCGCCGACACCGCACGCTCAATGCCATCGGGATCGGTGTAACGCAGACCGGTGACACGATCGCCGTCTTCCACCACATCGGTGACCGCGCATCCCTCCCGCACGACCACACCCTTGCGTTTGGCGTTGTTCAACAGGATCTCGTCGAATCGCGCCCGCTCGACCTGATAGGCGTACGACGTCGAGCCGGCCATCCGGGCGGAGAGGCCGAAGTGGAACGTCCACGGCTCCGGGCGAGCGCCCCAGCGGAACGTGCCACCCCGCTTCATCGGGAACCCGCATTCGGCCAGTTCGTCCGCGACGCCGAGCATCCGGCACACTCCGTGCACCGTGGCGGGCAGCAACGACTCACCGATCTGGTACCGGGGAAAGTTCTCTTTCTCCAGCAGCAGCACCCGATGGCCCTGCATGGCCACGAGTGTGGCCACCGTCGAACCACCCGGCCCACCACCGGCCACCACTACATCGAATTCTTCGACCGACATCTCGCCACCGTCTCCTCTGTTGCGGGTCACATTATTGCGGCTGATTTTCTGAGGGTGCACCGCTCGATCACTACCAAGTGACTGGCACCTGATCCGGGCAGTCGACGAACGCGTTTCGGTACTTCACTTCACCGATGGGCACTGCCAGCCGGAGCCCGGGGAAGCGCTGCCAGAGGGACTGATAGGAAATTCGCAGCATCGCCCTTGCCAACGCCGCGCCTACGCAGTAGTGGATGCCGTGCCCGAATCCCACGTCCGAGACCGGTTCACGGTTCGCGTCGACGACGTTGGGGTTCGGCGTCAGCGCGTCATCCCGGTTGGCCATGAGAACCGAGCACAGCACATAGTCCCCCGCCTTGATCAACTGTCCATCGATGACCACGTCCTTGATGGCCAGGCGGGGATTTGGCCCCTGCACGGGCGACAGATAACGCACCAGTTCGTTGACCAGGAGATCGGCCTTCTCGCGGCCCGCGAAAAGCAACGGTATTTGGTCGGGGTTATCCAGAAGCGCGACGACCCCGAATCCGATCATCCCCGCGACGGTCTCGACACCACCGAGGATCAGCGCCATGCACAGGCCCTTCAACTCCTCGTCCGTGATGTTGTCCCCGTGCCCTTGCACGACCATGCCGAGGAGCCCCTCGCCGGGGTCCTTCCGCTGCCGGGTGATCAGGTTGTCCAGGTACCTGTTGAACGCCGCGCTGTCGGCGGCCCTCGCCTTGAGCCCGCGACTCAGATCGACGTTCCGCCTGAGCCGACGGACGAACTCGCGTCGATCATCCCGCGGGATGCCGAGCAGCTCACACAGAACACCCGCGCCGATCGGATCGGCGAAATCCCGCTGGATGTCCGCGAGTGGTCCCGCGGCGTCCATCATCTCGAGCCGATCGTCGATAAGGGCTTGTATGTTGGGCTCCATCTTGCGTATGCGCCGGACCGTGAACTCCGGTGTCAGCATCTTCCGCAGGCGTGTGTGCTCAGGCGGATCATACGTCGATATCTGCCCGACGAACTGGGGCTCTACGCGTTCCTCCGATTCCCCCTGGATGAACCGAGGCCGGGTCGTGAAATTCTCGTGATCGCCCAATATCCTGCGCACGACGTCGTACCCGAACGCCTGCCAAACATAGTCCCTGCCCAGCTGCTCGGACGCCTCTCCGACAATCCGGAACAGCGGGCCATGCGCTTGGAGATCGAAGTTTTCCGCATGCGGATCACAGTTCGTTCTCAACTTGAAGTTCGGCGGCTCTCGTAGGATTGGTGCGACCTGACCGATACGCTGCCCCATACGAGTGGAATCTCCTTCACTGGCCGATACTAGCGTTTCGGGGACAGCTAGCTATTCGGCGTACCCGTACTGCTTCGCGTAATGAGCGTATGCAGAGTCCCCATGCAGCAGCTCCTGATAGGCGGACTCGATCTCATCGCCCAAGAAGGACAGTGAACGGTCGCCGTACCTGCCCTCGCCCACGAATTTCGGCCCATCACCGCCGGCCTCCTGGCCAGTGGGCGACGTCCCACCCCCCACCCGTGCGCTCTGCTGCTCCAGTTCACGCATCCGTTCCAGGGTGCTGGCTTCCACCGCGCGGCGAATGTTCGCGATCTCGACGGGCTCCCCGAGGGCGAGGAATTCCATGATCTCGGCGAGCCGTGCTACCGGATCGGCACGCAGATCCTCATAGCGCACCGTCAGCAGGTCCGCGTTCGGGAAGCGGTCACCCGACGACTCGGTCCAGCTCCGCACGTTCTCCGGCCACGACCCGATACCGACGCCCGGCGAGAGCGCCGCCAGTTGGTGGCCTTCCGTGGCGATGAATTCGCGGACGAAGGCGCGGCTTCTCTCCAGGTCGTCGAGCGGTATCGCGGCCATGCGCAGCGAACTGAGCAGGACATCCCTCGGGTTGCGCACAAGATAGAGAACCTTGCCGGTCGACTTCCTCAGCACGTCCAGCACCGGCACATCGGCCCTGAGGTGCGTCTTCAGCAGCACCGGTTCCGTCGGCTCCACCGGCGGCAGATCTCCGTAACGCAGCATCCCCTCGAGCACGGGGGTCGTGGCGTACACATCGTTCCAGACCTTCGGGGATTCTCCCGATATGTAGGCGGCCAGCATGCACCTGAGCCACGTGTTTCCGGCCTTGGGATAGGACGCGATCCATCGGATTCCGTTCATACCTACTCCTCTGTGGTCGTTTGCATCACCGGTCACAGCAGTTATTCCGGACAATCACCAAGCGACCATCAGCTCCGTCAGTCCATACGCAGGGGTGGTCAAGCGGAACATGTCCTCCTGCGCGGGATCCGCGAGCCTCAGCCCGGGAAATCGCCGCCACAGAGCGGTATAGACAGTCCGCAGTTCGAGGCGGGCCAGAGCTGCTCCGAGGCAATGATGGACGCCGTGCCCGAACGCGACATGCGGGACGGAATCGCGCGTGACATCGAGACGTTCCGGATCCGGCGTCAGGGCAGGGTCACGGTTGGCCGCCGGAAGCGAGCAGATGACGCTCTCCCCCTTCTTGACCACCTGGTCCCCGATGATGACGTCCTCCATGGCGATGCGGGGTGTCGGGGAATAGGTGACCGTCAGGTAGCGGATCAGCTCGTCGACCGCCCGTTGCGCCGACCGCTCGTCGCCCCGAAACGCGGCGATCTGCTCGGGGTGCCGCAGCAGCGCCAGCACGCCCAGCCCGATCATTCCGGAGATGTTGTCGTCGCCGGCCAGCATCACCTGGACGCAGAAGCCCCTCAGCTCCTCGTCCGTGGCCGCGTCGCCGTGTTCGGCGACGATGGCTCCGATCAGCCCCTCGCCCGGATTCTTCCGTTCTCTGGCGATCATCGCCAACAGGTAGCGGGAGAAGGCCTCGCCGGCCGCCGCCCGCCTCTTCTGGCTTCGCGAGGCATCGAGATGCCCGTGACACAGCTGCATGAACATGACCCGGTCGTCCCGGGGCACGCCGATCAGCTCGCACAGCACGGCCCCGGGCACCTCCTCGGCGACGTACTCGATCAGATCCGCGGGGGATCCCGCCTGCTCCATGGCATCGAGACGCTCGGTCACGATCTGTTCGATGGAGGGCTGCATACGCTGCATCTTGCGCAGCGTGAAGCCGGAGGTCAGCTTCTGCCGCATCCGGGTGTGCTCCGGCGGGTCGTAGTCCATCAGGTTGCCGACCAGCTCACGCGGCCGGAAGATGCCCTCCCCGCCGATCTCGTCCCGCCGGTCCCAGCGTCGCCGTGTGCTGAACCTCCTGTGATCGCCCATCACCTGTCGGACGAGGGCGTGCGTGGTCACCATCCAGCGGGTCACGGCGTCCGCTCCGGATCCGACGGTGACCCTCGTCAGCGGTCCTGCAGCGAGCAGTTCGTCCGCCGGATCGAGGCCGTGCCTGCGAACGTGGACGGGGCGTGGGTCGTCACCACTCAACGGGAAGCTCCTCCCCTGCCATCGATTCTCCTCCTAGATCCGGCGCTACCAGTTGAGCCGCAGGGCTTCCACGTTGAGCGGCGGCTGCCCCAACTTGATCTCGCGGTCCGGTTCGGCCAGCCGCAGGGTGGGAAAGCGGTGTGCCAGAGCCGGAATCGCCACCCGGAACACCATCTCGGCCAGCGACCGGCCGAGGCAGTGATGGATGCCGTGCCCGAACGCGACATGCGCGGGCTTTTCCCTGGTGATGTCGAAGCGGTCGTCCGGGCCGGGGAAGTTCCAGCGGTTCGCGGCCAGGAACGAGGGTGTGACGGTGTCGCCTGCCTTGATGGGGCAACCACTGATACGCACGTCCTCCAACGCGACGCGCGGAGTGGTCTTCTCGTCACTGGTGATGTACCGGACCACCTCGTCCAGCCAGTCCGGCACGGTGTCCGGCCTGTCCCGCAGCACGGCGAACTGCTCGGGCTCCTCGACCATCAGCCATGCGGCCGCCGCGAGGAAGCGAGCCACCTGGTCCCCGCCGGCGCCCATGACGAACGCGGCCACTCCGATCAGCTCCGCGTCGGTTATGTCGTCGCCGTGCTCGCGCACCACGACGCCGAACAGGTCGTCACCGGGATCGCGGCGGGTACGCGTCACGACCTGGTTCATGTACGCCCAGAACTTGTTTCCCGCCGCCAGGCGCCGCTTACCCGACCGTTCGGCCCGGCTGGCGTGCAGGGCACGGGACAGCTCCACCTGATCATCGCGTGGAATGCCGACGAAATCACAGGTCACCGTCGTCGCGATGGGCCACCCGAAATGCGGGACGAAGTCCACCGGGCCACCGGTGGCCTCGATGTCGTCAAGGGTGGCTTCGACGATCTTCTCAACCTGCGGCCGAAACCCCTGTATTCGCCGGATGGCGAACGGGCCTGTCACCATCCGGCGCAGACGCGTGTGTTCCGGTGGATCGTACTGGGTGAGGAAGCCGGGGAATATGAAACCGGCCGCGGTGCCACGGTAGAGCAGCTTGGAACTGAATTTGTCCGAGCTGAGAACATGCCGGATCTCGTCGTACCCGGCGGCAAGCCACGCGGTCCGCCCTTCGGGGACATCCTCGACGCCCAGTACGGCCATGGGGCCTTCGGCCATCAAGGCGCGCAGCTCCGGCACCGGATCGAACCGGTCCCGTCGGTGTATGTCCAGGCCCAGGTCAACGTTGATCTCCTCGAACGTTCCCCGGACAGCGTTGTTCTCCTCGGGCACCGCACAGGTCCTTTCGCCTCGTCCAGCCTCGGATGAGGAATCGTTGTCGCGAGCCGGTTGGACGGGCGCCGAGCCCGTCCAACCGTCCACATCGAGCAGCTGGACGCCTTCGCCTCAGACGCCGGCTTCCTGGATGAGGCTCTTCGGCCGGAGGTCCTTCCAGTTCTCCTCGACGTAGTCGAGGCACTCCTGACGGGTGGCCTCACCGTGGACACGGGACCATCCGGCGGGCACTTCCGCGAAGGTCGGCCAGAGGGAATGCTGGCCCTCATCGTTGACCAGCACGAAAAAGGATCCGTCGTCGTCGAACGGGTTGGTCATCGTTCTGTCCTTTCGCTCTTCGGCCGGGAATGGAGCTTCTCGGCGACGATGGCACCAATCTGGGCCAGCGCCGCTGGTTGCACCAAGTCGTAGTGGTTGGACGGGATCTCGTGGGGCTCGATGGTTCCGCTGGTGAAGTCCTTCCAGCTGGCTATCGCCTCCGGTACGGGCAGATGCGCCGGCCGTTCCATCGAGGCGATGAAGAGCAGGATGTCGCCGGCGAAGGGCGAGGCGATATGCCGCGGCCCGACCTCCCAGAGGTTTCGCATCACCGCCTCGAGGCGCTTCCTGGTGCCGGGCCCCTGGACCAGTCCACCGGCGAGTTCCAGGTCCTGCTCCTTGCGCTTCTGCAGGGCCTCCTCGTCGCGCATGGCTTCTTCGCTCACCGTGCCGGTCGCGTTCCGTCCCATGTAGACGGGATAGGCGTCGAGCAGGGCGAGCAGGCCGACCTCCTCCCCTTCCGCCTCGAGCAACGCGACCATCGCCTGCGCGATCCGCCCGCCGAGGGACCAGCCGAGGAGGTGGTACGGCCCGGTCGGCTGCACAGCCCGGATGTGCTCGAGGTAGTCGGCCGCCATCTCCTCGACGCTGCCGGGCAGGGGTTCGGTACGGGCCAAGCCGCGTGCCTGCACTCCGTAGACCGGCTGATTCGCGGGAAGATGCCGCAGCAACGGCTGATAGTTCCAGCTCAGACCGCCGCTCGCGTGGAGGCAGAACAGTGGCGGGCGGTCACCGCCGACTTGCAGCGGCAGCAGGATCTCGTAGTCACCCGTCTTCACCGAAGGGGTCGAGCGCCGCCGCTCGCCCACGACGACCAGGGTTTTGGCCGAGGTCTTCCGGGCGAGCAGGCCCGTGCGCAGCATCTGATGTCCCGGAGTCCCGAACGGGCAGGGCACGGTCGACCGACCGGCCTTGCCCGCGTCCACTGCGGGCCCGGTGACGTAGAGATTGCCCACGGCCCCGGGAGTGACCGGGCACAGCTGGTCGTCGAGCAGGAGCGCACCGGGCGGACCGTCCTCGGCCAGGTCGGCGAGCGCCGGGGGCACGGCCCCGGCCCACCGTGCCGGTGCGATGACCGGACGGCTGCGTTCGAAGTCGTCCAGGAAGATGTCCAGGTCGCTGATCCGCCGCCGGGGATCCTCCGCCACCTGTTCCAGGACGCGGACCAGCCGCCGGGCCACCGACTCGGCCGTGTCCCGGTCGAACAGGTCGGTGGCATAGCGGAGGATGCCTTCGATGCAGTCCTCCTCGTCGTCGTCGAGGCGGTCGGTGAGCTTGAACGCGAGATCCAGCTCCATGGCTTCGGCCCCGCCGGGTTCGACATCGGTGCGCAGGCCCGGCAGTTCCATCGCGTCCCAGGTGCCGAGCCCTTCCTCCAACACCTCCAGCCCCACCTGGAACACGGGGTGGCGGGAGAGCGAGGCGGGCAGGTCGAGCAGCTCGGCGAGCCGCTCGAAGGGCACGTCCAGGTGCTCCTGCGCGGCCTGGACCGCTTCCTGCACGCGGGTGACGACTTCCAGGAAGGTCGGGTCGCCGGAGACTTCCGTGCGCAGGGCGACCGGCCGGGCGAACGGCCCGATCATCGGCTCGAGGTCGATGAGGTCCTCGTCCCGGGGCAGCGTCGTGCCGATCACCAGGTCGTGGCCCGCGCCCAGTTTCGTCAGCAGCATGGCGAGCGCGGCGTGCACCACCTGGAACGCGTCCGCGCCGGCCGACTCCGCTGCGTCCATCAACCGGGCGTACGGGCCCGCGTCCAGCCGCAGCTCGACCGTACCGGCCCGACGCGACGCGACAGCCGACCGCAGGCGGTCGAACGGCAGCGCCGTCTCTCCGTCGATGCCGGCCAGGTTGTCCCGCCAGAAGGCAATCTGCTCGTTGGGCAGGCTGCCCGGCTCGTTCTCGTCCGCGAGCAGTCGCTGCTCCCAGATCGCGTAGTCGGCGAACTGCACGGCCAGGGGCGCGCGCTCCGGGACCCGGCCCTCGCGCCGCGCGCCGTATGCGGCCGCCAGGTCGCGGAAGAACACGTCCAGCGAGTCGTCGTCGGCGAGGATCCGATGCACCTGCAGGTGCAGCACGTGCTCCTTCTCCGCGAGTCCGAAGAGCTCACATCGCCACGGCACGTCCTTGGTGAGGTCGAACGCCGACTCGCGCCGCTCGGCGAGCAGCCCGGGAAGGTCCTCCTCGGTGGCCGGGACGGGAGTCAGCTCGACCGCCAGGGCGTCTTGAATGTGCTGGTGGACACTCTGTGCGTCGCCGGGGAAGGTCGTACGGAAGATTTCGTGCCGGGCCGCGACGTCGCCGAGCGCCGCCGCCAGCGCGGGCACGTCCAACCGGCCGCGCAGGCGCAGTGCGACCGACGCGTGCAGGCCGGCCGTCTCCTTCCCGGGCTCGGCCAGCAGCCGGGCGCGCAGCTGCCGGGTGGTGACCGGCACCCGGTCCGGCCGCTGGGCGGCTTCCAGTGCGGGGCGTGACTTCGCGGCAAGCACCCTCGCCAGACCCGCGGGTGTCGGCGAGGAGAACAGCTGCCGGATGGGCAGATCCGCGCCGAGTTCCTCACGGATCCGCGCGATCAGCCGCATGGCCAGCGCCGAACTCCCGCCGAGGTCGTGGAAGGTGTCGTCGCCACCCACGTGGTCGACGCCGAGGATCTCGGAGAACAGCGCGCACAGCACCTTCTCGGTCTCGCTCTCCGGCACCTTCTCCGACGCGTGTCCCGCGAGATCCAGGGCGGGCAGGGCCCGGCGGTCCACCTTGCCGTGGGCGGTGACCGGCAGGCCGGGCAGGGCGACAACCGCCATCGGCACCATGTACGCGGGCAGGACCAGGGCCATGTGACGCCGGATCTGTTCCGGCCCCGCATCACTGCCGTCGGAGACGAAGTAGCCCACCAGACGCTTCTCGCCCGGCTGGTCCTCCCGCGCCATGACAACTGCCTCGACCACCCCGGGCTGGGCCGCCAGCACGGCCTCCACCTCGCCCAGCTCCACCCGGTAGCCGCGGATCTTCACCTGGTCGTCGGCTCGGCCGAGGAACACCACCTCGCCGTCCTTGTTCCAGCGCGCCAGGTCGCCGGTGCGGTACATCCGTTCACCGGCGAGGAACGGGCACGCCACGAACCGCTCGGCCGTCAGGCCCGTGCTGGTGAGGTACCCGCGGGCCAGCCCCGTGCCGGCGATGTACAGCTCGCCGGCCACTCCCGGCGCGACCGGGCGCAGGAAGGCATCGAGGATGTAGACCTTGCGGTTGGCCATGGGACGGCCGACCGGCAGCTCCCACCCGAGCTCCTCGCCGGGCTCGATCGGCTTCCACGTCGCGCACAGGGTGGTCTCGGTCGGTCCGTAGGTGTTCCGCACCCGCAGGCCGGGCTGGGCCCGCCGCAGGTTCTGCACCGACTGCGCGGGGACCACGTCCCCGCCGGTCCCGATCTCGACCAGACCCGCGAAACACTCCGGAGACGTCTCCGCCAGGGCGCGGAAGGTACCGGCGGTGAGGTGGACGGCGGTCGCGCCGCGTTCGACGGCCTGGCGTACCCCGGCCGCGTCCAGCACACCCGGCTCGGTGAGCAGGACGCGGCCGCCCATGGCGAGCGGCACCCACATCGCGTACAGCGAGGGGTCGAAGACGTGCGTCGCGTGCATCAGCACGCCGTCGCCCGGACCGATCTGCCAGCCCGCGTCACCGGCCAGGCCGGCCACGCCCCCGTGGGGGATGCCTACGCCCTTCGGGAGGCCGGTGGATCCGGAGGTGTACATCACGTACGCCAGGTCGTCGGCGCTCGGCCGGCTCTCCGGCGCCGTGGCGGCGCAGCCGTCGACGGCCGCCCGCGTCCGAGGCGCGTCGAGGACGATCGCGTCCTTCGGCGCGACTCCGCTGGTCGCCTCCGTGCACAGGACGGTGGAGACCGCGGAGTCGTCGAGAATGAACGCGATCCGCTCGGCCGGGTACTCGACGTCCACCGGGACGTACGCCGCACCTGTCTTCCATATCGCCAGGAACGCGATCAGCAGGTCCGGCGACCTGTCCATGGCCACCCCGACCCGGTCGCCGCGGCCGACGCCACGACCGGCGAGGTAGCCGGCCAGCCGGTTCGAAGCCCGGTCGACCTCGGCGTAGGTCAGATCCGCGCCGCCGGCGTCGGTGATCGCCACCGCGTCCGGCGCCGCGGCCACCCGCCGCGCGAACATCCCGACCATGGATTCCCCCGGCACCGGGCCCTCGGTCGCGTTCCATTCGTCCACCACCAGGGCGCGCTCGGCCTCGCTCAGCAGCGTCAGGCGGCCGACCAGCACATCGGGCTCGGCGACCAGCCGCTCCAGCACGCGGGCCAGCGCGCCCACGACCGATTCGGCGACCGCTTGGTCGAACAGGCCCCGGTCGTAGTCGAGGATGAGCGGCATCTGTTCGCCGGGTCCGGTGATCAGGGTGAACGGGTAGTGCGAGGAGTTGCGCCCCCGCTTCAGCGGGCGCAGGGTCAGGCCCTCGTCCGGCGCCCGGCCGAGTCCCTTGCGAGGGAAGTTCTCGTAGATGATGAGCGTGTCGAAGACCGCTCCGGGGCCGGCGACGGCCTGCACGTCCTGCAGGCCGACATGGTGGTGGGGCATGAGCGCCGACTGGCCGCGCTGCAGCTCGGCGAACAGCTCGACGGCCCGCCGCCCGCCGTCGAGCCGGACCCGCACCGGCAGGGTGTTGAGCAGCTGGCCGACCATCGACTCCACACCGGCGAGGTCGCCGGGCCGCCCCGAGGCGGTCGCGCCGAACACCACGTCGGTACGGCCGGCCAGTTGCGACAGCACGACGGCCCACGCACCCTGCACGATGCTGTTCAGGGTGAGGTCGTGACGGCGCGCCAGTCCGGCCAGACCTTCCGTCAGTTCCGTGGACAGCTCGAGCACCACCGTGTCGATGTCCGGCACGCGGGTCGGATCGGCCGGGGCGACCGTGGTGGGCGTGTCCAGCCCCGCGAGCTCCTTCCGCCAGGCTGCCCTGGCCGCTTCCTTGTCCTGCCGGCCCAGCCACGCGAGATAGTCCCGGTAGGACCCGGCGGGCGGGAGTCCGGATGCCTCCCCGTCCGCCGCGTAGATCGCGGCCAGTTCGCGGTGGATGACCGGCATCGACCAGCCGTCCACCAGCACGTGGTGAAGGGTGTGCACGAGCCGGTGGCGCTCCGGGCCGAGCCGGATCAGGTGCAGTTTCATCAGCGGCGCCGTCTCGATGTTCAGCCGCTCGGCCACCTCGTCCGCCGCCAGCCGGTCCACCTCGCTGTCGGCGACGTCGTCCGGCAGCCCGGAAAGATCCGTCTCGCGCCAGGGGATCTCGGCGTCCCGCGCGATGACCTGCACCATCTGCGCGCCGCTGACATAGCGGAAACATGCCCGCAGCGCGGCATGCCGGTCCACGACGGCCTGCCACGACGCCCTCAGCCGGGCAGCGTCCAGCGGGCCGTCGATGCCGTAGACGGTCTGCACGGTGTAGGCGTCAGGACCATCGTGGTCAAGCGCGGTGTGATACAGCATCCCTTCTTGCAGCGGCGAGAGGGGCCAGACATCCTCCACGCTGGAGCGAGGCCTCGGGCGGGTACCGTCAACTGTCACGGTCTGCTCCTTACAGCGCTTGTTCATCGGCCAGTCCGGCCTCGAGTTGGTCCATCTGGTCGGATGAGAGATCGACGAGCGTGCCCGCCGAGGACTCCGGCGCCTCGGTGGCATCGCCGTCGGCGGGGAGTTCCGCGACAAGCACCGACAGCCGTTCCGGCGTCCTTTCCTCGAACACCTGCCACGCGGCCAGTTCCAGCCCCTTCCGGCGGGCTCGGGCCGAGAGCTGCATCGACATGATCGAATCGCCGCCGAGTTCGAAGAAGCTGTCGTCGGCACCCACCCGGTCCAGGCCGAGTACCTCCGCGAACAGTTCGCACAGCCTCGCCTCCATCGCTGTGCGCGGCTCCCGCCCGGAAGACATCCCGGCGAAGTCGAGGGTCAGCAGCGCCCGGTGATCGAGCTTGCCGTTCGGGGTGAGTGGCATGTGCTCCAGCGACACGAATGCCGCGGGCATCATGTACTCCGGCAGGCGTTCGGCCGCCAGCTCGCGCAGCGCGGAGGTCAGCGTGCCGTTCTCGCCGGAAGCGTCGGCCGACGGCACGACATACGCCATTAGCTGCTTGTCGCCAGGGCCGTCCCTGCGGACCGCGACCGCGACCTGGCCGACCCCCGGATGCTCCGCGAGCACGGCCTCGATCTCAGCCGGCTCGACCCGGTATCCGCGCACCTTGACCTGCGCGTCGACCCGGCCCGCAAAGAGCAGCTGGCCCTCCCGGCTCCAGCGGAACAGGTCGCCGGAGCGGTACATCCGCTCACCGGGGGCGAACGGACTCGCGACGAACCGCTCCGCCGTCAGGCCAGGGCGCCCGAGGTATCCACGAGCCAGTCCGACGCCAGTGATGTAGAGCTCGCCGACCACCCCCGGCGGTACCGGCTGGAGGAAGGCGTCGAGCACGTAGTGCCGCACGTTGTGGATCGGGCCGCCGAGCGGGACCACATCGTGTCCTGGAGCCAACGGGGCACTCATCGTCGAGCAGATGGTCGTCTCGGTCGGCCCGTAGGCCTGGATCACCCGACGGCCCGGCGACCAGCGGTCCACCAGCGCGGCCGGCAGTGCCTCGCCGCCCGTCAGCACTGTCTGCAGGGTGTCCGGCAGGTCGTCCTCGCTCGCCAGCACGCTCGGCGACACGGTCAGGTGGGTGATACCCGCCCTGCGGATCGCGTCGCCCAGTGTCACCCGGGGCGGCATGCTCGCCGCGTCCGGCAGGACCAACGTCGCGCCGGCCAGCAGAACCATGTAGAGCTCGGAGACGATGGCGTCGAATCCGATCGCGGACAACTGCAGGACACGCGAGGACGACGTCACGGCCATCCGCTCGATGTGCGCGTACCCCAGATTGACGAGTCCGGAGTGGGCCACCAGGACGCCCTTGGGCACCCCTGTCGACCCCGACGTGTAGATCACGTACGCCGCGTCTTCGGGTGCCACCGGCGACAACTCCACACCCGGATCGGCGGCGGGCAGCTCATCCAGCACCAGCACCCGGCCCGCGAACTCCGCAGGCACGACCGCGCGAGTCGTGCTCGTGCACACCAGCACCTCCGGCGCCGAGTTCGCCAGGATGAACTCGATGCGCTCACGGGGATAGTCCGGATCGACCGGCACGAACGCCCCGCCGGCGAACAACACCCCCATCAGGGTCACCGCCAGCTCGGCCGAGCGCTCGACCAGTACTCCCACCCGGGCCTCACGCCGCACGCCCGAGCCCACGAGCAGTCGCGCCAGCGCTTCCACCTCGCCGAGCAACTCGCTGTACGACAGGCTCCGCGCCGCGTCCTGCACCGCCGGCGCGTCCGGCGTCTGCTCGGCCTGCCTGCGGAACAGCACCGGCAGTGTCTCCGCCGCAACCGGCTCGTCGGTCCTGTTCCACTCGTCCACCACCAGGCGGCGTTGCTCAGGTCCGATCAGGCCGACCCGTCCCACCGGCGTCCGGGGATCGGCCACGACCTGCTCGAGAGCCCGGAGGAGCGACGCGAGAAGCTCCTCGACCTGGGTCCGCTCGAACGCGTCCGGGCGGAAGATGACTTCGCCGTGGACGGGACCCGCTACGGATGCGCGCATGGACAGTGGATAGTGCCCGGTGTCGTTCGGAATTCCCGCGGGACGCATGACGAGTGCGTCGGGTTCGTCGGACACAGGCGGCGGGGGCGGGTAGTTCTCGAACACCACGATCGTGTCGAATGCCGCGCCGGGCCCGGCATGCTGTTTGATCTCGGTCAGCCCGACGTGCTGATGCGGTATCAACGCGACCTGCCGTTCCTGCAGGTCCGCCAGCATGTCGAGGAATGGTTCGGCGCCGGCCAGGTGGGCCCGGACGGGCAGCATGTTCATGAACAGGCCGACCGCGGACTCGACACCGGGGATCTCGGGCGGACGTCCGGCCACCGCGGCGCCGAAGACCACGTCCTGACGACTGGTCAGCCGGGCCAGCAGCAGTGCCCAGACCCCTTGGAAGAGTGTGTTCGCCGTCACACCGTGCTGGCGGGTGAACTTCACCAGGCGCCGGCTCAGATCGTCGTCGAGTGCGAACCCGACCCGGTCGGGCTCGACGGGCGCGATGATCGTCTCCGGTGGCACGACGTGGGTCGCCTCGTCGAGCCCCGCGAGTTCGGCCCGCCACGCCTCCCGGGCAACTGCCTTGTCCTGGTGAACGGTCCAGGCGAGATAGTCGCGGTACGACGTCGGGGTCGGCAACGCCCGGCCCTCACCGCCGGCGTAGTACGCCGCCAGTACCTCACCGGTGATGAGCGGCAGGGACCATCCGTCCGCCGCAATGTGATGCGACGTGAAGACGAGCCGGTGCCGGCGGTCACCGAGACGCAGCAGGTGCAGACGCAGCTGCGGCGCCCGGGTCAGGTCGAACCGCTCGGCATGCAGCTCCGCCGCGAGACGGTCGACTTCCGCCAGCGCCTCGTCCTCGGGCAGATGGGACAGATCGGTCTCCTGCCAGGGCAGCGTCACCTCGCCGGCGACCGCCTGCACCGTCGCACTGGACCCGAGCTGATGAAAACTCGCCCGCAGGGCGGGATGCCGATCCAGCAGCACCTGCCACGCCCTGCGGAAGCGGGCGACGTCCAGCGGTCCCTCGATGACGAGGGTACGCATACTCGCGTAGACGTCCGGGCCGCGCTCGTCGGCGGCGTGGAACAGCAGGCCCTCCTGGAGCGGAGACAGCGGCCAGATGTCGACCAAGCCCGGTACGGCGGCCTCGACCTCCGCCACATCCCGCTGCGTCAGCGCGGTGAGCGGGAAGTCGGACGGCGTGTGCCCCCCGACGCCGCCGGCGTCGACGTGGGCGGCGAGGCCGGACAGCATGTCCAGCCAGCCCTGCCCGAGCGACTCCGCCTCGGCCTCGCCGAGTATGCGCCCGGCCCAGGTCACGGTCAGCTCGAGCTCGGGTCCGTCGTCGGCGTCCAGCACGACCGCGTCGATCTCCAGGACGTGCCGCAAGGCCGTGTCCTGGTCCGTCGTACCGCCGATGGTCCCCACCATCTGCCAGGGCTCCGCGGCACCGTCGGGCCGGGACGAAAAGCGGCCGAGGTAGTTGAACCCGATCTCCGGCTTCGGCAGTGCCGCCAGGGCCGGCCCGGTCTCGGCGTTGAGGTAACGCAGCATCCCGTAGCCGAGCCCGCCGTCGGGCACGGCTCGCACGTTCTCCTTGACGCTCTTCAGCAGCCGGCCTGCCGCGTCGCCACCCGAGACGGCTTCGGCCGTGTCGATCCCGGCCACATCCAGCCGGAGCGGATGGATGTCGGTGAACCAGCCGACCGTCCGGGACAGGTCCAGGTCACCGATGGGCTGGCGGCCGTGACCCTCGACGTCCACCACGACGGCCGTGTCGCCGCGCCATCGGGCCACCGCGCCCGCCAGGGTGGCCAGCAACACCTCGTGAACACCACAGTGGAAGGCCGAGGTTGCCTTCGCCACGAGCACGCCGGCCTTGTCCCGCGGCAACCTCCAGGACCTGCGTCCCGCGGTCGACATCGTGTCGCGCGTGGGATCGAACTCGCCCGGCCGCGACTGCGCTCCGTCGAGGATCGCCGTCCACGTCTCCAGCTCCGCCGTCCGGATCGCCGCCTGATCGGCCAGTGTTCGCGCCCAACGCCGGTACGAGACGTCGACCGGATCGAGCGCCGGTTCCCGGCCCGCGGCCACGGCCGCACATGCCACCTGCAGGTCCGGCAGCAGGACTCGCCACGACACGACGTCGGCCAGGAGGTGGTGCGCCACCACCACGAGCCGTCCGAGGCGGCCGGGTCCGGCGTCCACCCACACCGCCCTGATCATCACGCCGGCGGCGGGATCCAGCCGGGCGGCCGTCTCGTCGGCGCAGCGCTCCGCGATCCTGTCCACGTCACCGGCACCGGCCTCGACCCGCTCGACCAGCGTCGCCGCGGATACCGCTGCCCGGTCGGCCACGACCAGCCGGGGCTGCTCTCCGTCGGTCTCGACGATCCGGCTGCGCAGCATGTCATGGGTGTCGATCACCGCGGCCAGTCCGGCCGCCAGCACGTCCACGGACAGGTCGTCGGGCGCGCCCACGGTCACCCACTGCGCCGGTGCGCGTCGGGTCATCGCGCGGGGATCGCGTTCGAGCAGTGCCCGCACCACTGGCGTCCACGGGACCTCGCCGACGCCGTCGGCGACGTCGGCCCGCGCCGGTCCGCCACGCTCGGCGACCGCCGCGATCCTCGCGGGCGTCTTCTGCTCGAAGACCTGCTTCGCCCCGAAGACGAGATCCTCGCGACGCGCGCGGGCGGCCAATCGCATCGACAGGATCGAGTCGCCGCCCAGCTCGAAGAAGCCGTCGTCGGCGCCGACCCGGTCCAGCCCGAGTATCTCGGCGAACAGGTCGCACAACACGCGCTCGGCCTCGGTACGCGGCTCGCGGCCTGCCGCCCTCGCGGTGAACTCCGGAGCCGGCAGGGCCGCACGGTCGATCTTTCCGTTGAGCGTCAGCGGGAAGCCGTCCAGCACCACCACCGCGGGCACCATGAACTCCGGCAGCCGCGCCGCGAGCTGCTCGCGGATCGCGTCGGAATCCGGTCCCGGATCCCCTTCCGTGGTCACATACGCGATCAGCCGCTTCTCGCCGGGCTGGTCCTCCCGCACCACCACGATCGCCTGCGCGACCTGCGGAACCTCGGCCAGGGCCGTCTCGATCTCCCCGGGCTCCACGCGGTAGCCCCGGATCTTCACCTGGGAGTCGGCCCTGCCGACGAACAGCAGCTCACCGCGGTCCGTCCAGCGCACCAGGTCGCCGGTGCGGTACATCCGCCCGCCCGTCGCCCGACCACCACGTACGGAGGCGCTTCGCGCCGCCGCGTCGCCGGGAGCGAACGGATCGGCGACGAACCGCTCCGAGGTCGGCCCGCTCGCGCCCAGATAGCCGTGCGCGAGGCCGGCGCCCGCGAGGTAGAGCTCGCCGGTCACGTTGGGCGCCACCGGCTGGAGGAACGCGTCGAGCACGTAGGCCTGCCGTCCGGCCAGCGGTCGGCCGATCGGCAAGGTGTCGCCCGTTTCGTCCCCCGGTTCGAGGAGGTGCCACGTGGCGCAGAGGGTGATCTCGGTGGGGCCGTAGAGCTGCCGGACTCGAACCTCCGGGCACGCCCGGCGCACCCGCGCGACGGACGCGAGTGGTACCGCGTCACCGCCGGTCAGGATCTCGCGCAGCCCGCGGAAGGACTCCGGCGATTCCTCGGCCACCACCCGGAAGCTCCCGGCCGTCAGATGGGCGGTGGTGACGCCACGCTCGATCGCCTCGCGCAGCTGCTGCGCGTCGACCGCGCCCGGTTCCGCGACCAGCACGCGGGCCCCGTTGACCAGTGGCACCCAGATCTCCACCAAGGACGCGTCGAACGCGTGCGACGCGTGCAGCAGCACGCAGTCGTCCGGGCCCTGCGACCAGCCGGCGTCGCTCGCCAGTGCCGCCACGCTCCCGTGCGGCACCGCGACGCCCTTCGGGACCCCGGTCGATCCCGACGTGTACATCACATAGGCCACGTCGTGCACCCCGACCGTGAGTGCCGGCGCCTCGTGCGGCACTCCCCCGATCGCCGGTGCGTCCATGACCACCGGCTCGACCCCGTCCGGCACCGCGTTGCGGGTCGCTCCCACGCAGACCGCCACCCGTGCGCCGGCATCGGCCAGCATCCGGTCGATCCGTTCCGCGGGGTAGTCCACATTCACCGGCACCTGCGCGGCCCCCGCCTTCCAGACCGCGAGCAGGGCGACGAACAGGTCCGCGCCGCGTTCCATCACCACGCCGACACGGTCGCCACGCCGCACGCCCATCCCGGCGAGGTGCCCTGCCAACCCATCGGATGTCCGGTCGAGTTCGGCGTACGACAGGGTGCGTCCCCCGTCCATGACCGCCACCGCGTCCGGGGACCTGTCGGCCTGCCGCCGGAACAGCGACAGCACCGACCGGCTGCCGTCCGCTTCGCCGGTCGAGCTCCCGTGCTCCACCACCGACGCACGCGTCGATTCGTCCGTCACGGCCAGGCGGCCCACCGGAAGCGAGGGCTCCGCCACTATCCGTTCAATGACCCGCACGACCTGCCCGGCAACCTCAGCGGCCGTTTCGCGGTCGATCCGATCGGGCCGGTAGGCCACGTCGATCCGCAAGCGGTTCCCGGGAGAGACGCTCATGGTCAGCGGATAACCGGTACCGGTCCGGGTGCGGATCGAGCTGATCGCAAAACCACCGTCGCCGCCGGGACCGGCGTCGTCGTCCGGGTAGTTCACGACCATCACGATGCTGTCGAAGATCGCGCCCGTCCCCACCAGCCGCTGGATTTTGGACAGTCCCAGGTACTGATGCTCCGTCAACGCCGCCTGGCGCCTCTGCAAGTCCTGCAACATGTCCAGCATCGGCCGGCCGCCTTCGAGGCGCACACGCACCGGGACGGTGTTGATGAACATCCCCACCATCCGCTCGACATCCGGCACATCCGCGGGACGCCCCGACACCACGGACCCGAACACCACGTCCGTCCGGCCCGCCAGCCGCGCCAGCACCAACGCCCATGCGCCCTGCACGATCGTGCTCAACGTCAGTCCATGGCCACGTGCGAAGTCGGTGAGGGCCTGCGTCGCCCCCTCGGGCAGCCATTCGGCATGCCCGTCCGGCATGACCATCGACTTGTCCGCGTCGGCGTCCATCAGGGTCGGTTCGTCCGCCCCGGCGAGCTCGGACAGCCACGCCGCTCGTGTCGCCTCCTCGTCCTGACGGCGGAGCCACGCCAGGTAGTCCCGATAGGACGGTGGCTTCGACGAGCCCTGTCCACCCGCGTAACCCGTCGACATCTCACCCAGGACGATCGGTGTGGACCAGCCGTCCAGGACAACATGATGCGACGTCACGACGAGCCGGTGCCTGCTCCGACCGAGACGGATCAGCAACAGCCGGAGCAGCGGTGCCCTGGTCACATCGAACCGCTCCGCCTGATCCCGCGCGAGCAGGCGCTCGACCTCCGCCGTCGCGGCCGCCTCATCGAGGTGCGACAGATCGGCCTCACGCCATGGGACATCGACCTCGCCCTCGACGACCTGCACCGTTTCGCCGGATCCGAGCTGGTGGAAGCTCGTCTGGAGCGACTCGTGCCGGGCGACCAGCCGTTGCCACGCCGCACGCAGCCGTTGCGCGTCGACCGGTCCGTCGAGGTCCAGGATCCGCTGACTCTGGTAGACGTCGACGCCGTCCTCGTCGATGGCCCGCTCGAAGAGCATGCCTTCCTGCAGCGGTGACAGGGACCAGACGTCCGTCAGCCCTGGCGCCGCGGCCTCCAGATCCGCCACGTCCCGCTGCGTCAGCTCGACGAGGTCGAAGTCGGACGGGGTGTGCCCGCCGGCGTCGGGATCCTCGGCCAGCGCCGCGAAGCCGGTCAGCATCTCCAGCCATGCCTCGCCGAGCCGCTCCACCGTGGCGGGGTCGAGATCCCTGCCTTCGATGGACAGCCTCAGCCGGGGTCCGGCGGGCGTGTCCTGAACGTCCGCAGCGACCTCCATCGGGTGGGCCGCGACCATCTCCGGACCGCCGCCGAGCGACTCTTCGCTCCCCTGCCACGCGGTGGCCTCGGCGGCGAGGCTGGACCGGCCGAGGTAGTTGAATCCGATCTGCGGGGACGGCAACCCGGCCAGCCTGGCCCCGGTATCGGGGTTGAGATAGCGCAACAGCCCGTAGCCGAGGCCATCGCCGGGGACGGCGCGGGCCTGTTCCTTCACGGCCTTCAGCAACTGCCCGGCCGCGGCGTTCCCCGCTGCGGCGGCGGCAAGGTCGACATCGGAGACATCGAGGCGGACCGGGTGGACGCTGGTGAACCAGCCCACGGTGCGCAACAGATCCTCACCGTCGGCGGCATGGCGACCATGGCCTTCCACGTCCACCAGAATCCCGGCGCCGGCACCGCCCCGGCGCGCCACCGCACCCCCGAGGCCCGCCAGCAGGACTTCGTGAATCCCGCAGTGGAAAACCCCCGGAAGCCGGGACACCAGACTGCGCGCCGTGGTTCCGGACAGCGTCCATGACCACGAGTGCGACTGCCCGGTCCGCCTTTCGAGGGACGAATCCGCACCATCCAGTACGGCGACCCAGTGATCGACCTCAGCGATCGTGCTCTCGCTGAAGGCCTGCTCGGTCAGCCGCCGCGCCCAGTGCCGGTACGACGTCGTCGCGGGCTCAAGGGCAGGGAGCCCGCCGGAGATCACCGCGTCGTACGCCGATCGCAGATCCGGCACCAGGATTCCCCATGAGACCGCGTCGACCGACAGATGGTGCACCACCAAAGCCAACCGGCCCGGCCGGTCGCTTCCGGCGTCGACCCACACGGCCCGCACCATGATTCCCGCCGACGGGTTCAGCGTGCCGGCCGCCGTCCTGGCTTCGTGCTCGGCGAGCTCATCGAGGTCCGCGGTCCCGGCCGGCACCCGCGTGACCAGGCCGGCCGCGTCCACCGCGCCGCGCTCGGCCACGAACAGCCGTCCGTCCGGCTCCACCCGTGCCCGCAGCAGATCGTGCACATCCAGCACCGCTTGCAGGGCGATCACCAGGGCATCCGGACTCAGGTCTGCCGGGGTGACGACGACTTTCGCCTGCACGAAGTCAGGGCGCACCGCAGCATCCCCGAGGGCACGCATCACCGGCGCCCAGGGGATTTCTCCCACGCCTGTGCCCGCCTCGGAGCGGTCCCGTATGCGTGTCGTCAGGGCCTCTTGTGTCAGTGCCGCAAGTCGCTCCGGGGTCCGGTGCTCGAATATCTGCCGCGGGGTGAGGAAGATCCCCTCGCGTCGCGCACGGGCGGCCACCTGCATCGACGAGATCGAGTCCCCGCCCAGCTCGAAGAAGTTGCCCTCGACCCCGACCCGTTCCAGGCCGAGGACTTCGGCGAACACTCCGCACAGGATGCGCTCGGCCTCCGTGTCCGGCTCGCGGCTGACCGCCTTCGCGGCGAAGTCCGGTTCGGGCAGGGCCTGCCGGTCCACCTTTCCGTTGACCGTCAACGGCAGCTGGTCCAGCACCAGCACCGCGGCCGGAACCATGAATTCGGGCAGCGACTCGGCGAGCTGCTCGCGCAGCCGCACCGGGTCGACGTCGTGCCCCGCTTCGGCGACCGCATAGCCGATCAGCTGCTGCTCGTCCCGTACGGACACGACGGCCTGGCCCACACCGGGCAGGCCGGCGAGGACCACCTCGATCTCGCCGGGCTCCACTCGATACCCGCGGATCTTGACCTGGTCATCGGCACGTCCGGCGAACGCCAGCGCACCCTGGTCCGTCCAGTACGCCAGGTCGCCGGTCCGGTACATGCGCTCGCCCGTCGCCCGGCCACCGCCCCCCGCGGAGGCGCTGTGCGCCGCCGCGTCACCGGGAACGAACGGATCGGCCACGAACCGCTCCGCCGTCAGTGCCGCACGACCGAGGTAGCCCTGTGCCACACCGGCTCCAGCGACATACAGCTCGCCCACCACGCCTGGAGGCACAGGGCGCAGGAACGCATCGAGGACGTATGTTCGCCGCCCCGGGAGCGGTCGTCCGATCGGCAGCACTGATCCCGTCGTGTCGCCGGGTTCGAGCAGCCACCACGTCGCACACAGCGTGGCCTCCGTCGGGCCGTAGAGATGCCGCACGCGCACGCCAGGACTGCTGCGCCGCACCCGCTCCACCGCCGCGGGCGGCACCGCGTCCCCACCGGTCAGCACCTCGCGCAGACCGGCGAGCGACTCCGGTGACTCCTCGGCCACCACCCGGAAGGTCCCCGCGGTCAGGTGGGCGACCGTGACACCGTCGGCCACATAGCCGGCCAGAGCCTCGCCGTCCACCGCACCCGATCCGGCCAGCACCACCCTGGCACCCGAAAGCAGCGGCACCCACAGCTCGAACAGGGATATGTCGAACGCGTGCGAGGCATGCATCAGCACGGCGTCATCGGGGCCGATGGCCCATCCCGGCTCCCCGACCAGCGCCGCGACGTTGCCGTGCGTCACCACGACGCCCTTCGGTGTTCCCGTCGACCCCGACGTGTACATCACGTACGCGAGGTCGTCAGCGTGTACGCCAACGGACAGACGGGGGCACTCCGCCACCGCCTTCCGCGTCCGGGCATCGTCCAGGACGATCGGCTCGAGCCCTCCGTCCAGCACGACATCTCGGTACGCCTCTGCGCACAGCACTGCCGCCGGCTCCGCATCCGCGAGCATGAACTTCAGGCGTTCCGCCGGATAGGCGGGATCCACGGGGACGTACGCCGCTCCCGCCTTCCACACCGCGAGCAACGTCGCGATCAGCTCGGGCGACCGGCCCATCACCACGGCCACCCGATCCCCGCGCCGAACTCCCCTGCTGCGCAGATAGCCGGCGAGCCGCTCCGCGTGTTCGGCCAGTTCCCCGAACGACATCGCCCGATCGCCATCGACGACCGCCGCCCTGTCGCGGTGGCGCTCCACCTGACGGTCGAACAGATCCGGGGCCGGCCGGCCCGGCATCATGGCGGCTGTCGCACCCCATTCATTGACCACCTCACGCTCGGCCGCGGTCGTCACATCGACCTCGGCCACCGTCAGGTCGCCCGCGCCCGTCAGCTGACGCAGAACCTCCTTCAGTCGCTCAACGATGGAGAATGCTGTGGCCCGATCGAAGAGCTCCGTCAGATAGTCGAGTTTGAGGAGCATCGATTCGCCGGGGACACAAACCAGCGTCAGCGGGTAGTGGGCGGCTGCCCGGCCCTGATTTATTCGAATGCCAAAGTTTCCCTCGGAGTCCGATTCGGCGGGCTTGTTGGGGAACTTCTCGAAGACGAGCAGGGTATCGAAGACCGCGCCGGGGCCGACCGCCTGCTGTATGTCCACCAACCCCACGAACTGGTCAGGTATGAGCGCCGACTGCCGTTTCTGCAATTCCGCCAGCAGCTCCATCACCGGCGTCGAGCCGCGGAGCCGCACGCGCACCGGAACGGTGTTGAGGAATAGCCCCACCATCTCCTCCACGCCGGGCAGATCCGGCGGGCGCGCCGATACCGCCGCCCCGAACACCACGTCCGTCCGGCCCGCCAGTCGCGCCAGCACCATGGCCCACGCGCCTTGCACCACGGTGTTCAGCGTCAGCCCATGGCCACGAGCCAGCTCGTCCAGCGAGCGCGTGAGGGTCGCGGGCAGCTCGATCTCGACGCTGTCCGGCACGCCGGGCGCTCGCCCCGGATCGGCGGGCGCCACCAGCGTCGGCTCCTCGGCACCACGCAGCTGCGCCGCCCATGCCGACAGGGCCCGCTCCTTGTCCTGCCTGCTCAGCCACGCGAGGTAGTCCCGATATGACGTCACCGCGGGCAGGGCCAGCGGGTCGCCGCCGGCCGGGTACAGCTTCGACAGCTCGTTGACCATGACCGGCAACGACCAGCCGTCCGTGATCGTGTGATGGCAGGTCATCACCAGTCGATGCGTACGGTCGCCGAGGCGGATCAGGGTCAGCCGCAGCAACGGCGCCTGCGCGAGGTCGAATCGCGTCGTCCGATCCTCCTCGGCCAGCTCGCGCACGGCCTCGTCGGGGTCATCGAGGTGGGAAACGTCGACCTCTCGCCACGGAAGCTCCACCTCTTTGAGGACGATCTGCACGGTCTCGCCCGATTTACGCTGCCGAAAGCAGGCCCGAAGCGGAGCGTGCCGGGTCAGCAGCGCCTCCCATGCCGCGCGCAGCCTGGCCGCGTCCACCGGCCCGTCCAGGTCCAGGATCCAATGGCCTACGTAGACGTCGGGCCCTTCGCCGTCGTAAACCGCGTGGAAGAGCAACCCAGCCTGCAGTGGCGAAAGCGGCCAGATGTCCTCGATCCGCGACTGGGCCATCAATGTCTCCCTTAATCAGCTATGGGCTTGACGTTGGTCGTCGAACTCAGCCGTGAATTCCTCAAACTCGCCCTGATCCAGGTCGAGGAGGTCGACGTCGAATGCGGAACGTGCCGCACAGAAGAATCATCCGCCTGACGGGCGAGCCCGGACAACATGTCCAGTCGCACCGGACGCGGTCGATCGTGAGGCCAAGCGGCGCCTGGCCGTCATGCGCCATGTCGAATAGGTCACCGGCTATGTCGCCAAGTCCTGCCGGTACTTCGGGATCAGCCGGCGGGCGTACCACGGCAGGGCAGCGCCGCTACCGGGCCGAGGGGGTCGAGGGCCTGCGGATCTACCCACAACTCAACAAGGCCGCTGCGATCCAGCGCCTGCCGTTCCAGGTCGAGGTGATCCCGACGGACAACGGGGCCGATGTCCAGTCCGCGTTCCCCTTCCACGTGCTCGACAAGGGCATCGCGCACGCCTCGCACCGGGCGTAATCCATGATCTTCAGTCGCACACCCGCGGAGCGAACTCCTCGCCGCCCAGGGGGGGCGAACCACACATCGGGCCGCGGCCGGCGCTCAGCGCTCGTGCCAGCCGCCGATCCGCAGGGCTTCCCTCAGCGGTGCCGTCATGCCGGGAGCGACGCTGACATGGACCAGGCCGGCCTGGCGGCCGGTGGCATGCTCGATGCGGATGTCCTCGATGTTGACGTCCGCGCGGTCCGCATCCGTCAGCAGCCGTGCCAGTTCGCCCTGTTGGTCCCCGATCATCACGGTCACCGATTCGAACCGCTCAGGCTGCGTCCCGTGCTTACCGGAGATGCGGCCGCGGCCTGACTTCCCCCTGCGCAGCATGGTCCCGACCGTCTTCATGCCACTGCTGCGCTTGGCTTCGTCCGTCGCTGCCATGGCGCGCAGCCCGGCGACCATCTCGCTCAGATCGGCGCCCAGTTCGTCCAGGAGGTCCGCCACGACCGCGGCGTTGCCGCCCAGGATGTCCAGCCAGAGCTGGGGGTCGGCCTCCGCGATCCGGGTCAGGTCCCGCAGCCCCGGGCCCGCCAGGCTCACCTCACGCTCCTCGGCTCTGTCCAGGCGCATCGCGACCAGGCTCGCCACCACATGGGGCGCATGGGACACCAGCGCCACCGCACGGTCGTGCGCCGCCGCCTCCATCAGCACAGGAACAGCGCCACACAGCGTCACCAGTTCCAGTGCCGTGTTGAGCGTTTCGGTGTCGGTGTCCGCCGTCGGCGTCAGCGCCCAGGTGCGGCCCTCGAAGAGGTCGCCCCGGGCCCTCAGCGGACCGCTGCGCGACGCGCCCGCCATGGGATGTCCGCCGATGTAGCACGAGGTGTCGCAATTGAGGGCGATGACGTCGTGCTGCGTTTCCGCCTTCACGCTCGCCACGTCCGTGTAGTGCCGCGCCAGGTGCCCGCCCTGTGCGTCCGCCAGCACCTTGCCGATCAGCGGCGGGGGCACCGCAACGATCGCCAGGTCGACGGTTTCCGTGGGCGACTGCACCGTACCGGCGCCCAGCGACGCGGCCGTCCGGGCAGCCGCCGAGTCGACGTCCCTGAGGTACACGGTCACGCCACGCGCCCGCAGCGCCAACGCCACCGACGTACCCATCAGTCCTGTGCCGATCACCAGCGCGGAGTGCATCACGGCCCCATCCATTCCTAGTACCTGAGAGCTGCGCGGGAGGTTCGCTCCCGTGCCGGACGCCGACGAAGCGGC
This sequence comes from Streptomyces sp. NBC_00654, assembly GCF_026341775.1. NCBI lineage: Bacteria > Bacillati > Actinomycetota > Actinomycetes > Kitasatosporales > Streptomycetaceae > Streptomyces > Streptomyces sp. NBC_00654. The sequence goes on along the minus strand of NZ_JAPEOB010000004.1, from coordinate 294,614 downwards.
GTGATCCATGACTTCGGCAGGTGATCCGGTGACGGACGAGGCGTCCGACCCGGAACCACCTGATCTGGCACCACATCAGGAAGCGGCGGCGGGCCGTGGACTCGGAGACGCCGAAGCAGGGTGGTAGCGCCCGCCGGGCGCAGCCGCGACCAGTCCCCGGGTGACGGCCGCGAACAGCGTCGCATCAGGCGTGTCCTGAGTTCCGCCGCCCTGAGGCCGCACCTTCGACGGCGGGATCAGTGGCTTCGCGATCTCCGACACCCCGCCTGAGACCGTCCAACTCCACTTCTCCCGCCGCATGTTGAGGTTCTGCCGTGCCTCACCACTTAGGACACTGTCCTACCGGTGGTCGAACTCGGCCTCGAATTCGTCGATCTCCTCCTGGTCCAGGTCGAGGAGGTCGACGCCGGATGTGATGTCTCCGCCCGCAGCGGGATCATCCGCGCCCAGCTCTACGATCGTCGCGATGCCCGCAGGCGTCCGACGATCGAACACCTCCCGCGAGCCGAAGACCATGCCGTCACGGCGGGCCCGCGCCGCCAGTTGCATCGAGAGAAGCGAATCCCCGCCCAGCTCGAAGAAGCTGTCGTCCGCACCGACCCGCGGCAGACCGAGCACCTCGGCAAACAGATCGCACAGCATCCGTTCGACCTCTGTGACCGGCTCCCTGTCCGAAACGCGTCCGCTGAAGTCCGGTTCCGGCAACGCCTTGCGGTCGACCTTCCCGTTCGATGTCAATGGCAGCGCCTCGAGCACCACCACTGCCGCCGGCACCATATATTCCGGCAACCGGGCCGCCAGACCCTCGCGCACCGCGACGGCATCCACTGCGGCCTCCCCGGCAGCGGTCACATACCCCACCAGCCGTTCGCCGGCATGACTGGCGCGGACCACCACCACCGCCTGGCCCACCGACTCCTGCGCCACCAGCGCCGCCTCGACCTCACCGGGCTCAACCCGGAACCCCCGCACCTTCACCTGGTCATCGACACGACCGACGAAGACCAGCTCTCCTTCCGGGTTCCACCGGACCAGATCCCCAGTCCGATACATCCGCTCACCGGAACCGAACGGATCGGCTACGAATCGAGCCGCGGTCAACCCCGCTCGGCCCAGATATCCCCGGGCCACACCCACACCAGCGATATACAGCTCGCCCACCGCACCCGGCGGCACCAGACGCAACCACGAATCCAACACGAACGCCCGCGCGTTCGCGGTCGGATACCCGACCGGCGGAATCTCATCACCGACCGGAATGTGCCGACCGATCGTCATGGCGATGGTGGCCTCGGTCGGCCCATAGGTGTTGATCATCCGGCGCCCGGGCGACCACCGATGCACGAGTTCAGGAGGACACGCCGCCACACCCAGTACCAGGCATGGCAGTACCGACTCGGGTGATTCGGGAACGGTGGCCAGCACGGGGGGCGGGATCAACGCATGGCTGATCTCCCGGTCGGCCAACACCTCGGCCAGCTCTCCACCGGCCACAACACCCTCAGGCGGAACCACCAGTGCGGCGCCGCCACCGATCGCCATGAGCAGTTCCAGCACCGAGACATCGAAACTCGGCGATGCCAACGCCAGGACCCGGCTCCGTGTGGTCAGATCCAGCCGCTCGGCCAAGCTGCCGGCCAAACTGGCCAGACCGGTATGGCTGACCACAACGCCCTTGGGTTCCCCGGTGGAGCCGGAGGTGTAGATGAGGTAGGCCGCATTTTCGGGCACAGCCCGCAACCGCACCGGATCGGTGGGGTATCCGCTGACCTCGCGCACCACCGACTCGTCCACCACGACCGCCGGTTGCGCGTCCGCGAGGATGTAGTCGATGCGCGCCTGGGGGTAGTTCGCATCGATGGGTAGCCAGGCGGCGCCGGCTTTGGTGACACCCAGCACGGCGACAACCAGTTCCAGGCAGCGAGGCAACATGATCGCGACCCGGTCCTCGGGTCCGATGCCGTGGTCGATGAGCCAGTGGGCAAACTGGTTGGCGCGGACATCGAGCTGGGCGTAGGTCAGCGACTGGTTCTCGAACATCGCCGCAGTCGCCTCGGGGGTGGCGGCGACCTGCGCGGCGAACATCTCCGGCAGCGTCTGTGCCGGTACCTCCGCCGCGGTGTCATTCCACGCCCACAGCTGTTGCCGTTCGGACTCGGTCAGGATCGGCACCACGGACAGCGGCACCTGCGGAGCAGCGACCAGGGCTTCGAGCACCTGCGTGAACCGGTCCAGCACGGTATCGGCCTGCGCGGCGGTGACCAGCTCCGGCTGGCGTTCCAGCCGCAGCTGCAGGCCGTTGTCCGGGATGGCCGTCAGTGCCAGGGGGTAGTGGGTGGAATCGGCATCGGTCACACCCCGCACACGCAACCGATCCGGTCCTGCGTCGGCAGCTCCGTCATCGCTTGCGGCAGGCTTGGGGTAGTTCTCGTAGACGAAGAGGGTGTCGAACAGCTGCCCAAGTCCGGCGGCCTGCTGAATGTCGGTGAGCCCGAGGTGGTGATGAGCGAGCACCGCTGTCTGCTCGCTCTGCAATCGCCGCACCAGCTCGGCAAAGGTGTGCTGCGGCTGCATCCGTACCCGGACCGGGACGGTGTTGATGAAGAGTCCGACCATGGTCTCGATCCCGGGAAGCTCGGCCGAGCGCCCGGACACCACCGACCCGAACACCACATCGTCGCGACCGGTTATCGCCGCCAGCACCACTCCCCACACCGCCTGCAGCAGTGTGCTGACCGTGACGCCGAACTCGCGGGCCCTCGCCGCCAACGCCTCGAAGAACGCCTCGTCCAGTGCGGTCCATGTCTGTTCGGACATCTGGACCGGCACCGGCCGGTCCGCCGCGATCAGAGTCGGCTCCGGCAGGCCGGCCAAAGCGTTGCGCCATGCGGCGATGGCAGCGTCCCGATCGGTTTCGCTCAACCAGGCCAGGTACTGCCGATACGGCGTCACCGGCGCCAGCGCGAGCGGATCCGCTCCGTTGCCGTACAGCTTGAACAGTTCATCCAGCAGCAGGTGTATCGACCAGCCGTCGAGCAGGATGTGATGCGAGGTCAGCACCAGCCGGTACTCGTCCGGACCCACCACGATCACCGCGAACCGCAGCAGCGGGGGCCGGGCGAGCTCGAACGGCCTTGCCCGTTCGGCCGCGGCCACCACCAGCGCTTCGGCTTGCGGATCTACCGATTCCGTCACGTCCACCTGGGTCAATGGCACCTCCACGGTGCCGGCGATCACCTGGTAGGGGGCCCCGGCGGCGCTGTGCCGGAATCCGGCACGGAGATTGGCATGCCGATCCAGCAGCCCGCGCACCGACTTCCGCAGCAGCTCCATATCCAGCGGACCGGTCAGGTCCAGCACCGCCTGTGCGGTGTAGACATCGACGCCGTCGCGTACGTAGCCGGCGTGGAAGGCCAGCCCGTGCTGCAACGGTGAGAGCGGCAGCACCTCGGCCAGTCCACCGGCACCCGAGTGTTCGGCCTCAAGGGCCTCGATCTCGTCCTGCTCCAGGTCGACGAGATCGAAGTCGGATGCGGTGTGTCCGCCTGCGGCAGGGTCATCCGCCTGACGGGCCAACCCGGACAACATGTCCAGCCATGCCTGGCCCAGTCGTTCGATCTCGGCCTCGTCGAGCAGATCGTCCGGCCATTCCAGCGTGAGCGTCAGCTCCGGACCGTCCGGCAGGTCCTGGACGATCGCGTTGGCGTCCACCGCGTGCGGCAGATCCGTGCTCGCATCCATCGAACTGCCGATGTCCCCGGCCAACTGCCACGCCCGCACACCGTTCTGGTCACCGACAGCGAACCGGCCCAGGTAGTTGAACCCGATCTGGGGCGACGGCAATGCCGCCAGAACCGGCCCGGTCTCACCGTTGAGATGGCGCAACAACCCGTAGCCGAGCCCATCGCCGGGCACCGCCCGCGACTGCTCCTTGACCACCTTCAGCAGGCGCCCGGCCGCCGAACCACCGGACAGCACATCCGCCAGGTCGATCCCCGCCACATCCAGCCGCACCGGATGCACGCTGGTGAACCAGCCCACTGTCCTGGACAGATCCATCCCGTCGACGGGATGACGGCCATGGCTTTCCACATCCACCAACAGCGCGTCCCCGCCGTGCCACCGCGCCACCGCGCCGGCCAGCCCGGCCAGCAGGACTTCATGCGCCCCGCAGTGGAACACCCCCGGAGCCCGCCCCAGCAGCACCGACGTCTCCGCCTTCGGCGCGACCCACGACCGCGAGCGCACAGCACCGCCCGCGTCCCGGCCCGTGGTCAGCCCACGCGCACCGAACGGCTGATCCTCCTGACCGACGATCGCCTCCCACGCCGCCAGCTCACCGACGCGCTCCGCGGAGACCGCCCACTCCTCCAACAGACCTGCCCACCGCCTGAACGACACCTCCACGGGTTCCACCACCGGATCCCGCCCGGCGGCCACCGCCTCGCAGGCGGCCTGCAGGTCCGGCAGCAGGACCCGCCACGACACCCCGTCGACCGCCAGGTGATGCACCACCACCACCAACCGGCCCAGCCGATCCGGCCCTCCGTCCACCCATACCGCCTGCACCACCACACCCGCCGCGGGATCGAGCCGCTCCACCGCACCCCGCGCGGCGTCCTCCACGACCTCGTCCAGCCGACGTCCGGCAGCCTCCACGCGCGTAACCAGGCCGGACGGATCCACCGACCCCGGCTCACCCACCACCAACCGGCCCGGCTCCACCCGCACACGCAACATGTCATGCGAATCCACCAGCGCCGCCAGCCCCGCGGCCAGCACATCCTCCGTCAAGTCCGGCGGCGCACCCACCACCGCCCACTGGGCGAACCCTGCCCCCACAACCCCATCCCCCAGCATCCGCATGACCGGCGTCCACTCGACGCCACCCACACCATCAGCCGCGGGGGAACGATCACTGTGCGGCAGCGTCGATTCCGCCGCCAGCCGCGCGAGCCGCTCCGGCGTCCTGCACGCGAAGACATCCCGCGAGGCGAACGTCAGACCGGCATGCCGCGCCCGCGACGCCAGCTGCATCGAGAGGATCGAATCCCCACCCAGCTCGAAGAAGCTGTCGTCCGCACCGACCCTGTCGAGACCAAGCACCTCGGCAAAGAGGTCGCACAACACGCGCTCGGCCTCCGTGACCGGCTCCCGTCCAGCGGTCGCAGCGGCGAAATCGGGATCAGGCAGCGCGCCCCGGTCGATCTTCCCGTTCGCCGTCACCGGCAGCGCGTCCAGCACTATCACCGCCGCGGGCACCATGTGCTGAGGCAACCGGGCGGCAAGCCCCTCGCGCACCGCGCGCGGATCGATGTCGCCCGGTGAAACATAAGCCAGCAGCCGGTCCGCGCGGACGGTCACCGCAGCTTGGGAGACCCGTGGGTGGTCGGACAGGACAGACTCGATCTCGCCGGGTTCGATCCGGAATCCACGGACCTTGACCTGGTCATCGGCCCGCCCTGCGAACACCAGCTCACCCTGGCTCGTCCAGTACGCCAGGTCCCCTGTCCGGTACATCCGCTCACCGGGGGCGAACGGATCGGCCACGAACCGCTCCGCAGTCAATCCCGCGCGACCCAGATAGCCGCGGGCCAGCCCGATTCCGGCCACGTACAGCTCACCAGCGATCCCCGGCGGCAGGGGAAGCAGGAACGCGTCCAGCACATAACAACGGCCCCCCGCGATCGGCGTCCCGATCGGGACCACATTCCGGCCCGCCGTCAACGGCGTACTCATCGCCGCGCATACCGTGGCCTCGGCAGGCCCATAGGCGTCGATCAGCCGCCGCCCCTCCGACCAGCGATCCACCAGGCTCGGCGGACAGGCCTCCCCCGCCACTACCACCGTCTGCAGCTCGTCCGGCAAGGCGTCGGCTGTGCCCAGCACAGACGGCGGAACCGTCACGTGCGTGACCTGCCACCGTTCCAGCGCCTCGGCCAACGACACCTGCGGCGGCAGATCCCGCGCCGGCGCCATGACCAGCGTCGCCCCCGACAGCAATGCCATCAGCACCTCCGACACCATGGCGTCGAAGCCCAGCGCCGCGAACTGCAGGACCCGTGACGACGGCGACACACCGAACCGGTCGATCTGCGCCGCCGCCAGATTGCCGAGCCCCGCGTGGGAGACGACGACCCCCTTCGGAGCGCCCGTCGACCCCGACGTATACATCACGTACGCCGCGTCACCCGGACCCACCTGCGGCAGCCCCGCGTCCGAGCCCCCCGCCAGATCGACGTCGCCAACCACTACCAGCCGATCCGCGAACTTCTCCGGCACCGCCGACCGTGTTGTTCCCACACACACCACCGACACCGGATCCGCGTCGTCAAGAATCCACTTCACGCGTTCGGCCGGATACGCCGGATCCACCGGAACGAACGCACCACCGGCCAATGACACGCCCAGTATCCCGACCAGCCACCACGACGACCGCTCCACCACCACGCCCACCCGGCGCTCCGGCCCGACCCCGCGGGCCCGCAGCACAGCGGCCAATCCCACCGCCCGGTCCCACAATTCCCCGAACGACAGCTCACCCTCACCGTCCACTACCGCCACGTCGTTCGACCGCTCCGTCACCACCCGCCTCACCAAGGCCGGCAATGACTCCCCCACCACCAACGCCGGTTCCGGGTCGTGCGCCTGGCCCTCAGCCACACCGACCCGCCCCACCAGTCCGGACGGATCAGCGACCAGCGCGGCGAGCGCGTCAACGAACCACTGCAGAGCCGACTCGGCGACGCTCTCCCGGATCTGCCCGTGCCAGTAGCTGAGCTGGATCCGGAAACGATCTCCCGGGATGATGCCGAGGGTCAGCGGATAGTGGGTCCCCTCGACCGTGCCCAGATACGTGAATTGGCCTGCGAAGTCGCGCGGATAGTTCTCGAACACCAGCAACGTGTCGAATGCCGCGCCGGAGCCGGCCGACTTCTGGATCTCCGGCAGCCCCAGATGCTGATGCGGGATCAGGGCCGCCTGCCGGTGCTGCAACCCGGCGAGCATGTCCATGACCGATTGCCCGCCGTCCAGGGGCACCCGGACCGGCACCGTGTTCATCATGAGGCCCGGCATCGACTCCACCCCCGGTAGCACCGCGGGACGACAGGCGACCGTGGCGCCGAAGACCACATCGGTCCGCCGCAGAAGTCGCGCCAGTACCAACGCCCACGCACCCTGTACCACCGTGTTCAGCGTCAGCCCGTGGTCGCGGGCCAACCGCATCAGCCGGGTGTGAAGATCCGTCGGCAGGTGGACGACGCGGTGGTCGTAGTCCGCCGCGGAGGCCGCCGTCGCGACCAGCGCCGGCTCGTCCAGACCGGACAGCTCCGCCCGCCAAGCCGCACGTGCCGCGTCCTTGTCCTGCCGGTCCAGCCACGCCAGGTAATCCCGGTAGGAGGCCGAACCCGCCCGTTCCGGGAGCTGCCCACCGGCCGTGTACGCCTCGGCCACCTCGTTGAGGATGACCGCCACCGACCAACCATCGATCAGGGTGTGGTGAATGACGACCAGCAGGCGGTGGCAGTCCTCCGCGATCCGCATCAGCACCAGCCGGGCCAGCGGAGCCTGGGCGAGATCGAACCGCTTCTCCTGTTCCCGTTCGACCAGGGCGTCGACGGCCGCATCGACATCGCTCGCACCCGTCAGATCCACCTCCTGCCACGGCAAGGTGACGTGCCGGTGGACGACCTGCACCGTCTTGCCCGACGGGAGTCGGTGGAAGCTCGGTCGAAGCTGGGGGTGCCGAGCGAAAACCGCTTCCCACGTGGCCCGCAACCGGGCCGCGTCCAGCGGTCCGTTCAGCTCCACGAGCCAGTGCACCTGGTAGATGTCGCGACCCTGATCACCGAGCCCCTGATCATCGAGGGTCGACTGGAAGACCAAACCCTCCTGGAGCGGTGCCAGCGGCCAGACCTCCTCCGCCTCCGAATCGGCGATCGCCGGCTCCGCCTTGTCCTCCGCGGTCAGAGCGATCAGCGGCTGGTCGACGGGGCGATCCGCCGGTACGGCACGCGCCGCGGCCGCCAGCCGTGCGGGGGTCTGCTCCTTGAGGATCTGGGCGGGTGTCAGCAGCAGGCCGGCTTTGAACGCACGTGCCGCCAAGCGCATCGCACCGATCGAATCCCCGCCCAACTGGATCAAGCCGTCGTCGACACCGACTCGTTCCACGCCGAGCATCTCGGCGAAGAGATCGCACAGGACGCGCTCCGCCTCGGTCACGGGTTCACGGCCGGTGGCATTCGCCTCGAACTCGGGCGCGGGCAACGCCGCTCGGTCCACCTTGCCGTTGGCGGTCAGTGGCAGCGCGTCCATCACGATCACAGCGGCCGGAACCAAGTACTCCGGCAGTTCCGCCCCGAGGCGCTCGCGGATGAGATCGGGATCCGCGTCCCCGTCCGCCACCACGTAACCGATCGGGCGCCCATCGATCGCCACCAGCACGGCGTCGTGGACGCCCGGCTGAGTCATCAGGGCGGCCTCGATCTCGCCGGGCTCGATCCGGTACCCGCGGATCTTCACCTGGTGATCGACCCGGCCCGCGAACAGCAACTCACCGTCCGCGGTCCACTGGGCGAGGTCCCCGGTCCGGTACATCCGCCCACCCGTCACGTGACCACCACCCCCCTCGGCGGCACTGTCGGGTGCGTACGGATCCGCCACGAACCGTTCCGCCGTCAGACCCGGCCGGTTCAGGTAGCCGTCCGCCAGACCGGCACCGGAGAGGTACAGCTCACCGACCACACCCGGCCCCACGGGCCGCAGCGACTCGTCGAGCACGTGAGCCCGGCGGCCCGACAGCGGCCGTCCGATCGGCAACGTCGGCCCCATCACGTCACCTGGTTCGAGCACATGCCACGTCGCCCACACAGTCGCTTCGGTCGGGCCGTACATGTGCCGAATCCGCGCTCGCGGACAGGCCTCCCGCACCCTTTGCACCGCGTGCGCGGGCACCAGGTCACCACCGGTCTGCACCTCACGGAGCCCCGCGAACGACTCCGGCGACTCCTCCGCCACAGCGCGGAAGTTCCCGGCGGTCAGATACGCCCTCGTCAGCCCGGCCGCGACCAACTCCCGCAGGCGCTGGGCATCCACCGGCCCCGGCCCGGCGATCATCACACGGGCGCCCCACGCCAGCGGCACCCAGATCTCGAACATGGAAGCGTCGAAGGCGTACGGCGCGTGCATGAGGACTGCGTCGCCGGGTTCCATCGCCCAGCCGGAACTCTCCACCAGCTCCACAAGGCTGCGATGCGGGATGGCCACCCCCTTCGGGGTACCCGTCGAGCCGGAGGTGTACATCACGTAGGCCAGATCGCCCGGGTGCACGGTGACCGCCGCCGCGTCGCACGCACCGTCGTCCGTGGCAGTGTCCAACTCGAGCGACTCGATCCCGTCCGGTACGCCGTCGCGCGCCGCGACCGAGCACACCATCAGGGACACCTTTGCATCCGCCACCATGAACGCCACCCGCCGCGCCGGATAGGCGGCATCCACCGGCACGTACACCGCCCCCGCCTTCCATGCGGCGAGCAGCGCCACCAACAGGTCGGCCGAACGGTCCATCATGACCGCGACGCGGTCGCCGCGGCGGATGCCCCGACTGATCAGGCGCCCGGCCAGCCGGCCCGCGTGCTCGTCGAGTTGCCGATACGTCAGAACCCGATCACCGTCGACGACGGCCACCGCATCGGGCGTCCGGTCGACGTGCGAGGCGAACAGCTCCATCACCGTCGGTGTGGCTTGCGCTGTGGAATTCATCGTTCTCCTTCACGAACCACCTGATGCACCGACCGGAGTGCGTTGTCCGGTCCGAGCCCCGTCCCGAGTTCGGTGGGCTCGGCGCCGTTGCTTCCCGGCATGACGAACTGCGTGTGATAGAGCTCGGCATAGAGGCCACCCTCGGCCAGCAACTCCTCGTGCGTCCCGTGCTCGCAGACCCGTCCGTCGTCGATCACGAGAATCTGGTCGGCCTCGCGGATCGTGGACAGCCGGTGGGCGATCACCAGCGAGGTACGGTTGCGCAGGGCGATCTTGAGTGCCCGCTGCACGGCGGCCTCCGACTCGGAGTCCAGGTGCGCGGTGGCCTCGTCCAGCACGACGACCGAGGGTGCCTTCAACAGCAGCCGGGCAATGGCCAGTCGTTGCTTCTCCCCGCCCGACATGCGGTAGCCACGATCGCCCGAGACGGTGTCGAGCCCACTGGGCAGGGATTCGATCAGATCCCAGATCTGGGCCCCTTTGCATGCCTCGATCACCTCGTCCTCGGTGGCGGTCGGGCGAGCGTAGAGAAGGTTCTCCCGGATCGTGTCGTGGAACAGGTAGGCGTCCTGGCTGACCACCCCTACCGTTTCGCGGAGCGAGTCGAAGGTGAGGTCCCGCAGGTCGTGTCCACCGACGCGTACGGTCCCGGAGTTCGCGTCGTACAGCCGGGACACCAGGTGAGTCATGGTGCTCTTCCCCGCGCCGGACGGGCCGACGAGCGCGGTGAGGGTTCCGGCCTGCACGTGAAAGCTCACGTCGCGCAGGACATCCGGCATCACTTTCCCGCGCTCGCGATCGGTCCGCAGATGCTCCAGAGACGCCAGTGAGACCTCGTCCGCGGTGGGATAGCGGAACGACACATTCTCGAACTCGATGTCCGGCGCCACGTTCTTCGCGAGCGCGACCGCATCGGGGCGTTCCTGGATCAACGGCTTCAGGTCGAGCAGTTCGAAGACCCGGGAAAAGCTCACCACGACGGTCTGCGCGATCTGCTGCATCCCGGACAGCTGCGTGATCGGCCCGAACAGTCGCTGAAGCAGGGTGGCGATGGCGATCAGCGTGCCGAGCTGGAAGGTCCCGTCGAGCACGAGCCCGCCACCGACCCCGTAGACGATCGCCGTGCCGAGCGAGGCCATCAGCGTCATCATCACGAAGGCCATCCGGCCCCAGACGGAAAGGTTCACGCCGATCTTGCGGATCCTATTGGCACGATCCGCGAATTCGGCCATCTCCTCGTCCGGACGGCCGAAGAGCTTGGAGAGCATCGCCCCTTGTACGTTGAACCGCTCCTGCAGCTGTCCGCCGAGGCCGGCGTTCTCGTCCATCTGCCGTCGGGTGCGCTGCTGTATCACCCGCCCCACGCGAACCCAGGGCACGATGAATATCGGAACCAGCGCCAGCGTGATGACGCCGACAAGCCACGACAGGTAGAACAGCTCGGCCAGCACCACCACGACCATGACCGCACTGGTGGCCGCCATCAGCAGTCCGCTGAACTGCTGCTGCACCATGATGAGTTCAGTGTGCAGCCGGCCGACCAGCACCCCCGTCTGGGTGCGGGTGAAAAACGCGAGCGGCAGCCGCCGGACGTGGTCGAGCGCCTGGACCCGGAGGTCGTAGGTGACCACCTGCCCGATCCGCCCGGAGATATAGGCGGACACCAGCGACAACCCCGCGCCCAGCACGGCAAGTCCGGCGGCCAGGCATGCCGTCACGATCACCACCCCGTGATCGTTCTTGACGATTCCGTTGTCGACAAGCTCCCTCAGCAGCAAGGGAGTTGCGGCGACGGTAAGCGCCTCCATCGTGGCAACTACGACGAAGAGCGCCACCATGCGGATGTGCGGGCGAAAGTAGGCGAGCACTCGGCGCACCGTCCCCGGGTGGATCGTGGTCTGCCAGGGATCGGAATCGTCATCGCTCTTCTTCACCCCCTGATAGCGCATCACCATCTCCACGCAGGTGCCCCTCTCACACAACTCACGAAGTCAGCGAGCCTCAATCGTGCTGAATCACGTCGATGTCCACGAGTGAACAGTGAGTCCAACTGAAGACTTCTGGCACTTGGACGCATCTGCCGGCATCTGGGCCGCACGGCCGCCGCAGCACGGGGGACCACCGCGATCACCCTCTCGACCCGGGGCTCGTCGGCTTGCCGCCGTGAACCTGCGCGCGAACGCGCACCGGGCCGCGGACTCACGCGCGGACTGCTCCCCCTCGCACCGCCGGCACGGGGTGCATGTGCAGGCAGTCACCGGGCGGCCGGCATTCACCTTCGTGCTGGCAGCCCGGAACAAGCCCTGGTCCTGATCCCGAGGGTCATGCCGCCCAAGGCCGAACCGGTCGACCCGGACTGCTACACCTTCGTCGGTTTCTGCCCGTTCGAGACCCTCTGCCGGACCCCGTGGCGGCCACCCGGTTCATGGACGCGATGGGGGGCCTGAGCTGTGTTCCGTCACGGCAGTTGGCGGCGACGGCGGCTGGTCCAGGGGCAGGCGGCCATGGAACAGCTCTTCGGGAATCGGGCATACACGGTGCAGTGGCGGAAGCGGGATTCATCGAGTGCGAGGTGACCCAAGGGCTGGCCCGTAATCCCTGGCGGGCGCGCGGCGTCAGGGATTACGGGACAGCCCTTGGCAACACGCGACAGCGACGCTCGGCCGGTGTCCCCGCCGAGCGCCGCGAAGGCCGACACTGGGCAGGATGACGCCGGCCCGCCCCGGACCTTACTTCCTTGCGACGATGCAACTGGCCACAGGATAGTCCGGGTGGTATGTGCTCAATTCCAGGGCGTCGAGTTCCTCGGCTGCGATACCCATGAGCGACGCGATGACACTCAGCGGATTGCCGTACTGGTACACGGTCTGTTCGGACCAGGCGCCGAACATCTCCCGCAACGCTGCTGGGAGTGGCCGCCAGTAGTCCTCGGGCGCGCCGTGCAGTCGTTGGGCGCTGGGAACCATGCAGTACGCTGTTCCGCCCTTTCGCAGCCATTGCCGCATGTTGTCGACGACCTGCCACGGGCGCGCGGTGTGCTCCAGAACGTTGAAGGCGATGATGGTGTCGAGGGAGTCCGCCGGGATGATTCCTGGATCCGCCGCGTCGCCGACCAGAGAGACTCCCGGGGCATCATTGATGTCCAGACCGCGGTATCCCGAAGTGCGGGTGAAACCGTAGACGTCCTTGTTGCCGTCGTTTCCGCCGATCTCCACGACATCTCCCTGAACGAGATCACGGATTTCCGCGATGAACTGGTTCAGGTAGTGACGGTCGATTGGGGTGCCCCGGGATATTCCGAAGTCCGGGCAGATCGGTGTCAGCCTGCGCAGCTGGCCCCATTCGATCTCGCCAATCGACGGTACCAGGAGGCCACGTTCCTGCAGTTCCGTGAAGAGTTCGCGAAAATTCGGGGTTTCTGGATCGTGGCTCAGGTTTCGCCGCATTCCCAGGGCCCGCAGCACCTGCCGGGTCGAACGGCTCTGTGCGGTCAGGTCCGCTGCCCGGACCATCTTCCGATCATCGCGCACGGTTAAAGTTCCACGCCGGGCGTGTATCGAGCAGGTGTTCCCACTGTAGCTGAGCTCATCCACAGCGGCTTGCGCGTCGGCCGCCAGCGGGGCTTTCCGCACTGCGGTGAACTGGGCTTCCGCCGCTGCGAGATCATGCTCGTGGAGCATGATATCCAGGATGAGCAGCATGTCCAGGGAGAGTGGAAATCCTTCCTCCCCGTTGACTGCACCCGCCTTTACGCACATCCGGTCGGGTTGTGCGGACAGCGCCACGGTGGAGGTGAACAGTCCGTTCTCTGGCATTGTGTATCCACTCCTCGCTATTTTTCCGACACCGTTGATCCGGCGCTCATAACCGGCCGGGCGCGTGGTCGTTCACGCTGCACGGGTGCTCCGGATTCCTGGTCTCTGGACCGATCCATATCCAAAAAATTCACGCCACTCTGAGGCGCACCGTACGGCAGACTCTCAACGTGCAGCAGATGCAGGCGGACACCGGCGACAACCCCGCGCCCAGCACGGCAAGCCCGGCGGCCGCATGCCGTCAAGACTCACGTGCCCCTCTCATACGACTCACGAAGTCAGCGAATCCCAATCGTGCTGAATCAAGTCGATGTCCACGAGTGAGCAGTGAGTCCAACTGAAGAATTCTGGTACTTGGACACATCTGCCGGCATCTGGGCCGCACGGCCGCCGCGGCAGCGAGGGTGACAGGCCACCCCACCTTTCGACCGCCAGGCATCCAAGCAGCGCAACACCGTCGAACGGTGCGTCAACAGGGTCAAGCGGTATCGCTGCGCCGCAACACCGCGCCTGCCGCGGCGACTTGACCTCGCGCCTGGACGCGGAGCTCAACGAGGCGTCGATGTATATGCTCTGTTCGCGCTTCAAGGGTCTGCCGACAGTGGTGATTGAGATGATGGCGCATGCCTGCCGGGCATCGCCTTCGATTGGCAGGCCGGGCCGACCAGGCCAATTTCCGCACCGACGACAAGGACAGCCTGCTCGACGGCTCACCGAGCCGCTATGAGTTGGCTCTTGACCGACGAAGGGCTGCGCGCCGACCGGGCCGCCACACTGCAGACCGCCCGCACGACGTACACGCCCGGGAACCGTACGGCTGCAGTGGGAGCCCTGTTCACCGACCCTCCGCCCTGGAGGCAGGTCCGATTGCCGGATGCGCGCATGACCGTGCCACCCCTGGGAGCCACAATGCCCGATACTGAACGACGAACTCGCACCGCCGCGCTCGACCACGGTGTCACCGTATGGCTGACCGGTCTGCCCAGTGCGGGCAAGACCACGATTGCCCACGCGCTCGCCGAACTGCTGCGTGCGAAGGGACGCCGGGTTCAGATCCTGGACGGCGACGAACTGCGCACCTACCTGACAGCTGACCTGGGCTTCTCCCGCGCCGACCGCGATGCGAATGTGCGCCGCATCGGCTTCGTCGCCGCACTCCTGGCATCCCACGGCGTGATCGTGGTGGTACCGGTGATCGCCCCGTATGCCGAAGCCCGTGAAGCGGTGCGCATGCGGCATGTCGCGGCGGGCACGCCGTACGTCGAGGTGCATGTGGCGACGCCGGTGGAGGTGTGCTCGGCCCGGGATGTCAAGGGACTGTACGCCCGGCAGGCGGCCGGTCGGCTGACGGGCCTGACCGGCATCGACGACCCGTACGAGACGCCGGACGCGCCGGAAGTGCGCCTGGATACGAGCGAACGGTCGGTGACAGCATCAGCGGCTGCGGTGCACGCGGATCTGGTGGAACGGGGTCTGGCATGAGTGACGAGTTCGACCTGGAGCACCTCGATGTCCTGGAGTCGGAGGCAGTGCACGTCTTCCGGGAGGTGGCGGGAGAGTTCCAACGGCCGGTGATGCTGTTCTCCGGCGGCAAGGACTCCATCGTCATGCTGCACCTGGCGCTGAAGGCCTTCGCCCCTGCCCCGCTGCCGTTCGCGCTCCTTCACGTGGACACCGGGCACAACTTCCCGGAGGTGCTGGGGTATCGCGACCGAGTGGTCGCTGAGCACAGCCTGCGCCTGCACGTCGCTTCGGTGCAGGAATTCATCGACAGCGGCAGGCTGCGCGAGCGCCCGGACGGCACCCGCAACCCGCTGCAGACGGTGCCACTTCTGCACGCCATCGAGACCGCGCGGTTCGACGCCGTCTTCGGCGGCGGGCGACGGGACGAGGAGAAGGCCCGTGCGAAGGAGCGGGTGTTCAGCCTGCGTGACGAGTTCGGCGGCTGGGACCCACGTCGGCAGCGTCCGGAGCTGTGGCACCTGTACAACGGCCGGCACGCTCCCGGCGAACATGTCCGGGTCTTCCCGCTGTCCAACTTCACCGAGCTGGACATCTGGCAGTACATCGCCCGTGAGGAGATCGAACTCCCGTCGATCTATTACGCGCACAAGCGTGAGGTGTTCCGCCGCGACGACATGTGGCTGGCCGCCGGCGACTGGGGCGGCCCGAAGCGCGGCGAGACCGCCGAGACCCGCCTCGTCCGCTATCGCACTGTCGGCGACATGTCCTGCACCGGTGCCGTCGACTCCTGTGCCGACACCGTCGAAAAGATCGTGACCGAGATCGCCGCCTCCCGGCTGACCGAGCGCGGAGCCACTCGCGCCGACGATCGCCTCTCGGAGACTGCGATGGAAGATCGCAAACGCGAAGGCTACTTCTAACCCATGAACAGCATCTCACTTCTGCGCCTGGTCACCGCCGGAAGCGTGGACGACGGCAAGTCCACTCTGGTCGGTCGGCTGCTGCACGATTCCAAGTCGGTCCTCGCCGACCAGCTCCACGCCATCGAGCGCGCCTCGATGAGTCGCGGTAAGCAGGGCCTGGACCTGGCGCTGCTCACGGACGGCCTGCGCGCCGAGCGCGAACAGGGCATCACCATCGATGTCGCCTACCGCTACTTCGCCACCGCTGTCCGGCGCTTCATCCTGGCGGACACCCCCGGCCACGTGCAGTACACCCGCAACATGGTCACCGGCGCCTCCACGGCCGAACTCGCGATCATCCTGATCGACGCCCGTACCGGCGTGGTGGAGCAGACCCGTCGGCACGCCGCCATCGCCGGCCTGTTGCGCGTCCCGCATGTGGCCCTCGCCGTCAACAAGATGGACCTGGTCGGGTACGACGAGGGTGTCTTCGCTTCGGTCGCCGCGGACTTCGTCGACTACGCCACCCGCTTAGGTGTGCCCGCGGTGACGGCCATCCCCATCTCCGCACTCAATGGCGACAACGTCGTCGAGCCCAGCGCCCGGATGAGCTGGTTCGCCGGTCCCACCGTGCTGGAGCACCTGGAGTCCGTGCGTATCGACCACGACCCGAGCCGTCGAGTGGCCCGTTTCCCCGTCCAGTACGTCATCCGGCCGCAGACCGCGGAGCACCCGGACTACCGCGGCTACGCCGGAAAGATCGCATCCGGTCTCTTCCACGTCGGCCAGCAGGTCACCGTTCTGCCGTCGGGACGCACCACCACGATCGCCGCGATCGACATCCTCGGCAAGGCCGCCGAGATCGCCTGGGCTCCGCAGTCGATTTCGATGCGCCTCGCAGACGACCTGGACGCCTCCCGTGGCGACGTGATTGCCCCGTCCGACCAGCTGCCCACGCTGACCAACGAGATCACCGCCACGGTGTGCCACCTCACGGACACGCCGCTCACCGCAGGCGACCGAGTGCTGCTGCGACACGGCACGCGTACGGTCGCCGCCAAGGTCAAGGCCATCGACTCCCGGCTCAACCTGGACGACCTGTCCCAGCATCCGCACCCGGAGCGACTCCTGGTCAACGACATCGGTGAAGTGGTGCTCCGCACCGCGGAGCCGGTCCCCATGGATGACTACGCCGTTTCCCGCCGCACCGGATCGTTCATCCTGATGGATCCGGCCGACGGCGCCACGCTCACTGCCGGCATGGCGGCCCACTCCCTCGGGTGGAGGCGGTGACGTCGGCGGAGGTCCACCTGGAGCAGGTGTCGAAGGTCTACGACGACAGCCCGGTCCTCCAGAACATCGATCTGCACCTGGCGCCGGGCGAGTTCACCTGCTTGCTCGGTGCCTCGGGCTGCGGGAAGTCAACGCTGCTGAACCTGGTGGCCGGCCTCGAGCTGCCCACGCACGGCACGGTGCTCGCGCCCGGCCGTCCCGCGCTGATGTTCCAGGACCACGCGCTGTTCCCCTGGCTGACCGCCGGGCGCAACGTCGAACTCGCCTTGCGCTTCGCCGGTGTGGATCGCAGTGCGTGGCGCACCCGGGCGGCCGAGCTGCTGCGGATGGTCCACCTCTCGGAGGCCTACGACAAGCCGATTCACCAGCTCTCCGGCGGTATGCGCCAACGCGTCGCTCTGGCCCGCGCCCTGGCCCAGGAAAGCAGGGTGCTGCTCATGGACGAGCCGTTCGCCGCCCTCGATGCCATCACCCGCGACCTGCTGCACGGGGAGCTGACCCGCATCTGGGAGGAACGGAAGCTCACGGTGCTGTTCGTTACGCACAACGTCCGCGAAGCGGTGCGTCTCGGCGGGCGGGTGATCCTGCTCTCTTCTCGCCCCGGTCGTATCGCCCGCTCCTGGGAAGTGGACATCCCGCATCCGCGCCGGATCGAGGACGCCGACGTCACCACCCTGACCCGGGAGATCACCGCAAGCCTGCACCAGGAGATCATCCGCCATGCCCGCACCTGAATCCACTGCCTTCGCGGCGGGCCTCGACACCCTGGAGGCGCAGCGGGTGCCCGCGGCACGGAGGTGGCCCCGTCGCACCGCTGCCCAGGCCGCGCCACCGCTGCTGGCCGTCACCCTGGTCCTGGCGCTCTGGCAGGCGGCCTGCCTTCTCGGCTTCTCCGACACCCTTCCGGCGCCGGCCGAGGTGGCTGACGACCTCGGCGCCGCCTGGAGAGCAGGCACGCTGCTGCCCGCTCTCGGCCATAGCCTGGCGCGCTGCTTGTTCGGTTTCATGGCGTCGGCGGTGATCGGCACCCTGCTTGGATTGCTGCTGGCGCGTGTCGGACCACTGCGCACCACGGTCGGCCCGGTCCTCGGAGCCCTGCAGTCGCTCCCCGCAGCGGCGCTGGTGCCGGTCGCCGTGATAGCGCTGGGAGAGTCCGAGTCTGCGGTGTACGCGGTAGTGCTCCTGGGCGCCGTACCTTCGATCGCCGTCGGCATACTGTCGGCCGTGCGGCAGATCCCACCACAACTGCTCCGCGCCGCGCGCACGATGGGCGCCACCGGGCGCGCCACCGCGACCCATATCCTGCTGCCTGCCGCCCTGCCCGGCTGCGTCGTGGCATTGAAGCAGGGGTGGACCTTCGGCTGGCGTGCGCTGATGACCGCCGAACTGATCACCTCGACCCAGCTGCCCGGGATCGGCCGCATGCTCGACGAGGGCCGCAACCAGCATGACTTCAGCCTCGTACTGGCCGCGGTGGTACTGATCCTGGCGCTGGGCACCGCGATCGACGTGGGCGTCTTCGGCCCGCTGGAGCGCCGGGTGCTGAGCCACCGCGGGCTGGCTCCGGACACGATGTCGGCTTGATGTCAGTGGACGTCAAGTCCGATCTTCCTCGGTTCGTGACCGCTGTCAGCTGGCGGACAACGGGCTAAGGGCTGTCCCGTAATCCCTGGCGGGCGCACGACGACAGCCCTCTGCGATCCGGACCTTCGTCAGGCCTGATCGCCATCCGTTTGTGTGTGCGCTGACGCGGCGGGCAGTCGCACCGTGACGCGGAGCCCGCCGGCGGGGCGGGGGGTGAGGGTGAGGGTTCCGTCGTGTGCTCGGGTGATGCTTTTGACGATTGCCAGGCCGAGGCCGACACCTGCGTGGTCGGAGTGCAAGCGTTCGGTGCCGCGCTGGAATGGCTCGGTGAGCTTCGACGCCAGCTCTGGGGTGAGGTTCTCGCCGGTGTTCTCGACAACGAGCACAACAGAGTTGGGGTGGACGCTGGTATTCACCCATACGACGCCCTGTTCAGGCAGGTTGTGGCCGATCGCGTTGTGCAGCAGGTTCGTGGTCATCTGCAGCAGGAGCGCCTGAGAGCCGATGGTGATGCTCATGTCGCCGGTGGTTTCGATGGTGATGCCATGCTTTTCCGCCAGAGGGAGGAGCGTTTCCGTGGCTTCTTCCGCCATGAGGGACAGGTCGACGTGTTTCCTGGTGAATGACCGCTGGTTGGCGCGGCTGAGCAGGAGCAATGCTTCAGTGAGGTCGATGGCCCGGGTGTTGATCACGCGGAGGCGCTCGACAAGCTCGCCGGTGTCGCGGTTCGGATCGTTGCGGGCCACGTCGAGAAGCGCCTGAGTGACCGCCAGCGGAGTGCGCAGTTCATGAGAGGCGTTGGCCGCGAATCGCTGCTGTTCGGCGACGTGGGCTTCGAGCTGCGCGAGCATGACGTCGAAGGAGTCGGCGAGTTCGCGGAACTCATCTCGGCGACCCGGTAGGCGGATCCGGTGGGAGAGCGGTCCATTGTTCGCCACCTTGCGTGTGGCGTCGGTAATGCGAATCAGCGGGGTGAGCATCCGGCCGGCCAGAATCCACCCGCCCACGAGACCGAACATCAGCAGGAACGCCAAAACTAGGATTCCCGCCGGGATGAAGACGACCGGTCCAAAATTGCTCGGGTCGAAGACGCGTAGGAAGTCGGTCCGATCAGGGACGCTCAGGCTGTCCGACCTTCCTCGCAGAAGAAACATCCACACGGCGGCGAGCAGCAGGGCGCCGGCGATCTCGAGGAATGCGGCGTAGCTGAGGGTGAGCTTGAGGCGGACACTCAGCCCTTGACGCCTATCCACGCTCCGCTTCCTGGTGATCGGCGTTCGGTCCTGTGTCGATGCGGTAACCGACCCCGGCCACGGTGGTGATCAGCCAGGGCTCGCCGAGGCGTTTGCGCAAGGCCGAGACCGTGATGCGCACCGCGTTGGTGAACGGATCTGCGTTCCCGTCCCACGCTCGCTCCAGCAACTCTTCTGCGCTGATGACACCGCCCTCGGCAGCGACGAGGACTTCGAGCGTAGCGAACTGCTTCCTGGTGAGCGCGATGTAGCGGCCTTCGCGGTAGACCTCGCGGCGGAACGGATCCACACGCAAGCCTGCGATCTCTCGCACAGGTGGTCTGTTGTGGGCGCTCCTGCGGTCGAGTGCTCTGAGCCTGAGCACGAGTTCTCGGAGTTCGAAGGGCTTGGTGAGGTAGTCGTCAGCGCCGAGCTCGAACCCGCTGGCCTTGTCGTCGAGCCGGTCGGCAGCGGTCAGCATGAGGATCGGCATGCCGCTGCCGGAGGCGACGATGCGTTGGGCGATCTCGTCACCGGTAGGTCCGGGGATGTCCCGATCGAGGACGGCGATGGCGTAAGTGTTGATGCTCAGCAGTTCCAGGGCGGTATCACCGTCCCCGGCGATGTCGGCCGCGATCGCCTCCAGGCGCAGCCCATCGCGGATGGCCTCTGCCATGTATGGCTCGTCCTCAACGACTAAAACTCGCATGGCCTCATGCTACGAGCCGGTGCATATCGCCGGCATATCGAAAACTGGATACGGGCTGACAACGTCATGCCCCCTCGAATGGAGGTATGAACGAACCACACATTATCCCGCCTCGGCCCCGTGACCGGCTGTTCGCCGTACTTGCGGTGGTGCTCGCCGTGCTCCTGCTCCCGGCTGCGTTCGTCCGCAAGCCCGGCCGCGCCCGTGAACTGGCCTGCGACTGGGCGTTGGGGATCCGTTTTCCTGCCGAGGATCTCACCGGGCTCACCGACGGTGCCAGGGCGGCGTTCACCGCCGCACGCGCCGGGGCTCTCTGGCGCCACGGGCAACTCATCGGCCTCACCTCGGGATACCGCGATCCCCTCGTCCAGCAACGGTTGTTCGACCAGGAGGTGCGCCGCGTCGGCTCAGTGGCCGCGGCCCGGATGCTCGTGCTGCCACCGGCGGAATCCAGGCACGTCAAGGGCACCGCGCTGGATGTGCGCCCGTACGAAGGCGCGCGCTGGCTCGAGGAACACGGTGCCCGCTTCGACCTCTACCGCATCTACGACAACGAGTGGTGGCATTTCGAGTACCACCCCGGACGCTGACTTGCCTCCAGCGACCCAGGAGATCCGCGATGCTCCGCAAGCTCGTTGACAGGGGCAGGTGCAGGCCGACGCCTCGCGGCCCCGGCACGAGCAAGTGGGCCGACTGGTGGCCGAACTCGGGAGCAACGTGCTGATCGCAGCCGGCGAAGGCGATCCACGGACCAGGGCACAGGAGGCCTCCGACGCGGAGGTCGCGGTGCACACGGTCGAGGACGCGGCCGGGACAGTCAGGGTGGCCACCGAGCTGATCGCGCCGGGAGACGTGGTGTTCGTCAAGGCTTCCAGCGAGTACGGGCTGGGTGCCTGCGCGCGTGAACCGGCCACATATTGAGAGGCGCCGCCTGCGGCGAAACGCTGCCGAGCGCGATCATTCTGCGGCCAGACTGGCCACCCTGTTCTCCAGGCGATCCGCGAACCCGGTCCAGACCCGGGCGTGCTCCCTGGCAAACTCGGCGATCACGCTGTACAGATGCGGCGGGACACGATGCAAGATCCTTTCCCACTCCTGCCCGTCGATGGAGTGCATGGCGAGCATGCGCAACAGAATTCGGCCAGTCTCGTTCAGCCGCAACGACGGATCGGCCTTGAGGCGCTCCAGCATCGCGAGACGATCTCGGTCCACAGCGCGGCCGAAGCCCGGCTCCGTGGGATGCAGTGGATGCGACTCGGCACGTAACCTCACGCTCCCGTCCGGGACCGGGCTCTCACCGCGCTCCAGCCGACCCCGCACATCCCGGACCGTCTCCGGTGAGATGCCGACCTGCTTGGCGACCTGCCGGAGCGAAAGGTCCGGATCACTGCGGATGAGCTCGGCAGCGAGTGTCCTCCGCCCCGAACCGTCGGCCGGACGGACGCGCCCATCCCGCCCGATCCTTGCCTCGGCTCCACTGTCTCCGCCGCGCCTACGCAGGTCGGCCACCGTGCAGGCCGAGATGCCGGTCGCCGAGGCCACCCGCCGATCGGACCACTGCGGATGCGTCCCGATGATGTGGACAGCCGCACGCTTGCGATCAGCGAGAGAGAGAGGCAAACCATGCCGTATGTTCGCCTCGACGGCCAGGACGAAGGCGTCCGATTCGGTGCCATCGACGAATCTTGCCGCGATTTTCGTATCGCCTCTGAGTCGTGCCGCCTTCAACCGGTGCAGGCCATCAACCACCCGCATCGTTGGTCGGTGAACGAGAATAGGCGGGAGCTCTCCCTCAATCGACAACAGTGTCTCGACGTGCTCCGTATCCTCACCTGAGGTTCGAGGCGAGGATACGGAAGTCAG
This sequence comes from Streptomyces sp. NBC_00654, assembly GCF_026341775.1. Taxonomy (NCBI): domain Bacteria; kingdom Bacillati; phylum Actinomycetota; class Actinomycetes; order Kitasatosporales; family Streptomycetaceae; genus Streptomyces; species Streptomyces sp. NBC_00654. The sequence goes on along the minus strand of NZ_JAPEOB010000004.1, from coordinate 271,990 downwards.
GCGGGACAACTCGATTTCGACGACAGGGAGAGAAACTACGTCAAGGCTCGCCGTTTCCATGTGAACCCTCCCTCTCCGTATCTCTTCCTTTTCGAAACCGTTGCGGTGCGGTACAGAACTCATCGTTGCCACTACTCATCCGATCGGTGTCGATGGTGCAGACTCAGAATTTTCTCCGTGAAGGCAAACCGCACACACACCTTCACAGACTCCATCCAGGAGCCACAGGAAGGTGCTCCAACCTCAAGAGTTTCCGTTGAATACCGATGTTGTGGGATTTTCACAGGCAGGCGCAGAGGGAGCGACATGCGCAAATGTCCCTGCCCTGATGTTCACGTCTGCTCCTCGGCTGCCGCCGGTCATAGCGATACGGAATCAGGCGACTTCGCAATCACCCTGGGCGACCTAATCGACGGTGGCCTTCGCGACCTCGGACGGTGGGCGAAGGAGGCCTCGATGCCGATCTACCGGCTGACCGACATCGCCGAATTGGTCGGCGGAAACCATGATGGTCCGTCAGTAACCGGCGCGGCAGTACGCCACCGAAGAGGCAGGAGGCGAGCAACGGAACCACTGGCGCGACTGTGGAGCCGGCCAGCACATTCGGCGAGTCGCTCTTGCCGATGATGGAGGCAGTGAAGGCGACACGGAACGTGTAGTCCCCCACATGGGAGATGGTCCCGGGCTGCCCGCAGGCAGCCGAAGTCCCGCTCGGCCACCATCACGCTTCTGCAGTACCATCATCGGTCGCTGTACCCGTCCTCTCTGCCTCAAAGCCCGGGCCAGAGCGCTAGGGCGCGGCCGGACGAGCTGCTGTGCTGGAGCGGAGCGATGAGCCGCCCCAGGCCCCGGGGCCACACGAGAGGGGCCCACTGGTGCGGGTGCCAACTCCCCGTCGTGGCGCACCAGTTGAACGATCGCGACGCTAACAGCCCCCAAAGCACGCGTCAACAGAGGTGTATCTTTACACACCCCCAGCCTTCACGTGAGTTGATGGACGTCGACTCTTGTCTCCAGTCCCGGACTCGGAACCTGGGGGCGGCGGTGGACGACACGGCTGTTCACACAGCCGGAAGGTGGCGTTCGGGGCGGTCTGGCAGCGCGACGGCGCCACTTCGCCTCCGCCACCGTTCACCGCTACGGACGCATTGACCGCGTGTTCCAGATCGAGCGCACCTGCCCGCGATCTGCTCAGGGTCGGCCAGGCCCGCAACCGCATCCAGGCAGCGGCCGCGTGCACGGTGCCGTTCGTCCTGTACTGCTGCACGATCACCGTGCTGCGGTAGGCGCGACGGTCACCACCTCCGGGCAGCGGCCGAGCACCGAGCGCACACTCCGTGGTACGTCACCAAGACGCACCCGGCGTTCTCCGACATGGCCGCCAAGCTCCGCCCGTCGTGATCGCAGCCCGGACGTCGAGCAGAGTGTTCAGATCCCGCAGGGGATTGCCGGGCACTGCGATGAGGTCGGCATCGTGCCCGACGGCGATCCTTCCCTTGCGGTCAGCCGGCCCACAGGCCAGCGCGGGGAGGGAGGCGGTCGAAGCCAGGGCGTGTGTCGAAAGTGGCGCCGTCCGCCCGAAGGGCGGGGCTCACGGCGTCCGGTGCGTGCGATCGCAAGGCGGAGGAGTGTCCTCGTACGGGACGTACAAGGACACTCCGACAACGCGGACAACGCCGACAACACGGCGAGCGTGCGTGCCGGGCGTCGCGAGCCGGGCGGGACTTTCGACAGACGTCCCAGGGCCTCAGCGTTGGTGAGGCCGAGCGAGCCGATGCGACTGGTGCGGAACCCATCCAGGAGTGGTCACACCGCCGGTCGCCAGATACCCCTGGAAGCCGAACGGGAACGGTATCTCCAGGTTGCGGACAAGAGCCTTGCACCGCCGGTGTAAGCCGCTCAGGTTGACGTACCCTCTCCGTGCCTCTCGTCGGGCACTGCGCCGCCAGGTGACGACGGCAACTTTCCGTCTTGGTGGCCGCGTTCTGCTGAGCGGTGATCCGGCGCGTCCTTCAGCAGACCCTCCAGTTCACGGACCCGCTCGATCACCTCGCTGATCGAGTGCAGACTCTTGGATGACAGGCCGGCCGCTCGTAGCGCCACGTTCTGCACGCCTGCATCCCTGAGCGCGACGAGCAGCCCCAAGTCTGCGTCGACGTCCGCTGCCACCTGTTCATCGAAGAAATACGCCGCAGGCACTCCGAAAAAATCCGCGATCCCCTGCAAATGCCGCATGGTGGGGTTGTCCCGCTGGCCTTTACGCAGCAGCCAGACATAGCTGCCGGAGATCGACGCCCCGCTTGCCGTGATGGCCTGGGCTACTTCCTCTGTGCCGTACGGCCCACGTCCGGGTGGAATGACCGTCTCGAACAAGTGCTCCAGCTTGCTGGCTAGCGTGCGCCCCCCTTTCGGGCCGCGCTCGCCGTCCATAGCCATCTCCGTTCTGGCGTTTGAGCTGCACACCGGTACAACGGACAACCGTAGAAGCTCTTCCATCAGTTGACTGCACGCATATGCCAACAGTGGCATCTCACACCGCCGGTCCTCACCTAAGGGCTGTCCCGTAATCCCTGGTGGACGCACGACGACGGCTACGGCACCTCGCCGCGTTGTCGGAACGCCCCCATACATCCAGTATGCGGACGTCCCTCCGCCTTGCGATGCACCGCATCTGATGCCGCGCGCTGATCCGCCAGGGATTACGGGACAGCCCTTAGGGTAGGGTAAACCGCCTTTGAGGTCCATCGTGAGTCGAACGAGTCCGGGCGGCCCGAAAAAGTCGGCGTCGAGGGCGGGTTGCTCACCGGCGGTGCGGGCGTCGCCGATGGACATGTCGCGGCTGCGGAGTCCTTTGCCCCCACGCGCGGATGCCTCGGCATGAAGGTCACCAGTAGTGATCGTCGGCATGGTGCACGCAAGTTCTACCGGCGCCGCGGGTACGTCGACGAAGCAGGGAAGTCGTCCCGGTTCCTGCGACCTCCAAGGTCCCGGACCACGTCGTCGACCGTCCACTCCGCGACGCGGATGTCCGGCTCGCCCCGGCAAGCTACGTGAGCGCGGCGGCGACCTCGTCGAGACACGCACCGCGGGAAGCCTTGACGAGGACCACGTCGCCTGCGGCAATGTGGCCGCGCAGCCAGTCGACGGCCGCGTCGTTGTCGGCCAGCGCCACCGCCGCCTCTCCCGCGCCGGCGGCGATCGAACGGCCGCCCGCGCCGACGGTCGCCACCACGTCGGCCCGGGCGGCGGCGTACGCGCCGATTGCACGGTGCTCGGCCTCGCTCTCCTGCCCCAGTTCGAGCATTTCGCCGAGGACGGCGATGCGACGCCCGCCCTCGATTGCTGCCAGCGCGTCCAGGGCGGCGCGGGTCGAGTCGGGGTTGGCGTTGTAGGAGTCGTTGAGCAGCATCGCGCCGACGGCGAGGTCGCGCAGCTCCATGCGCCACTTCGACAGCGAGACTGTGCCCAACGCCGCCGCGGCCACCTCCAGAGGTATGCCGGCCGACAGCCCCGCCGCCGCGGCAGCCGCCGCGTTGAGTGCCTGGTGCGCGCCCACGAGCGGCAGCGCGACGCGAGCCGAGGCGTCGGCGGTCCGCAGCGTGAAGGACGGCCGGCCGAGCCGGTCCAGCGCCAGGTCGAGCACACGTACGTCGGCGTGCTCGGCCCGCCCGAAGGTCACCACCGGACCGTCGGTGAGCGCGCGCATCGCGACCACCCGGGGATCGTCGGCGTTGAGGACGGCGGTGCCGCCGGGCGCCAGCCCCTCCACCAGCTCCCCCTTGGCCTTGGCGATGGCTCCGCGCGACCCGAACTCACCGAGGTGTGCCTTGCCGACGTTGAGGACGACGGCGATGTCGGGCGCGACCAGGCCCGCCAGCTCGGCGATGTCGCCGATGCGGCGAGCTCCCATCTCAAGGACGAGGTACTGGGTGCCCATGTCGGCGCGCAGCATGGTGAGCGGTACACCAAGCTCGTTGTTGAGCGAGCCGATGGTGGCGACCGTCGGCCCGGCGTTCGAAAGCACGGCAGCCAACAGGTCCTTGGTGCTGGTCTTACCCTGGGAGCCGGTCAGCCCCACAACGGTCAGCCCTTTGCGCAGCTGGGCCACGACATGGGTGGCGAGCGTCTGCAGCGCCGCCTGGACATCGTCGACGACGATGGTGGGCAGCGGAGTGGGCTGGGAGCCGAGCACAGCCACCGCCCCTGCCTCGCCGGCCTGACCGGCGAAATCGTGGCCGTTGGCACGCTCCCCGGCCATGGCGACGAAGAGGCCGCCCGGCTCGGCCAGCCGACCGTCGAGCACGGCCGGCGCGGTCACCGTCACTGCGTCGTCGCCCACGACCGTCCCGCCGACGACCGCAGCGATCTCGCCGAGGCTGAGCGGAACGATGCCCACGCGGCGCGGGAGCCGGCCAGCGGGAGCGAGGCCGGCGAGGTAGAGGTACGAGGAGGCTGGTTCGCTATAGGTCACGCCTCAAGTCAAGCCGGTGTGGTGTTGCTAGCGTGTATGCGGTTTTCCATACACTGACGATAAGTTACCCATCGGTAGCATATCGTCGGCATATCGAAAACCTCATACGTTCCGGCAACGCCACGCCGCCTTGACTGTAGGCATGACCTACAGCGAACCAGCACACGCGGCGGTCGGCCGCACCCAATCGCTGACGTCCTCGCATCCCACAACCGTCGCGCCCACGGGAGTCACGGTTTATGGGTGTGGGAAGGACGAGGCCGCCCTGTTCCGAGAGATGGCGCCTCGCGTCGGCGCAATTCCCACCATCACCGAGGCAGCGGTATCCGAGGCCACCGTTGAATTGACAAACGGAAACCGATGCATCAGCGTCAGCCATAAAACTGGCATCGCAAATTCCACTCTTCTTGCACTCAGCCGGGCAGGCGTGGCTTACATCTCCACAAGAAGCGTGGGATACAACCACATCGATGTGGAGTACGCAGCGAGCGTCGGCATCTCCGTGGAAAACGTCGCCTATTCACCCGACAGCGTGGCCGACTACACATTGATGCTGATGCTGATGACGGCGCGACACGCAAAGTCCATCATCCGTCACGCAGATGTGCACGATTACCGGTTGAACGAAGTCCGCGGAAAAGAGCTTCGCGATCTGACCATCGGAGTCGTGGGAACGGGGCGCATCGGCGTAGCAGTCATGGACAGGCTGCGGGGTTTCGGATGCCGGACATTGGCCCATGACAGTCACCCCACGACCGAGGCCGATTACGTCCCTCTCGATAAATTGCTGCAGCTGAGCGACATCGTAACGCTCCACACGCCGCTCACCGCGGATACACACCACCTCCTGAATCGCCACCGCATCGAGCAGATGAAGCACGGCTCATGCATTATCAATACCGGACGCGGTTCACTCATCGACACCGAGGCCCTTGTTTTCGCATTGGAAAGCGGCCGTTTGGGCGGTGCCGCGCTGGACGTCCTCGAAGGAGAGGAAGGAATCTTCTACAACGATTGCCGAAACAAACCCATTGACAGCAAGGCGTTGTTGCGGCTGCAAGAGATGCCGAACGTGATCATCAGTCCGCACACCGCCTACTACACAGACCACGCCCTGAGCGACACGGTCGAAAACTCCATCACCAATTGCCTGAAATTCGAAAGCAGGAACCAGCATGGATAAGCTCAACGTCGGAATCGTATTCGGGGGCTGCTCCGAAGAACACCCCATCTCCATCAAGTCTGCGCAAGAGGTCGCAAAGAATATCGATCTCGACAAGTACGAACCCTTCTACATCGGGATCACGAAGAGCGGTGCTTGGAAACTTTGCGACAGCCCCGGCCCAGACTGGGAGAGCGGCAACTGTCGTCCGGCGCTGTTGTCACCGGACAGAAGCGTACGCGGATTGCTCGTCCTGGAGCAGGGGCGCTACAGCACGATCAATCTGGACGTCGTGCTGCCCATCCTGCACGGAAAACTTGGCGAAGACGGCGCGATGCAGGGCCTGTTGGAGCTCACCGGCATCCCCTACGCGGGCTGCGACGTACAGAGTTCCGCTCTGTGCATGGACAAGTCCCTTGCTTACCAAATGACCAGGAGCGCGGGAATCGCCACACCGAAATTCTGGACCGTTGCGGCGAACGAGAATATTGATCCCGAGCAGCTGACGTATCCCGTCTTTGCGAAGCCGGCCCGTTCGGGGTCGTCCTTCGGTGTCAGCAAGGTATCACAAAAAGAAGAACTGCTGCCTGCGGTGGAAATCGCGCGACAGTACGACTCAAAGGTGCTCATCGAAGAGGCTGTCGTCGGCAGCGAAGTCGGATGCGCCATCCTGGGGAACGAACTGGATTTGATCTCAGGCGAGGTGGATCGAGTCGCGCTGTCGCACGGGTTCTTCAAGATCCATCAGGAGAAAGACCCGGAGAGCGGATCCGAGAACTCAACGTTCATCGTTCCCGCCGACATTTCAGAAGAGTCGCGCTCGCTCGTTCAGGAGACGGCAAAGACCATCTACCGCGCCCTGGGATGCAGCGGCCTGGCACGAGTGGACATGTTCCTCAAGGAGGATGGAAGTGTAGTCCTCAACGAGGTCAACACATTGCCCGGCCTGACCTCCTACAGCCGTTATCCAAGGATGATGGCGGCTGCAGGGATTACGCTGACCGAAGTGATCGACCGGATGGTGACGCTGGCACTGACGGGGAAAATCCGATGAATGACAACTTTGCCTTCCTGGACGAATGTGCACCCGGAATACGCTGGGATTCCAAGTACGCCACCTGGGACAACTTTACCGGCAAACCCGTGGACGGCTACCTGGCCAATCGAATCGTCGGCACCAAGCCTTTGTTCGCGGCCCTGGAAAGGGCGCGAGAAGAGGCCCGCTCCTATGGCTTCGGCCTGCTCCTCTGGGATGGATACCGCCCTCAACGCGCCGTAGACTGCTTTGTGCGCTGGTCGAGGCAGCCGGAGGATGGCCGCACGAAGCAGCGACACCATCCGCATATCGACAGAGCCGATATGTTCGAGATGGGATATGTCGCCACAAAGTCCGGCCACAGTCGGGGCAGCACCGTCGACCTGACTCTCTACCACATGGCCACCGGAGAACTTGCCGCCATGGGCGGTGACCACGACTTGATGGATCCGATCTCGCATCACGGAGCACAAGGGGTCACACAATCCGAGGCGCGAAATCGAGAACACCTCCGCTCCATCATGGAGGCCTGCGGTTTCAGCCCATACGAGTGTGAATGGTGGCATTACACCCTGAAAGACGAACCTTACCCGGACACCTATTTTGACTTTCCCATCACGTAACTGAACCGGACCGAGAAGTCGAAGTCGTCGAAGCGCTACGAGCGACCGCGGTTCCAGTTGCGCGACTCGCGCGAGAAAGAGAATGTCATGTCAGAGCACCATTCCGACTGGTGCCTCCGGTGTGGGCACAACCATCGCCACGGGCCGACGGGGGATCTGAGCGGGGCGATCCCGCTGTTCGAGCGGACCCTCTCCGACACCGTACGGGTGATGGGCGAGGACCACCCTGACACGCTGACCGCCCGCAACAACCTCGCCTGCGCCTACGAGTCGGCCAGGGAGCTGAACCGGGCGATCCCGCTGTTCGAGCAGACCCTCTCCGACACCGTACGGGTGCTCAGTGAAGACCACCCTGACACGCTGACCGCCCGCAACAACCTGGCCTACGCCTACCAGTCGGCCGGGGACCTGAACCGGGCAATCCCGCTGTTCGAGCAGACCCTCTCCGACACCGTACGGGTGCTCGGTGAAGACCACCCTGACACGCTGACCGCCCGCAACAACCTCGCCTGCGCCTACGAGTCGGCCGGGGATCCGAGCGGGGCGATCCCGCTGTTCGAGCAGGCCCTCTCCGACACCGTACGGGTGATGGGCGAGGACCACCCTGACACGCTGACCGCCCGCAACAACCTCGCCTATGCCTACCATTCGGCCGGGGATCTGAGCGGGGCGATCCCGCTGTTCGAGCAGACTGTGGACGCCCGGGTCCTGGTGCTGGGTGAGACCCACCCCTCCACCCTGACCGCCCGCAACAACTTGGCCTCCGCCTACCAGTCGGCCGGGGACCTGAACCGGGCGATCCCGCTGTTCGAGAAGACCCTCTCCGACACCGTACAGGTGCTCGGCAAGGCCCACCCGCTGACAAAAGCGGTCCGCTGCGCCCACGTTGCAGCTTGCGCCCAGAGGGTTGTCGACGGCCCCAAGATGATGTAGGCGCCTAAGACCGACCGGCAAATGGGGGGCGGGAGAAGGAGCGGGGCTGGGTGCGTGCGGCTGCAAGGCGGAGGATTGAGGCATGGCGGAGCCATGGTGATTGACGACAACGCCGCAGATGTGCGTACCCAGCCCCGCGACGCCGCCCTCCATTTGCCGGTCGGTCTAAGGGCTGTAGAGGTTGTCCCGTCAGTCGCAGTTCGAGCAGCTCGTCGTGCTGGTTGCTGGTGGCGCCGCTGTCCGGGATCACCTCTGCGTCGAGCGAGAACTATCGCTACTCGACCAACCTGTAGGTCGTGATCGATGCCAGGCGCAGAACACTTCGGGCTGCACGATGGGTGCGGTACCTCCGGTTTCGTTCTCCTCGGAACTGGTCCTGGTTGCCGATGCTGACTTCCTGTCAGCCCACGAAGGGATCGCCTTCAACGCGGGAGACCTCGACCGGTCGATCGTGATGGCGGTGAAGGACTACGTGCGCGTCGCGGATCCGGTCGTTGCCAGCCCGACGGCCGACCGGTGACCTCGGGCGCAGTTGGCCATGGCCCAGAGGGTGGCCTTGCATGCTGCGGGGTAGTCGGCACAGCTGTCTTGGATGTATCCCCCAGGCGTTGGCGGGTTGATGTGAATGCCAAGCACGTTGTTGGGGGAAGTTCTTGAGTTCGCTCAGGTTGGCTTCCCGAGATCCCGTCCGATCGAGTCGATCAGGCGGGATCTTGCAGTTCTCGGGGGCGTTCTGCGGTCCGGCCGGGGCTGAGCGGCAGTTTCCGGGGCTCTCGGGGGCGCCATCCGGGAGTGGCTCATGCCGGAATGCGTGCGGTGGTGTGGCTGCGGGACTGGGAAGGTCTCGTGGCGGCGGTTGGTGTGGCTGTTCACTTGCAGATCATTGTGGCGCCCGGGGCGGGGGACGGCCTGTCGGCTCGGGTCGGGGCTGGTCCAGTTCTTTCGTTGTGACGCTGTCGTAGGCGGTGGCGGGCAGGTGTTCGCCGCGGGTCCGCCGGCAGAACGTGCCGAGGATCGTCCAGGTTCGTGATGGTGGCCATGAGGGCGACCAGCAGGGTCTGGGCGACGCGGCCGTGGGCGAGCCGGTTCTTGGGCTCGGAGATGTCGATGTGGTGGCCCGTGAGGATTCCGTTGATCCCCTCGTTCTGGGCCCTGATGACTTTGAACGTGCTGGTCCAGGTGTCGGTGAGGTAGGCCACGTCCTGGCGGAACTTCTCGATCGTGCCCAGGTCGCCGGGGCGGATGGTGATCGACTGCTGGCGGCAGATGTCCGGCAGCGAGTGTCCTGGTGCGGCCGGGGTGATCACGGTGGGCCGAGCGGCCGGGTGGGTGCCTGTCTGCCGCGCGTCGGTCAGATCGACGCTCCTGGACGGAGCGCGACTGCGGGGTCTGCGGGAGCAGTTGACGGTTGGGAAGGTGCCGGCGACCGGGCAGGCCAGCCGGATCGCCCCCGCCTGGTCGGGGCTCTGCTTGAGGTGGAGGAAGTACGGCTTCCGGTTGTTGATCTGGGTTGTGGTGATCTCGCTGGGCCGGCGGGCGGTGGCGTTGTCCAGGCGGTGGGTGGCGTGTGCGAGGACGGGCGGGATCAACGGGCAGGTGAGTGTCGGCGTACGGACTTGGATCCCCAGTCGCGTATCTTTCTTCGTCCCCACCTGTCAGGCCACGTCCGTCTCGCGCTCGATGGCCTGGAGGCGGTTCTTGAGCCGGTAGCTCGGACCGTTGATCGGGACGACTTCGCAGTGGTGCAGGAGGCGGTCGAGGATCGCGGTGGCGAGGACTTCGTCGCCGAAGACCTGGCCCAGGAGCTACAGCCGAACCGACCACCCAACTGCGCGCCGCACGGCGGGTGCGGGGTTGCCGCCACCTACGACTCGGACACACGGAGGTGAACCCGATTCGCCCGTTCACCCGAAGAGTGGTTCTTCATACCCCGCCCCGGACCCTGATCCAGTCGCATCGTTGCAGGTCAGGAACACTCTTTTGCGTTTCCGATCACGTACGGGGCTTCCCGCCACGTGAGAACCAGGCGCAGTCGGCATGCAACGGTGTGCGTTCCTTCTCCCGTGACAGAGAGTGAGAGAACATGAAGCTGCCCGTGCGCCGCTCCTTGGGTGTCGCTGCCGCCGCCATGGCAGTGCTGGCCACCACGGTGGTACCCGCCACGGCCGCCTCCGCCGCGACCACGCCCATCACGGCGGTTCCGGCTGCGACCGCGCCCGCCATGCCGTACATCAACCGCACGGACTGCAACGAGACCAGCTACGTCGAAGTTCACAACAACGACGGCAAAGACGTGCTCTGCTTCGCCAACGCCGGACAGACTGCCGTCGCCATCTACGGCGTCAACTGGGTCGAGTCGGGGAACAACGTCGTGACCTTCCAGTTCCAGCGGAGCTTGAACAACCCGAGCCTGGAAAACGTCACGCTCCAGAAGTGGTCGACGTGGCAGGCCGGTCAGAACCCGGTCCACAAGATCATCTCAATCAAGATCCACTGACTCCGCCGTTCCGGTTGAGACCGTCCGGATAAGCCGGATACGCGAAAGTGCCTTCCTGAGCTGGGACGATGAACCTTCTCCAGAGGTTCGACCGTCGCCAGAGGAAGGCACTTTCTGCGTGAAGGACAGCCGGTTCGCTGCCCCGGCCTGTGGTGTCCACTGACAGGTCGGGGGTGGTCGGGCACGCCGGAGCACGTTTGCTGGCGGACCTCGCCGAAGCGACCGGGCTGACGGCGGCGTATTCCACCGTGCCCCGGCCGCGCGGCACCGGCCGTGCCCCGGGTCGGATCGCAACCGTCTCCCAGTGATGCTCGCCGACGGCGGCGAGGCGATCGCGGATCCGGCCGTTCTGCGGGACCAGGGCGGCTGGCCCGCGCGGGCATGGACGGCCAGAACACCGCGATGTTCGCAACGTGCGCGCGGATGACGATGGTGGAGCGACGGTCGGCGCTCAGGCCGGCGGTGAGCACCACCCGCTGCACCCCGTCCCCGAACTTCCAGTCCGTGCCGATCGACTCCAGCCGGAGTGCCGAGGAGCCGCGCCACCTGGACGCGCCGCATGTGCGTGTGCGTACCTGTGTCCCGTCCGGTGGGCCCCTGTGAATGTCACCGCTCTCCGCCACCGACCCACGCACACCGGGCAGCAAAGACAGCAGTGCCCGGGCTGTCCGTGGCACTGCTTCGTGCTGTGCGGCATCGGGACCGCGTCCTGGTGGCAGTCGTCCTGCCAGACCCCGATGCAGGCCACCACGACGATGGGGCCATCCCCGCGTGCGCGGGGGCCACAGTTCGTGACCTGGGGGTTTTCCCAGCTTGTCCCTCGTTCAACCTGGGTCGACGGCGGCTACCGCCAGCACCTCGTCGAGCACGCCGCCGGCCTCGGCATCGACATGCACGCACACAACCACACGTGTCCTGACCGGTTCGGTCAGGACGTGCGGCATGTCACAGCGCCGGCTCGGGCAGCTCGGTGGAAGGCAACGCGGTGCTCGTCATGTGGCACGTTCCATGTGCAGGTAATCCTGGGGACAGGTGAGGCGGTATCCGCCGTCGGGGGTCCGGTGGTGGTCCTGGAGATAGCCGGCCAGGTCGTCGAGGCGGGGCGGCGGTGTGGGCAGGGGCGCGTCGTTCAGGAGGAACTGGGCGATGGTGAGCGCGGTGTCCAGGTCGGGGGTCTCGACGGTCCCGGCGACCGTGGTGAGGGTGAGGCGCCACTCACGGTGGGTGTCGGTGGCGGTGAACGGTGTGATGAGGCTGCGCAAGTCGTAGCGGTGTCCGGTGAAGTGCCGGAGCATGCGCATGCAATCGCCGTCGGGATTCTGCAGCACGACGACGGTCCGGCCGCCCGGGGCGGTCCAGGAAGCCAGGCGCTCCAGGGTGGGGAGCCACTGGTCGGTGTCCACGTGGTAGAGGACGTGCTCGCACAGCACCAGGTCGGCCGTCTCCTCCGGAACCGCGGTCGCGATGGAATCGGCCAAGATGCGTGCTTGTGGGCAGGCGCGGGCCAGCCGGTGCCTGAGGTGGGGGCTCGGTTCGATGGCGGTGATGCGCTCGAAGGAGCCCGCCAGCGCGGCGGTGGCGCGGCCGGACCCGGCGCCTGCGTCGATGAACACGCCACGCCGTGTCAGAGCGGCGACCGTGGACGCCAGATGGGCGCTGCCGGAGTTCTTGCCCTCGGTATGGGCGAGAAACGTCCTGAACGCCTCTTCGTACTCCGAACTCAGTGAGTCGAACGCAGTGACCGTCGGCCTGCGATCATCCTGTGGAGCAGGGACCGTGTTGCTCACGTAACCTCCTTGGCGGCGAGCGGAGTTGCTCCCACCCGGCGCACCCGAACTCTATGCCGCGCTCGGCTCCATCGGCCTTGACTGCCCTGATTTCTGTGGAGTCCGCCTGAAACGGGATCACCGAAATCTGCCAAACTCGGGACGGTTCACCTCGTCCATGCCGACTCCGACGTCCTGCCGGTCAGGCCCCTCGCGAAGCAGGCGGCGGGACCTCGACCGGGAAGAGGGAGCAGCGCGAGCGTGAAAGGCACGAGGAGGGGTCATGAGCAGGAAGCGAAGCCCGCGGGTCCAGCCGCCCGGCAGGGGCGTACGGCGGCTGTGGCTGCTGCCCGGCCCGGGTGAGGACGAGCCGTTCATCGACATCCGTGAGGACGGTCTCGGGACGCTGAATGTGTGGGTCGCCCGGGACGGACGGCATGATCATTTCTGCTTCGAGACAACCGCGCGGCACATCGCCGCTGCAGAGCGCAGCGCACTTCGGCGTTGGGCCGTCTTCGCCGTGCTCTTCGGTGAACTCGCTGTTTTTCACCCCGATGCCGCCCCGGCGCGTCCGCCGGGGGAATGCCGGCGGGTGATCGACACGATCCTCGGTGGCACCGATTCCGAGGTCGAGCGGTACTTGACCATGACGAACAAGCGTTTTCTGGGCGGTCTTCGGGATTCAGTGGCGTTGTTGTGCGAGGCCGATCTGACACGTTCTCGGGACCGTGAGGCGTTCGAGAAACGGCTGTGGTTCGGCGTCGAGTCGTTGATCATCAACGATGCGGAACGCGCCCGGCGCGCGCAGGAGGCGGAACGCAGGGCAGCGGCCCGGGCGGCCGCGGTGCGGCAGGCCTTCGAGCCGTACAACGATGCTCTCCTGATGCCGGAGCGCGACGACGTCGTGCAGCGTGCCATCGGTCTGCTCGGCTCGAACCCGGCGATCAGCGAGTTCGAGGTTGGTGCGCCCGCACACCACGACCGGTATCTGACGTTCGGCTCCGGCGGCGAGATCATGCTCCGGGACGGGGAGGTGACGGCGATCCTCTTCCATGTCCAGCCCACCGAGGCCGCGCCGCGCGGCTTCGCGGGGCTCAGCACCCTGATCCCCGGGCTGAGCCGGGACGCCTCGAGAAGCCAGGTCGAGGAGGCACTCGGTGCGCCGATCGTCGGACGCACGGGCCCGAACGCGACCTACCCCGTCGGGGGCGGGTTCGTGAAGGTCTTCTACGACACGTGGGCCGAGAAGGACGCGCCGGGTCATCTGAAGCTCATCCAGATGACAGCGGAGGACACGTACGCAAAGACCGATCCCGCTGACGAGCGTTGCCCTGGCTGCGCAGGCATGTTGATCAGGACGGCATCGGCGTCCGGCGGCGTCGATGTGGACGCGACGATCACAGCGTTGCGTGACGGGATCGCCGCCGGCCATCTCCGTCAGGCGCACAACCGGGTGGCGCTGAACGACATGCTCCGCCTGCACGGCTCCGGACTGATGGAACACGTCGAGGCACAGCTGGGATGCACGATCTGCCACCGGCACATCTTCTTCGCGCTGCACCGCGAAGCGGACCCGACCTTCGAGTACGTCTCGCTCAACGACACCTGTCGCCGCCCCCCGGAGCAGGTCCCGCCGGTGGAACAGTGGGGTGATGCCGCCCGGATCGCGCGGAAAGCACAGTGCCCGGAACGGATCGCGACCGACGGCAATACCTGGGTCCTGTTCGCCGCGGGCAAGCATCTCTTCATGAACGCGCGCTGCTGGTACAGCGCCGTGGAGGGGTCGAGGCTGATCCGCCTCAAGGCCGCCGAGGTGCGACAGTACGAACGAGAAGGTGAGGCCTATCTGTCCCGATTGCAGGAGGCGATCAACCGCACCTGGACGAGCGACGACGATCCGTGGCGCACGTGCGACCTTTCGCGGAGCGGGATGTCGGACGAGGAGGCCATCGAGGCGAGCCTGGCCGCAGAGCAGGAGGAGCCGGCGTGAGCGGCCGGAGCATCACCGCACCCGGGATTTGCCGGCATCGTCAGTGATCACTACGGCTCCCGGCCGGCGCGGTGCCGCGTGGGCCCGGACTCTGCGGGACCTGCTCCACTTGTGTGGTGGGCAGTTCGACTCGGACGGTGAGGCCGCCGCCGGGGCGTGGGGTGGCGGTGAGCTCGCCGTGGTGGGTCAGGGTGATCGCCCGCACCACGGCCAGTCCCAGCCCGGTCCCGTCGCTGCGGTGTTCCCGACCGCGCTGGAAGGGCTCGAAGAGGGCGGGGATGTCGTCCGGGTCCACTACCGGGCCGGTGTTGCCGACCTCGATGAAGGCAAGGCCGCCGACGGTGCCGGTGGTCACCGTCGCCGAGCCGTCGCGATGGTTGTGCCGCACAGCGTTGGCCAGCAGGTTCAGTGCGATCTGCCGGAGCAGTGAGGGGTCGCCCGTGACCGGGGCGGGCCCCGGATCGGCGATGATCCGGATGCCTGCCGTCCGGGCCTCGTCGGCCAGGTCCGCCAAGGCGTCCACGGCGGCGTCCCCGAGGTCGGCCGGTCGCGGCGTCAGCTGTGCGCTCTCGCCACGTGCCAGTGTCAGCAGTGCCGCGATCAGGTGTTCACTGCGGGCGTTGGCGTCCAGCGCGCGCTGGAAGGCGGGTCTCAGGTCGGCCGGGACCCGGCCTTGCGCGAGTGGGATCTCCAGGGCGGTGCGCTGGAGGGTGAGCGGGGTGCGCAGTTCGTGCGAGGCGTGGGAGGTGAAGCGGCGCTGGGCGGTGAAGCTGCGGTCCAGTCGGTCGAGCATGGTGTCGAAGGTGTCGCCGAGTTCGCGGACCTCGTCGTGCGGGCCGGTCAGGCCGAGCCGTTCGTCCAGGGCGCTGCCGGTACTGATCCGCCGGGCCGCCGCGGTGACCCGGCTGAGGCGGTGCAGTGAGCGGCTGCTGCCCCACCAGGCGAGCAGCCCGGCAAGTGCGGTGAAGACGACGAGCAACAGCAGGGAGCGCACCAGCAGATCGCTGAGGACGGTGTGCTGAAAGTCCTCGAAGCCCTGGGCGGGAGTGGTGAGTGCGGCGGGCACCGAGGAGTCTTGCGGCGTGGTGCCGGGGATCGGCTCCGCCTGGGCAGGAGCCAGCACGCTCGCGGGGACAATGCGGTGGCGGTTGTCCTTGAGGATTTGGCGTGTGCTCAGCCAGTTCAGCAGGAGCAGCCCGCAGCCCAGGACAGCGAAGACCGTCGTGGTCATCAAAGTCAGCCGGCCGCGCAGGGGCAGTCCGTGCAGCGAAGGACGGCGACCGGTCCGGGCCCGGCTCACAGCCGGTACCCGTAGCCGGGGTCGTTGGTGATCAGTGACGGTTCGCCGAGCTTGCGGCGCAGCGAGTGGATGGTGACCCGGACGGCGGTGGTGGCCGGGTCCAGCGCCGCGTCCCACAGGCTGTCCCGCAGCTGCTCGGTGTGGACGGGGGCGCCGTCCGCGGTCAGCAGCAGTTCCAGCACGCCGAGCTCCTTGGGTGTCAGCTTCAGTGGCCGGCCGTCGCGTTCGGCGACCCTGCGCACGGTGTCCAGGTTGACACCGTGCCTGCTCAGCACGGTGGCGCTGCTGCCGGCAGGGGAGCGGCGGCCCAGCGCGCGCAGCCGGGCGATCAGCTCCAGGTACGAGAAGGGTTTGGCCAGGTAGTCGTCGGCGCCCTGGCCGAGGCCGTCGACCAGGTCGGCGAGGGTGCCGGCGGCGGTGAGCATCAGGATTCTGGCCGGGTAGCCGGCTGTGTTCAGGGCCCGGCAGACGGCGTCCCCGCTCAGCTTGGGCAGGTGCCGGTCCAGGACCAGGACGTCATACTCGGCGGCGGCCGTCATTTCGAGCGCGCGGGCGCCGTCGTGGGCGACCTCGCAGACCATGCCCTCGGCGCGCAGGCCCTCGGCGAGCATCGCGGCCAGGTCCACCTCGTCCTCGACGATCAGCACTCGCATTCTGCTCCACTCCACTCGCCGCGCCCCGCGCCGCGTCGTCCTGTCCCGCGCCGACCTGTCCTGGCCCTTCCTGGCCAACGATGCCTCGGCGGGTGTTAGCCGGTGGTTAGGCACGCACTCACCGGTGCGTAACTCGCGGGTCCGTAGAAATGCCGAGGTCGATGTCGACATCCAGCAGGGAGACCACGAAATGCGTACCAAGGCTGTACGAACCGTACTGTCGGTGACCGCCGTGACCGCGGCGCTCATGATGACCGGCTGCTCCTCCGGCGACGCGGCGCCCAGCGTGGCCGGAGGCGACGGCACGGGAAAGAGTAAGCCGCAGGACGACGACGCGGTCCGTCGGGCCTGGGTGGACTGCATGCACAAGCAGGGGCAGACCAGCGTCGAGCAGGACAAGGACGGCAACATCACCTTCCCGGCCTCGGGCACCGATGCCGAAAGTCCCGGCTCGGCCAACGGCCTCGACGTGGCGAGCAAGGTCTGCGACGCCAAGGTCCCCGGCATCCACCAGGTCCAGCGGAAGGGCGACGAGAAGGCCGTCGAGCAAGCGCGCGCCTTTGTCGCGTGCGCGCGGAAGAACGGCTACGCGGACATCCCTGACCCCGACCCCAAGACCGGCATCCTCACATTCCCGGCGAAATCGCTCAACATCGCCAAATGGGACGCCATTCAGCCGGCCTGCGGCAAGCTCCCGATGCCCGGCTACTCGATCGGTCAGTGATCATGAACCGTACTGTTGAGACCACCGCCCCCGCCGGCACCTCTCCCGCCCCCGCGCGGAAGAAGCGCCGTAAGGTCGTCGTCGCGCTCGTCCTGGTCGCCGCGCTCGGCGGCTCGGGTGTGCTCGCCGTGATGCGCCCCTGGGAGCAGCACGGCACCGCCTCCGCGCAGCCGTCCGTCAGCCACGGAACTGTCGCGGTGCAGAAGGGCTCGCTGTCCACCGGCATCCAGGTCGGCGGCGCGCTCAGCTACAGCACCCCGACTCCCGTCGTCGCCTCCGGACACGGAACCATCACCGCCCTGCCCGCCGTCGGCGCCGTCGTCAAGGCCGGGGCGAAGTTGTACGAGGTCGACGGACGGCCCGTGGTGCTGCTCACCGGAGCCCGGCCGATGTGGCGCGACCTCGGCCCCGAGATCAGTGACGGACCCGATGTCGAACAGCTCAAACGCAACCTGATCAAGCTCGGCTACGCCGACGGACTCGGCCTGGCGGCCGATCAGAAGTTCACCCCTGCCACCGTCACCGCCGTCAAGCGTTGGCAGAGGGCCCTCGGTGAGAAGCAGACGGGAACGGTTGCGCTCGGCAGCGTCGTCATGCTGCCGCGGGCGGCCGTGCGGGTGCAGCAGCTCGGCGTACAGCTCGGCTCGGCCCTCGGGGCCACCGCGGTCATGACCGTGTCCGGCACCGATCTGGTCGCCACCGCGCAGCCCGCCGACAACCAGCTCTCCCAGTTCAAGCCCAACGGTCGGGTGACGGTGAAACTGGCCGACGGCAGCACCATCGACGGACGCATTCGCTCACTGGTCCGCGGCGGTTCCGGCGACGGCGGGGACAACGGCTCGGACGGCTCCGGTGGCGCGGACAAGACCACCGTCACCATCGCGCTGGACCACCAGCGGCAGGCCAAGCAGGCCGGGCCGACCTCCGTGACCGTCACCGTCATCGGCGAGACCGTCAGCGATGCGCTCATCGTCCCCGTCACCGCGCTGCTCGCGCTGGACGGCGGCGGCTACGGAGTCCAGGTCGCCAGCGGCACCACCACTCGGCTTGTCAGGATCCAGCTGGGGCTGGTCGCCGACGCCAAGGCGCAGATCACCGGGGACGTCAAAGCCGGCGCCCAGGTGGTGATCCCGAAGTGATGCCCCATCAGCCACCCGGCAGGGCACCCGTGCTGGAACTCTCCGGCATCACCAAGGAGTACCCGGGGTCACCGCCACTGCGCATCCTGCACGACATCGACCTCACCGTCGAAGCCGGAGAACTCCTCGCCGTCGTCGGCCCCTCCGGGTCCGGCAAATCCACGCTCCTCGCGCTGCTCGGCTCCCTCGACCGGCCCACTGCAGGAAATCTGTACTTCGAAGGACGCGACCTGTCCACGCTCTCCGACCCCGAACTGGCCGCCCTGCGCGCCCACCGGATCGGCTTCGTCTTCCAGCAGTTCTTCCTGCTGTCCGGGCTCACCACGATCGAGAACGTCGCCACCGGCCTCCTCTACAGCGGCGTCCCCGCCTCGCTCCGGCACGCCAGAGCCTCCGAAGCCCTCCGCGAGGTGGGCCTCGGACACCGGCTCCACCACCACCCCGACCAGCTCTCCGGCGGCGAGAAGCAGCGCGTCGCCATCGCCCGCGCCCTCGTCGGCCGCCCCGCACTGCTGCTCGCCGACGAACCCACCGGGGCCCTGGACAGCGTCTCCGGCGCCGCCGTCGTCGAGCTGCTGCGCACCCTGAACGCCAATGGCACCACGGTCGCCGTCATCACCCACGACCGCGAGCTGGCCGCTTCCTTCCCCCGGCGAATCTCCCTCCACGACGGCCGCATCGACTCCGACGAACGCGGCCCGCACCCCGCAGGAGCTGTCCGATGACGCCACCCCTGCGACGCACCCGGCTACGCCCGACGGACATGCTGCGCCTCGGCATGATCGGACCACGCACCCGCAAGATGCGCTCCGCCCTGTCCGCGCTCGGCATCTCCCTGGGCATCGCCGCCGTCATCGCCGTGACCGGGATCTCCGCCTCCAACCAGGCACACCTGCTGGAGCGCCTGGACCGGCTCGGCTCCAACCTGATCACCGTCGCCCCCGGCAACGGCGCCGACCAGAAGCCGGTGCCGCTGCCGCCCACGGCCGAGAAGATGCTCGCCAACATCGCCCCCGTGCAACAGGTCACCGCGACCGGGGCAACCAAGGCCCAGGTCTACCGCAACGACCTGGTCCCACCACAGCAGACCAACAGCCTCACCGTGCTGGCCGCCCGGCTCAACCTGCTCGACGTCCTGCACGCCACCCTGCGGAACGGGCGCTGGCTGGACAAGGCGAGCGAGAACCTCCCGATGACCGTGCTCGGCGACCAGGCCGCACTCCGGCTCGGCGTGACCG
This sequence comes from Streptomyces sp. NBC_00654, assembly GCF_026341775.1. Lineage (NCBI taxonomy): Bacteria > Bacillati > Actinomycetota > Actinomycetes > Kitasatosporales > Streptomycetaceae > Streptomyces > Streptomyces sp. NBC_00654. The sequence goes on along the minus strand of NZ_JAPEOB010000004.1, from coordinate 252,458 downwards.
CACCGGGCGAGCGGGTCTGGCTGGGCGGACAGTGGTTCGTCGTCACCGGAATCCTGGCCCCGAACGAGCTCGCACCCGAGCTCGGCACCGCCGCCCTGGTCGGCTGGCCCGAGGCCACCGCCCACCTGGGCGCGGACGGAACCGCCGCCATGGTCTACCTCAGGGCCCACCCCGAACGCGTCCCTGACGTACAGACCGTTGCCGGAGCCACCGCCGACCCCGCCAACCCGAGCACGGTCGCCGTCAGCCGCCCTTCCGACCTGTACACGGCACGGGCCGAGACCAAGAACTCCCTCACCGGACTCGTCCTCGCCCTCGCCGCGGTCGCCCTGCTCGTGGGCGGCGTCGGCATCGCCAACACCATGGTCGTGGGAGTGATGGAACGCCGCGGCGAGGTCGGACTGCGCCGCGCGCTGGGCGCCCGAGGCGGCCAGATCGCCGTTCAGTTCCTCATCGAGGCCGTACTGATGGGCCTCATCGGAGGAATCGGCGGGCTGTTCGTCGGTGGCCTCGCGGTCTACGGCTACGCCCTCGCACAGGGCTGGCCCGCCTCCATCCCGCTCTACACGGTCATCGCCGGACCGCTGGTATCCGTACTGGTGGCGGCCGTCGCCGGAATCTACCCGGCACTGCGCGCAGCCAGGGTGTCCCCGACAGACGCCCTGCGTTCGGCCTGACCGACCCGCCGGAGCCTCGGACGGCCTCCGCGCCCGGCGGGCACAGGCGGCAGACCAACGGCGGAAGGGGAGGGAGGCGGCCGCTCCTCAAAGCGGAGATTGCGCAGCACGTGGAAATGTGCGGCCCGTGCTTCCATGATCCGATGAATCCCGAGAGTGCCACCGCATCCGCCCGAGTCCCGGTCCCTCATGTCCGGCGTCGCGGCCCGCTCGACCTCGACGAGTGTGTCCATGCCCTCGCCGAGGTTCATGAGCGCGACGCGTATCCGTTGAACTGGCCGGACAGCCCCGGCGATTGGCTGACGCAGCCGTCATTGCTCGCGGCCTGGGTAGCGGAACTGGACGGGAGGGTCGTCGGTCACATAGGCCTGTCCCGCAGCGAGCCAGGGGATGCGGCGCCTGCCTTGTGGAGCAGTCGCAAGGGCGTGGACATCGAGGGCACCGCGGTGGTCAGCCGGCTGTTCGTCGCCCCGGCGGCACGAGGTCACGGGATCGGGGCCCTGCTGATGGCGGAGGCGGTCCGGGAGGCCCACGCCCGCGATCTGCACCCGGTCCTCGACGTCGTGGCATCCGACACCGCGGCCGCCGCTCTGTACGAACGTCTGGGCTGGGAACTGCTCGCCACCGTCGAGCAGCGGTGGAGCCCGGACCAGAAGGTCTCCGTACGCTGCTATGCGGCGGCCGGCTGACGACGCGGAGCACGGGTGGCACCAGTGGCACCGGGCGAGTACCTGACGGACTCGGCCGGGTGCCGCCTGCTCCGTCCCCCTTCACGGAGATGCGGTCACGGCGTCGAGGGCAGGGACCGGTTCAGCCCTGGTGCCATTCCAGGTACGTGAACTCGTCCACCGGGGTCGCGGGGGACGAGTAGCCGTTCGAGAGGACGGTGATGCCGACGGTCGGGGACTTGCCGACGGCGATGGTCGCGGTGGGCGCCCTGACGAGCAGTTGCTCGGGGGCGTAGTCGACGAGATCGGCGAGTTTGTCACCGAAGTAGACCTGGGAGTCCGAGGCGAAGTTGACCCCGTTGACCTGGACTTGGTCGCCGACCCGGCCGCTGTCCGGGCTGATGCCGGTGACCACCACGGCGGCGGGGCCGCCGTAGGCGAACTGGCCGCGCGGAACCGCCGGGGAGGTGCCCAGGTTGTCGGTGGCCCGGACGTCGACCACGCCGACGCCCTCGGGTGCCCAGACGATGATCACGTCGTCGCGGAGGACGTACTTCCTGGAGATCGGCACCGTACCGAAGTCGACCATCACCCCCTCGCTGAACCCGCTGCCGACGATCTCGACCGGGGCGCCGGCCGTGCCGACGGGGGTCACGACGGTCACCACCGGACCCGACTGCACGTCAGGCGCGCCGAGGAGCCCCAGATAGGTGGAGTTGGCGTGCTGGAAGGCGACCTGGCCCATGAAGTCCTGGAGCGAGGGCTTCACCACGTTCGGGTCGACGGGGTCGTAGCTGTCGTTCAGCGCGTCGTCCTGGCCCGGCTGCACGTACACATGGGGACCGGGAAGGGCGATGAGCGCCGAGATGACGGCTTTGACGTCGTCGTTCGCCGCCGGGCCGGGACCGAGGTACCACTGCTTGGTCGCTCCAAGGTTGTTCCAGGCCTGCGGCACCATGTCGTTGATGTTGAAGTGACGCTCGTTCGCCTGCCACTTCAAGGAGTCGACGTAGGCGGCGAAGTCCGCTCCGCCGGCGGTGGGGGCGGCGAAGGTGTGCAGCTCGAAGTTCGGCGTTCCCTGGGGCCAGGTGAGCGTCTGGAGGTACGGGGCGACCATGGTCGCGATGCAGCCGCCCAGGCTGTGGCCGGTCACGTAGACCGTCGGGTCCGGCTGCGCCCGGCCCAGGGCGGCGCCGAGTGCCTGTGCCAGGGTGACACCCGAGGTGCTCATGGTGACGACCTGGGTGAACGCCTTCATCGCCCCTTTGGAGACCGAGACCGGGGACGGCATCCCGACGAGGTTCAGCGGAACCATCGTGCCGACGTCGAGGTCCTCCATCAGATCGGTCACGTTGCCGACGGTGCCGCGGATCACCACGGCGAACGAGTTGGAGCCGTCGGTGTTCCTCGCGAGGTAGGCCAGGTTGGCGTTGTCCGGGCTCATCCCGAGCCAGGAGAGGACCCAGGTGCCCCGGGTCGCGAGCGAGGTGTCGGCCAGTTGCTGGTTGATGCCGAGGATGATCCGGGTGCTCTGTTCCGCGGGGGTCTCCCCCGAGGGGCGCGGGGTGGCGGCGGTCGCCGCGATCGCGGAGAGCGTCATGGTCACCTGCGGGACGGTCGCCTGGTCCGGGTCGGTCGCCATGCTCGCTCCTCTGGGATCGCCCGGTCCGGCCGGAGCAGGTTGGCGCTCAACCTACTTTTCGCCGGGGGATCCCGACGGGAGGCGGGTCCCGGGTTCACGCGATCGGGCCAGCAGCCCCTGGGCCTGATCCTGTTGGGCATGAACAGACCACCGCCGACAGGGCCATGGACGTACGGAGTGCCGCCGGCCCGCGGTGGGTACGGCAGGCCTGGAACGGTCTCTCGCCCCCACCTGGACCGCCCCCGCCTCGTGGCGTGAGCGCTACGACGGTGATCCGACGGCGCCCACGGCGGTTCCCCCTCGCGCGGCGCACCACCGCCGTGCGCGGCCCACCACCGCGTTGGGCTGGGCCGACGAGCCGGTACGCGGCAGCCCTGCGCGCCGGGGAGCGCGTCGACGAATTCATTTCACTCTGCAGCTATCGGTCGATACGGTGGCGTCGGCGACGAGTGGAATCCACCCGGGCCGAGTGTTGCTGACAGTTCGTCCGTGGCCTTCGCGTGCCGACGGCGATCGCGGAGGAAACAGAGGTGGGCGAATGGGCCTGGAGAACGTGCTGCGCGTCGCCGTGGTCGGCTCGGGCGTGCTGGGGGCGGCGGTGGCGGACGAGCTCGTGCGCCGCGGCCTGTCCGTCGTCGTCTGCACGGCGGAGGAGTCGCGGCCGCCGGTGACGGATGCGGCGTTCGGCTGGCTCAACTCGCACGGGTCGGCGGCGGAGCCGCCGTCGGGCGCGCGCGATCAGGACGAGCTCGCCCGGTCGCTCGGCGTGCTGCGCACCGTCACGGCGACGCCGCCGTTGCGCGGCCTCATCGCTTGGAACGGCGCCGTGAGCTGGGCGTCGACCGCGGCCGCGACGGCTCGGTTCGCCGAGCAGTCGGGGCCCGGCGTCGCGACCGTCGGGGCGGAGGCCCTGCGGCGGATCCTCCCCGGCCTGCGGGTGCCGCCGCCGGTCGTCGCCCATGCGAGCGACGAGGGCATGGTCGAGCCGGACGACCTGCGCCGCGCGTTCCTCGCCCGCGCGCGGGCCGGCGGGGCCACCGTCGTCGCCGCCCGGGTGGATCGCGTCCGGGCACGGCGGGCCGGCGGCTACGAGCTGTGGGGCACCGGAGCGGCGCTGGTCGTCGATCGGGTCGTACTCGCCTGCGGGACGGGCCTGCCCGCCCTCGCGGAGCAGTTCGGCGAGCACATCGACGTGCCCGGCGTCCCGGCCGCGCGCTTCACCTTCACCGCGCCGGAACTGCGCCTGGACCGGGTGGTGTCCACGCCGTCCTTCGAGATCCGGCCGTCCGCCCGGCACGGCTTCGTCGGCGCCGAGGACGTGGTCCCGGGAGAGCCGGAGTCGGCGACGCGGGCGCGGGTGCGTACGTCCCTGAGTGCCGTGACGGAGGCGTTCGGGCTGCCGCGGGAACCGGTGCTGGAGGGCATGACCATCGGCATGCGCCCGATCCCGGCGGGCGACGGCGTGCTCTGCGCCCCGCTGGCGAGCGCTCCGGGGGTCGTCGCACTGGCCGCGCACCCCGGGGTGACGCTCGCGGCCGCACTGGCGCAGCGTGCGGCGGAACAGCTCGGGGAGTCCGCCGGCTCGGAGTAGCCGGGGTCCTCGGGCTGCGGTTGCGGTGCCCCGCGAGGCATCGAGAATGAGTGCGTGAGGCGGATTGCTCCCGTATGCGTGTTTCATGCCGGTCATAGGACCCGGAAACACCGGCGGGGCCTCCGTCGAGAAGGAGGTGGGACCGTATGCCGACGCTTCCCTGGGCGACACCGAACCCGGCTCCACCACACACCGGGGCGTACGTCATGGCGTCCCGTTTCACTCTGAGGTCCCGGCGGGACGTGCCTCGGTTCTTCCTGAAGTCCCTGCAGGCATGGCGGCAGGTGCGGTCCGCGCCGGGCGCGTTCGGCGCCTCCCTCGTCGCCCGGCCCCTGGCCGGTGTCTTCCTGACCCTGTCCGCGTGGGAGAACCGCGACGCCCTGTACGTCTTCGCGGGGACCGAGCCCCATCGGAGCATCATGGACGCCGTACGGCCCACCATGCGCGCGGGGACCTTCACCTTCTGGGAAGTCTCCACCGACGATCTTCCGCTCACCTGGGACGACGCCCGGCGGCGTCTCGACGCGCAGGCCGCCGCCGACGCCGCCGCCGACGCCGCCGCCGAGGGGCCGGCCACCGCGTCGGACGGCTGACGGCTCCCGAGCCCCGGTGCCTGTTGTGCGGGCCTACGGCCGACGCATCGGGTGGACCGTCGGTTTGCGCCACGAGGTCGCGGAATCCAGCGGCGCACCACGGGACAGCCCTGCGGCCACCGCCCGCAGCCGACCCGCGCGAACGGCCGCCGCCGTCCCGTCGGAACGGGGAGCGGCGGCGGCCGAGGAGCGTGTCAGGCGTTCAGGTCCGGAACGTCGACCGCGTCCCGCTCGGCCGGGTCGTCGGCCGGCCGGGGCGGAACCGGGTCAGTGCTTCGGTGGGTTTGTGACCACCCAGTCGGAATTCCGGAAGTGAGTGGAGATCCCGTTCCCCTCCTGAGACTTGTCGGGGGGTCCGGAGCTGGGGAACAGCGACGGCGCGATGGGCCGGCCCAGCCGCTCCTCCCATACGGTCGACCACTTTTCGAGGTCCGGGAAGGCCTCCTGAACCGCTGTCCGGTTGACGAAGCTGTACTTCTGATGAATGAACCCCTTGCGGATGTCCTCATCACTGAGCTTTCCTGCGCTCTTCAGCTCATCCCACTTCACCCGGGCCTCGGCCACCATGATGTCGGACGAGATATGGAAGTCCCCGTCGCTGGGTCCGAACGGCTTCCCGTTCTCGTCGAGCATCCCCAGTTTGTGCAACGCGCCGAACGGGCGGCGCGCCGGGCGCTCGACGGGAGGTGTGGAGCCCATCCACTCCTGGAACCTCGCCAGCGCCACCGGCTGCCCTGCCAGGTCCCGTTCGGTCGGGAAGTCCTTGTGGCGGCCCGAGAAGAAGAACGCCCATGATCCCTGGAGTCGTACGTCATAGTCCTGGGGGCGCTCACAGGCGGAGCACAGGACCCTGAACAGGGACGCCGACATGCGCTTGAACTGGTGCGGAGTCGTACCCAACGGCGCCTCGTAGTGGCGCCACCACCCGACCTGCTGCCGCGTCAGCCCGAGGAACTCCAGGTCCCGGGGCTGGATGCGGTATCCCGTGTCATCGCGTGGCCATGCGCGGCTCCCCTCGCTCTGACTTCCCGGGACCCTGCCGTCGGCGTCGATGAGCCCCTCGGCCTGGGCTTTCTGACGCCTTTTGAGAAAGCCCGGGTCCTCGTCGGCCGACGGACCCGCCAGGACGGCCTGCCCATGGACGCTCGTTGTGACCGGCCAGGAGGTTACCGCCGCGGTCGGGGCAACCGCGGGACCCGAGAGAACCAGTGCCGCAAGGGCGAGTACTCCCAGCCTCAGACGCTGACGTGACACTCTTTCGCCTCCAGTGGAAAACACACTTCGCATGGCTCGCGCTTCTCGCGTTCCATGACTCAGAGTTACGCATATCACCGCGTGTCACCGTCACAGCCACGCCGACCTTGACGGCCCGAGCCACACGGTGCCCGGAGGCGGGGCGTGTGCCGTGGGTGATCACCGGGCCGATCATGGGTGACCTGTCATCGTCGGGCGGCGTTTCCGGGGGCGACCACCGGAACGGGTGAACCTCGGACCGACCGCCTCGGGATCGACGATCGTGGGCAGTTGGGCCGGCGAGGTGCCCGTACCGCCGCATCAGGCCATCGACGGACAGGGCGGCGCCGCGGGAAGCAGCGGCGGAACATCTGCTCACCCCGTGCCGGGCAGGGACAGTTCGAGCAGCAGGGTCGGCTTTCTGACCTCCGACATCTCGCACATGAACCCCCGGGGCACGTACACCGCCTCGCCCGTACGCAGGCGCAGGCGCAGCGGCCCCGGCCGCCGGCCGGCAGCGGCGGTGGAGTCGTCCCCGCCGGCGTCGAAGGGGGCGACGCGGACCCACAGCGCACCCCGGACGGACAGCAGGAGCGTGTCCCACTCGGTCCGGTAGACGACCTCGGGGCCGCCCGGCGCCTGCCCGGTGAGCATCCGCCAGGCGGCCGTCACCGGTTCGCCGAGCCGGTCCGCGAGGCGGTCCGCGAGCCGCGCGGCGACGGCGCGGGCCGACGGGCCGCGGTTGCTGTCGGCGAGGGCGGGTGCGGTGCGCCGGCCGGCCACGATCCGTGCCAGCAGGTCCGCGCCGCGCGGCCACACCACGGCGATCCGGTCGCGGCCGTGCGCCGACAGGGAGAGCTCCACATCCGCGAGGAGCAGGTCGAGCTCACCGTCGGGCAGTGGCATTCCGTCCGCTCTCCTCCCGTACGGCGGGACGGCCGGCCGTTCCGCCGCTCGCGGGCCGGCCTCCACGCCCGGTCCTCGTCACCTCCTGCCGGACGGCGCGTACCGCGGTCCCGGCGCACAGCCGCCCCAGCCGCTGTCGGGGTCCTCGGGCGCGGTGCGCGCGATGCCGTCCTGCACGGGCATCAGGGGCAGACGTAACGTCATCGTGTTCCCACTCCTTCTCGGGTCCATGGTCGCGGGGCCGTGCGTGAGGCGCCCGCGCCCTCGCGGTCACCGTCGATTCTGGCCGTGCGCGACACCGGCCGGCCGGCCTCGGACCGCTCACCTAGTTGCAGGTCACCAAGGCCCCCGGGGGAGGAAGAAGGAATATTGAGCTTGTGTCACATATCGGCCGACGCGGTCGTGCGATGCTGCTGCTCCTCCCCCCTCTCTCTCGTCTCCCCCCTCTCTCTCGTCTCTCTCGTCTCTCTCCCCTGTCACCTGCGCCCGGGGTCCGGAACCGTGTCATCCGGTGTCGCGTCGGGTGGTGTCGCGTCATCCGGTGTCGCGTCGGGCGGTGTGAAGTCCCGCATCCCGCGCAGCGGCGAGCACAGCACCCACACGGCGGAGAGACAGGTGCCCACGGCGGCGATCCACAGGGTGGCGCGGATGCCGAGAAGTCCGCCGAGTGCGCCACCCGCCAGCGCACCGGCCGTCAGGGCGCCGAAGCCCATGAAACGGACGGTGGCGTTGACCCGGGCCAGCATGTCCTCGCGGCAGGCGGCCTGGCGGTAGCTGACCTGGGCGACGTTGTAGACGACATAGCCGTACCCGGTGACGAAGAGCCCGGCCAGGGCCGGTGCGAGCATCAGGTGCGGGCCGGCCAGGGGGACGAGGAGCAGCCAGGGGAACGTGGTCAGCGGGATGAGCCACACGGCCCGTGCCTGGCCGACGCGCAGGACGACGCGGTGCGCGGTCAGCGCTCCGAGGACGCCGCCGACACCCACCACGCTCAGCGTCGCGCCGACGGCGGCGTCGGAGAGCCCGAGGGTGTGGGTCAGGAAGAACACCTGGACGGCGCCCAGGACGCCGCTGAACAGGTTGGTGGTGGCGGTGCACGCGGTGATGGCCCGCAGCGTGCGGACGCGGGCGGTGAAGCGCAGGCCCTCACGGATCTCCGCGAGGAGCGGCGGGCCCCCGGCGGGGGCGGGTGCCGCCGGGTCCGGTTCGCGCACCCGGCCCAGCAGCAGGGCGGCCACCAGTTGTCCGAGCGCGGACCCGGCCACCGGGAGCGCGGGACCGGCCAGTTGGACGAGCGTCCCGCCGATGCCGGGGCCGGTGATCTGGGCGAGGGACTGGCTGGACTGGAGCTTGGCGTTGCCTTCGAGGAGCCGGTCGCGGTCGACCAGGACCGGCAGGTGCGACTGGTAGGCGACATCGAACAGCACCGCGCAGACACCGCACAGCAGGGCCACGACGACCAGTTGGGAGACGGACAGCACGCCGCACCACCAGGCCAGGGGAATCGTGCACATCAGCGCGGCGCGGGCGAAGTTGGCCCGCCGCATCAGGCGCCGCTGCCGGGCCCGCGCGACCCACACCCCGGCGGGCAGCCCGATCAGCAGGTAGCCCGCGGTCTCGGCGGCGCCGAGGAGCCCCATCTCCATCGGGGTGGCCGCCAGGGTCGTGGCGGCCACCAGGGGGAGGACGGTGTTTCCGACGTACGTGCCGAACTGGCTGACCGTGTCCGCCCCCCAGAACACCCGGAACGCCCGGTGGGAGCCCAGGCCGGCCGCGCGGGACTCGGCGGCCGGGGCCGGCACACTCACCGCGCGGCGCCCTGTGCGGCGGGCGCGGCGGCGGGCGCCGCGGCCGGCGCGGCGGCCAGGACGTCCGCGAGCACCTCGACGGCGCGGTCGACGTCGTCGGCGGTGACGCCGGAGTGGGTGACGGCGCGGATACGGTCGCGGCCCAGTTCCGCGAGGCGTACGCCCCGGGCCGCCGCGTCCGCGAGGAGGGTCGCGGTGGTGTGCGGGGTGCGGTCGGGGTCCACGGCGAAGAACACCATGTTGGTGCGCGGCGGTTCGGGGTCCAGCCGCAGACCGTCGATGCCGGCGAGTCCGGCCGCCAGGCGGGCGGCGTGGGCGTGGTCGTCGGCGAGCCGCTCGGCCATCTCGGTCAGGGCCACGATGCCGCAGGCCGCGACGAGGCCGGCCTGCCGCATGCCGCCGCCCAGCATCTTGCGGTAGCGGCGGGCGGTGGCGATCGAGGCCCCGTCGCCGGCCAGCATCGATCCGACGGGTGCGGACAGCCCCTTGGACAGGCAGAACTGCACGGTGTCCGCGTGCGCGGCGATGTCGGCGGCCGGTACTCCCAGCGCGATCGCCGCGTTGAAGATCCGGGCGCCGTCGAGGTGCAGGGCGATGCCGTGCGTACGGGCGAGGGCGGCGGCGCGGCCGAGGTAGTCGAGGGGCAGGGGGATACCGCCCCGCCGGTTGTGCGGGGTCTCCAGGCTGAGGACGGCGGGCAGCGCGAACTGCGGGTCGTCGGCGTCGACCTCGCAGGCCTCGGCGACGACGTCCAGCGGCAGGGTTCCGTCGGCGGCGGCGGAGACGGGCTCGTAGACGATGCCGCCGACCACCGAGGCACCGCCGGCCTCGTACACGTAGATGTCGGATTCGGCGCCGACGACGGCCTTGCCGCCGCGCGGGCTGTGGGTGAGCAGTGCCGCGAGGTTGGCCATCGTGCCGCTCGGCATGAAGCAGGCGGCGGGCTTGCCGAGCAGTTCGGCGGAGAGCTCCTCCAGTTCGGTGACGGTCGGGTCCTCGCCGTAGACGTCGTCGCCGAGGCGGGCCCGGCTCGCCGCCTCCAGCATGCGGGGGGTGGGCAGGGTGAAGGTGTCGCTGCGCAGTTCGACGACAGGGTTCATCGGGGTGTGGTCCTCACGCTTCATGGGTCAGGGCGGACACGGCGTCCGCCAGGGCTTCCTCGGCGGCCGCCCAGCGTTCCCGGCGGGCCTCCGCGGCGGCGTGCAGGAGGTCGAGGCGGGCGGTGGTGTCCCGGAGGGCGGCGAGCACGGATGCCGCTCCGGGTCCCCCGCCGGCCGTGGCGGCGGCGACGATCGAGGCGGGGTCCAGGGCGGCGAGCACCTGGGGCGGACGGCCCGTCAGGCGTTCGGCGGCGACCTCCTCGAAGGGCCGCCCGGTGGTGACGGCCGCCCGGCTGATGTCGCCGACCTCGTGGTGGGCGGTGCGGAAGGGCACACCCGCGACGACCAGGCGTTCGGCGAGGGCGGTGGCGGCGGTGTGTCCCTCGGTGGCCCGCCGCAGCATCAGGTCGCCGTCGGGCTCCGCTCCCTCGACGATCAGCCGCAGCAGCAGGACGGCGTCCGTGGTGGCCTCCAGCGCGGGCCACAGCTGGCCGACGGCCTCGGTGCCGACGGCGATCGCGTTGGTGTAGCGGGCGGTGGACATGGCGGTGGTCGCGGCGGTGAGGGCGCCGAGGGCCGCCGCGGCCTTGCCCTGGATGTTCTCCAGGAGGAACGGGTTGCGCTTCTGCGGCATCATCGAGCTGCTGCCGACGAGGTCGTCCGGCAGCCGCAGCAGCGGGTTCTCCGCACTGGTCCACGACTGGAGGTCGTGTGCGGTACGGATGAGGAGCACACCGAGGACGGAGCAGGCGGACAGCAGCCGGAGCACGAGGTCCCGGGACGCGACGGCGTGCAGGGAGTTGGCCAGAGGCTCGGTGAAGCCGAGGAGTTCGGTGGTGCGGCGCGGGTCGACGGGCAGGGTGGTGCCGCCCGCGGCACCCGCGCCGAGGGGGTTCTCGTCGATCTCCCGGCCGGCGTGTTCGAGCTGGTCGAGATCGCGTACGAGGGCGGCGGCCACACCGGCGAGATAGTGACCGTAGGTGGTGGGAACCGCCGGCTGGTGGTGGGTGTAGGAGGGCATCACGGTGGTGTGCCACCGATGGCCCTGGCCGGTGAGCGCACGGCCCAGGGCGTCCGTCTCGGTGAGGAGGCGGTCGTAGGGCCGTCGCAGCTGGAGCCTGAGGACGGTGGCGTTGAGGTCGTTGCGCGACCTGCCGCTGTGCAGCACTCCGCCCGTCCGCTCGCCCAGCGTCTCCACGAGACAGCCCTCGTAGGCGAGGTAGCGGCCCCGGGGGGCGGGTCGGTGGCGCAGGGGTGCGAAGTCGTCGGCGCGCAGCGCGTCGATGCCGGCGAGCAGCCGGGCGGCCGTCTCCCGTTCCACGACGCCCTGTTCGGTGAGCATGACGACATGGGCGCGGTCGACGTCGCTGGTGGGCCGGAGTTCGGCGGCGACCGGGTCGTCGGGGGTACGCAGATGCCGCTCGAAGAGGATCTCGGCGGCGGCGGGGGCGACGGCGGACGTCAGCCGGCCCGTGGCGGCGCGGGCGGTCATCGGGTCGCCTCCTCGGCGGGCCGCAGTGCTGTGCGCAGCCGGGCCAGTCCGGTGTCGGCGGCGCGCGCCGCGTCCTCGGCGGCCGGGGCGGTGGCGATGACGTGTCCGACCCGGTCGCGGTGGTCGTGGTGCGGGACGAGCAGTTCGCCGCGCCGTCCGGTGAGGGTCTGTTCGGTGACGTGGCGCGCCTCGGTGCCGTACGGTGCCGCGCCGTCCGGCGGTCCGTCCGGCGGTCCGTCCGGCGGTCCGTCCGGCGATCCGGACGGCGGCCCGTCAGGTGGTCCGGCCAGGTACGACGGGGTGTCGACGGCCAGGAAGCGCAGCGAGGAGTGCAGGGCGGTGGACGGTTCCGGTTCCTCGTGGCGGCCCAGTGCCGCGGCCACCTGGGCGCGGACGAGGTCGACGGAGAGTGCGGAGCGGATCAGTTCGGGGATCATGCCCCCGGCGAGGCGGGGGTTGACCTCGATCAGGACGGGGCCGGCCGGGCCGAGGCGCAGTTCGGCATGGGCCGCGCCGAAGCCGAGGCCGAGTGCCTTGACCGCCAGCACGGCGGTTTCGGCCAGCAGTCCGGCCCGTGCCGGGGGCAGCGGTGCGGGCACGTCGTGTCCGGTCTCCACGAAGTGCGGGGCGGCGCCGAGGTGTTTGGCGACCACGGTGACCGGGGTGTGGGCGAACACCTCCACGGAGAACTCCGGCCCGTCGACGTACTCCTCCACGAGGAATCCGGGCGCGGTCGGCATCCCGCGTTCGTTGTGGGTGCGGGCGAGCAGGCGTGCGGCGTGCGCGGCCGTCTCCTCCCGGGTCGTGCACAGCCGTACGCCCGTGCTGCCGGAGCCGTCGGCGGGTTTGAGGACGACGGGGAAGCCGGTCCGGCCGGCGGCGTCGAGGGCCGCCTCGACGGAGGTGACCAGGCTGTGGGCGGCCACCGGGACCCCGCCCGCGGCGAGCGCGGCGCGCTGCCTGCCCTTGTGGCGGCAGCGGGCGACGGCCTCCGGGTCCGGTCCCGGCAGGCCGAGCGCGGCGGCCGCGGCGGCGGCGACCGGGACGAAGTAGTCGGAGCTGGTGGTCAGGCCGGCGGGCGGGCCGCCGGGCAGCGCGGCGAGCGCGGCGAGTACGGCGGCGGGCGTCGAGGTGTCCGCGCGGACCACGTCGAGGCCGTCGTCGCGGGCGTAGGCGTAGCGGCCGGGGTCCTCCGCCAGCAGGAGGGGCCGGGCGCCGAGCTCCCGCGCGCGCCGGGCGAACAGCCGCCCGGTGCCGGAGGTGTTGGACTCGACCAGGACCAGGGTCGGCAGGGTGATCGGGGTCGGCAGGGTCGGTGGGGTGATCGGGGTCGGTGGGGTCATCGGGGCTCCCTGGGGGCGGTGGCGGCGTGGTCGGTCCCCGGTGCGCGGAGGGCGTCGTCCAGACTGCGGCGGCGCCACTCCATGCGGGCCCAGTCGCCGAGGGCCTGTTCCGGGTGGGTGACGGTGCGCGGCGCGGTGGCGGGCGGCGCGTCGAGGAAGCCCCGGGCGGCCAGCCACTCGTCCTGGTAGACGGAGTCCTGGTAGCGGTGTCCCTCGTCGGGCAGCAGGGCCACCACCTGGGCGTCGGGGTGCTGTTCGGCGTACCAGCGGGCGACCAGGAACGCGGCGCCGCTGGTGGGCCCCATGTACAGGGCGTGCCGGGCGTGCAGGTCGCGGGTGGCCCGGAAGACCTCGGTGGGGCCCGCCCAGTGCACCTCGTCGTAGGCGGTGTGCCTGACGTTCGGCGGTACGAGGCTGTTGCCCAGACCCCGCACGGTGCGGGGTCCGTCGGGCTGGCCGAAGATGGCGCTGGGCGAGGTGTCCACGCCGATCAGGCGCAGGCCGGGCTGGAGCAGCCGCAGGAACGCGGCGGTGCCGCCGGTGGATCCGCCGGAGCCGACCGGGCCGACGAGGCAGTCCACGAGCCCGAGGCTCTCGGTGAGCTGCTCGGCGACGGCGGCGTAGGCGTTGGGGTTGTCCGGGTTGTGGTACTGGCCCGGGACGTAGTGGTCGGGGTACTCGGCGCGCAGCTCCTCCAGCCGGTCCAGCCGGGCCCGTTGGAACCCGCCCTGCGGGCTGGGCTCCGTGCAGATCTCCACACGGGTGCCCAGCTCCTCCAGGCGCACGCGGAGCACGGGGTCGATGGCCGGGTCTCCGACGATGACCAGGGGGTAGCCGCGCAGCCGGCAGACCATCGCCAGGCCGAGCGCGAAGGTGCCGGAGGAGGTCTCCAGGACGGTGGTCCCCGGGGCGAGTTCGCCCCGCTGCTCGGCCCGGTCGAGCATGAACCGGGCCGGCAGCAGCTTCATCAGGCTGAAGGCTGCCCCGCACAGATTGGGGCCGAGGCGGATCAGGCGGGGCAGGACCGTCGCGTCGACGATGGAGTCACTGGGTGCGGACAGAACGGGCGAAGGCATGGTCTGCGTCTCATCCTTTGGTGGTGAAGTACCAGGTGTCCTCGACGCCCAGCGCGGCGAGCCGCTTGCGGGCGTCGTCGGTGCGGGCGGCGAGGCCGGGCGGGCGGGGGTCGAAGAGCAGGCCCGCGATGTCGCCGCTGTGCGCGATCTGGAGGCCGGCGGCGCCCGCCTCCTCGCCGGCCCGGAGGAGATCCTCCAGTCCCGACACGGGAAGGTGGCGCTGGTTGAGCCGGGCGCTGGCGGTGGCCACCCGGCCGATCAGGCCGACGTCGCCCGTACGGATCGCGCGCCGGGCCAGGCCGAGGAGCGGGCGGAACGCCTCGATCTCCCAGACGGTGTAGCGGGCCGGGGGCAGTTCGAGTGTGGCGACGCCGGCGCCGTCCCGGCTGGTGCCGAAGCCGAGCACGGCCAGCGGCATCAGTCCGCCGCCCATGTCCTCGACGACCTCGCCCTTGCGGTGGGCGAAGAGGACGGCCCGGTCCGGGTACATCAGCGCGTCGGAGGCGGTCTCCGCGGCCACGGCCAGGACGGCGCTCTGGGCCGGGTCGGGGGTACGTCCGGCGGCGTCGTACACCGCGCCGATGGCGGCGAGGACGTCGGCGGTGGACGAGCCCAGGCCACGGCCGGGCGGGATGTTGCTGCTCACCCGGAGGGTGCCGCCCGTGAAGGGGCCGTCCAGCGTGCGCAGGGCCAGCTCGGCGGCGCGGCCCGCCTTGATCCGCCACGGGTCGAGCACGGTGATGTGGTCGGCGGCCGGTGACGGCTCGAAGTCGGCCCGGGAACCGTACAGCGGGCAGGGCAGGGTGAGCAGGGCGCGCCGCAGCCGTCCCCGGGTCTCGAAGACGCCTTGGAGGATCTCTCCGTGGTGGCTGCTGCTGTGGTGGGTGCCGAAGACGCGGACCGCCGTCCTGGCTGTGGCTGTGGTACCGAAGGGCATGACTTCCTCGGGGGGTGGTCGGGTACGGGGCCGGAGCGGTGCTCAGGTCCGGGCGGCCGGCCGCCCGGTGGCGCGCCGGTCCGGCGGTGCGGGCAGCGCGGCCACCGTGACGAAGCGGGCCGGGATCTGGTAGTCGGGAAGCCGTTCGGCGAGGAACTCCACGAGTTCGCCGTCGTCCGGGGCGCGGCCGCCGGAGTGCGGCACGAGGTACGCGTGCAGTTCGCCGCCGGTGGGCAGGACGGCCGCTTCGGCGATCGCGCGGTGAGCGGTCAGCCGGGCGCGGGTCTCGTGGGGCGCGACGCGGAAACCCGAGACGGTCGGCCAGGTCCCGGCGGGGCCCAGCGCCTCGAACTCACCCGTGGGCGTGCGCCGGGCGCGGTGCCCGGTGGGCAGCGGCGGTCCCGACTCGGCGTGCGCGAGGTGCAGTTCACCGGGTACGCCGGGTGGCAGGGGCTCTCCGCGGCCGTCCAGGACGACGGCGGTGACACCGGGGGCCGGGATGCCGACGGGGACGACGGTCCCGTCGTCCCCGGGGGACGGGTGGTGGGTACGGGTCAGGGCCACCGGGAGGGCGGGCGTGCCCAGCCCGGTCGCGAGCCGGCAGGCACCGGCCGCCGCGCGCAGCGCGGACGGGTCGGCGTCCGGGCCGAGGACGAGCAGGGCTTCGGTGCCGTGGGCGAGAGCGGGAAGGTGGTGTGCCAGCAGGGTGTTGGCGGTGGTGTCGGGCAGCAGGAGCGCGCTGAACGGTTCCTCGCGTGCGCCGAGCAGTGCGGCGAGCGGGGTGGCCTGCGGGGCGGTGTGCGGGGCGCCGAGCGGGGTGGCCTGCGGAGCAGCCTGCGGGGCGGATTGCGGAGCAGCGTGCGCGGCGGTGTGCGGAGCAGCGTGCGCGGCGGTGTGCGCGGCGGATTTCGCGGCGGTTCGCGGAGCAGTGGAGCCCGCTGCTTCCTCCGGTAGGTCGAGGGTGCCGCCGCGGCCCAGTGTGGTCCACAGCTCCACCAGGAAGAGGGGGCCGGTCACCGGGTTGACCTGCGGGACCCGCTCCGGGCCGAGCCCGAGGGAGTCCAGCGCGGCCAGGGCGGCCCGGAGGGCGCCGTGGGTCACCCCGGTGCCGTCCGCGACGGCGAGTACGTCCGTGTCGGCGGGGGGCGCGGCGGGCGGACGGGGGCTCCGGGCCGTGGCGCCGGCCACCGGCTCCCGGCCCGTGTCCTCCCGGCCCGCGTCCTCCGGCACCCCGCTCACCAGCACCGTCCCGTCCTCCGGCGCACCGCTCACCAGCACCGCACCGGCCGCCGGTTCCTCCCCAGCGTCGAGCACCGTGCAGACGGCTCCCGTCCGTGCCCCGGCCACCAGGGCCGTGACCAGGCCGGCGCCCGCCGGCAGCCGTACGGCGACGGTCCGGCCGGGTCCCGCGCCGGCGGCGGTGAGCCGGTCGGCGAGGAGACCGGCGCGGGCGCCGAGGTCCGCGTAGGTGAGCGTGTGCGGTCCGGTCCTCAGCGCCGGGGCGCCGGGGCGCTCGGCGATGTGCCGTTCCGCCAGCGCGACCGGACCCGGACCGTCGGCTCCGGTGCCGGACCGCGCGCCGTCGCCGGACCGCGCGCCGTCGCCGGATCGCACGTCAGCGCCGCACCGCGCGCCGTTTCCGGACCGCGCGTCAGGGGTGGCTCCGGTCAGGGGCAGCCGGGAGACCGGCTGGTCCGGGTCGTCGAGGGCGGCGCGCAGCAGGTCCTGGTAGGCCTGGGCCATCCGTCGCATGGTGTCCGCGTCGAAGAGGTCGGCGGCGTACTCCCACAGGACGGTGATCGAGTCGTCCTCGTCGCTGGGACGCAGTCCCACCCGCTGTTCGGCGCGTGGGATGACGACCACGTTCAGGTCGGCCTTGGCGGACCCGTTGTGCTCCACGGACACCTCGCCGCGCAGTCCGGCGAAGTCGAGGTCGGGCACGGCGGAATCATGGAAGCTGAACAGGGCGGAGAACAGCGGGTTGCGCGACAGGTCACGTACCGGCGCGAGGGCCCTGACCAGGCGCTGGAGCGGTACGTCCTGCCAGGCGTAGCCCTCCACGGCGGTGGCGTGCACCCGGGCGAGCAGGGCGCGGAAGGTCGGATCGCCGTCGAGCCGGACGCGCAGCGGCACGGTGTTGACCATCATGCCGATCAGGCGCTCGGCCTCGGTGAGCCTGCGGTTGGCGACGCCGACACCGAGTACGAAGTCGTCCTGGGCGCTGTAGCGCGACATCAGGGCGGCGAACGCGGTCAGCATCATCGAGTAGAGCGTGACGCCGGCCTCCCGGGCCCGGGAGCGCAGCAGGGCGTACTCCTCGGGGGCGAGCCGGAACGAGACCATGCCGCCGCGGAAGGTGAACTCCGGTGGGCGGGGCCGGTCGGTGGGGAGCTCCAGGGCGGCGGGGGCTCCGGCGAGGGCGTCGCTCCAGTGGTCGAGGTAGCGGTCGAGGGTGGGGCCGCTCAGCCAGGAGCGCTGCCAGGCCGCGAGGTCCGCGAACTGGAAGCGGGGCTCGGGCAGGGCGGGCCCGTCGGCGGCGAACACGGCGTACAGGCGGGTCAGTTCGTCGACGAACACGGCGAACGACCAGCCGTCGTGCACCAGGTGGTGCTCCAGGTGCAGCAGGCGGTGTGCGTCGGGTCCGGTCCTGGCCACGACCCAGCGGACCAGCGGGGGCCTCTCCAGGTCGAACGGGCGGGACTTCTCCCGGGCGACCAGGTCCCGCCAGGCGTCCTCGCACGCGGTCCCGGACAGCGCGGAGAGGTCCACCAGCGGTACGTCCAGGTCGATGCCGTCCGGGTCGACGGGGCACTGTGCGGGTACGCCGTCGATCTCCCGGAAGGCGGTACGGAAGATCTCGTGGCGGCGGACGAGTTCGGTGAGCGCGGCCCGCAGGGCGGGGAGGTCGAGCGGGCCCGTGAGGTGGAGTGCGGCCTGGACCCGGTAGGCGGGGTTGCGGGGCGAGATCTGTTCCAGGTACCAGATGCGTTCCTGGGGATAGGACAGGGGCAGGGGGCGGGTGCGGTCGGCGTGCCGCAGCGGGGGCGGGGCGGGCGCGGTGGCCCCGGCCCGGTCGGGGCCGCCGTCGATGAGCGCGGCGACGGCGCGGGGGGTGGCGTGCCGGAACAGCCCGGAGAGGGGGACGTCGGCGCCCAGGTCGTCGCGGAGGCGGGCGGCGAGGCGGCCCACCAGCAGGGAGTGGCCGCCGAGCCGGAAGAAGTCGTCGGTGGCGCCGACGTCGGTGCCGCCGAGCAGCTCCGACATGAGGGCGGCGACGGTCCGTTCGGTCGCGGTGGCCGGTTCCTCGCGGGCCTCGGCGAGCCCCGCGCTGGCCCGGCCGTGCCTCGGCAGGGACTCGCGGTCCACCTTGCCGCTGGGGGTGAGGGGCAGCGCGGGCAGGACGACGACGGCGGCGGGCACCATGTGGGCCGGCAGGCTTCGGGCGCACCACGCGCGCAGTTCCGCCGCGTCGGCGGGGGTCCCGGGGGCGGCGGCGTACCCGACGAGGACCCCGTCGCGGGGGACGACCACGGCGTCGGCGACGGCCGGGTGGGCGCGCAGCACCTCGGCGATCTCGCCGGGTTCGACGCGGAAGCCGCGGATCTTGACCTGGTGGTCGGCGCGGCCCGCGTAGGCGAGGCGGCCGTCGGGCAGCAGCCGGGCCAGGTCGCCGGTGCGGTAGGCGCGCCGGCCGCCCGCGACGGGCACGAAGCGTTCGGCGGTCAGGGCCGGCCGGCCGGCGTAACCACGGGTCACTCCGGCGCCGGAGACGGTCATCTCCCCGGTCCCGCCGGGCGGTACGGGCCGTCCGTCGCTGTCGAGGAGGTCGACGCGCACACCCGGCAGCGGGCGGCCGATGTCGGGCGCCCCGGTGCCGGTCACCTCCCCGGTGGTGGCGCAGATCGAGGTCTCGGTGGGCCCGTAGGCGTTGATCATGCGCCGGCCCCGGCCCCAGTGGGCGGCCACCTCGGCGGGCAGCGCCTCACCCGCGCACACGAGGGTGCGCAGGTCGGGGAGCGCGGTGTCGGGCAGGGCGGCGACGACGGACGGCGGCAGGACGGCGACGGTCGCCCGCGCGCCTGCCAGCAGCTCCAGCAGACCGGGTCCGGGGACGACGCTGTCGGGGCCGGCGAGGACCAGGGCCGCACCGGCGGTCAGGGCGATGCCGTGCTCGCAGACGGAGGCGTCGAAGCTGGACGGCGCGAACTGCAGGACCCGGTCCTCGGCGGTGACGCCCCACTCGGTGCGCATACCGGCCACGGTGGCGGCGACGGTGCCGTGTTCGACGAGCACGCCCTTGGGGCGGCCGGTGGAACCGGAGGTGTAGATGACATAGGCGAGGTCCTGGGGCGTACGCGTGGGCAGGCCGGCGAGCGGAGACGCGTCGGCCGGTACGGGTCCCTCGGGGTCTTCGGAGCCTTCGCGGTCTACGGGATCTACGCGGCCCTCGCGGCCTTCACGGTCTTCGGGGTCTTCGGGGTCTACGGGTCCCTCGCGGCCTTCGGGGTCCAGCAGGCGTACGCCGCCGGGCAGCCGGTCCGCCGAGGGGGCGTCGGCGATCACCAGGGCGGTGCCCGAGTCGCGGAGCATGTACTCCAGCCGGTCCCGGGGGTAGGCCGGGTCCAGCGGGACCCAGGCGCCGCCCGCCCGTGCCACGGCGAGCAGTGCGGTGGCCAGGCCCGGCCCTCGGCTGACGCAGACGCCGACCAGGCTGTCCCGGCCGACCCCGGCGGCGCGCAGCCGCCGGGCGAGCCGGGCCGAGCGGCGTTCCAGGGTGCCGTAGCTGACCGTGGAGCCGGACCAGAGCAGGGCCGGGGCGTCGGGGGTGCGCGCGGCGTGCGCCAGGAACGCCTCGTGCAGCAGGGGGATCGTCATCGTGTCGTACCTCGTTCGCTGTCCGCGGGGACGGGGACCTCGGCGGATCCGGCGAGCAGGTGCCGGACCTCGTCATCGGACATGTCCTCGATCTCGGCGAGGATCAGGTCATGGATGCGTTCCGCCGCCGCGGCGACGGTGGGGCATTCGAAGATCACGCTGAGCGGCAGAGGGGTGGTGAACGCCTGCCGCATACGGTTGACGGCGCGGGTGGCGAGCAGTGAGTGGCCGCCGAGACCGAAGAAGTCGTCCAGCACACCGAGCCGGGGCACGCCGAGCACCTCGGCCCAGATCTCCGCGAGGACCCGTTCGGTCTCGTCGCGGGGTTCGACGTGGTCCGTGTGCGGGTGGTCGGACGGGTCGGGTTCGGGCAGCTCGCCGGGGCTGAGCTTGCCGCTGGCGGAGCGGGGCAGGGCGGGCAGGACGGTGAGGGTGCCGGGCATCGCGTACCCGGGCAGCCGGGCGGTGAGGTGTTCGCGGATCTCCGCGGCCGTGGCCGGCGGGTCGCCGAGGGCGAGGTACGCGGCGAGCCGGAGGTCGCCGGAGGCGGCGCGGCGGGCCACCACCGCCGCGTCCGTGACGGCGGGGTGTTCGCGCAGCGCGGCCTCGACCTCGCCGAGTTCCACGCGTACCCCGCGCACCTTGACCTGACGGTCCATCCGCTCCAGGTAGGAGAAGGTGCCGTCCGGGTTCATCCGCCCCCGGTCGCCGGTGCGGTAGAGGCGTTCGCCGGGCCGGTAGGGGTGCGGTACGAAGGCGCCGGCGGTCTTGGCCGGGTCGCCCAGGTAGCCGCGGGCCAGTCCGGTTCCGGCGATGCACAGTTCGCCGGGGACGCCGGGCGGCAGCGGTACGAGCCGGTGGTCGAGGACCAGTACCTCGTTGTTGTCCATGGGGCGGCCGAGGCGGACCGCTCCGGTGCCCCCGGTGTCGTCCGGTCCGCACACATGGAAGGTGGAGTCGATCGACACCTCGGTGGCACCCCAGGTGTTGTCGAGGCTGACCGTGTCGCCGAACGCGTCGCGGAACCGGCTCACCAGGACGGGGCGCAGCGCCTCGCCGCTGGAGAGCACGCTGCGCAGATGGCGGCGGAGCGCGGTGATGTCGGCGGGGGTGAGTTCCTCCAGGAAGAGTTCCAGCACGCTCGGCACGAACTGGACGTGCACCGCGCGGTGGCGGACCGCGGCGTCCACGAGGGCGCGCGGGTCGCGGTGCAGCCCGGGGGGCAGCAGGGCGACCGTGCCGCCCTCGATCAGCGGCCACAGGATCTCGACGGCGGCGTCGTCGAAGGGCAGGGTCGTCTTGTGCAGGACGGTCTCGCCGGGCCGGAGGCCGTGCCGCCGCTGCATCCAGGCCATGCGGTTGACCCAGCCCCGGTGGGTGCAGGCCACGCCCTTGGGGCGGCCGGTGGAGCCGGAGGTGTAGTAGACGGCGCAGAGGTCGTCGGGGCTGTTGGTCACGGGCAGCGGTTCCGCCGCGGCGGTCGGGTCGACCGTCAGCGCGACGGCGCCCGCCCGGGTCACGGTGCCGGCGTGCTCCGGGGCGGCCAGGCACACGGTGGCCCGTGCGTCGCCGAGGAGGGTGGCGACCCGGGCGGCGGGTGTGGCGGTCTCGACGGGCAGGTAGGCGCCGCCGGCCTTGAGGATGCCGAGGAGGCCCACGACCATCTCGGCCGACCGGTCGATGTGCAGGCCCACGGGCGTGTCCCGGCCGACGCCGTGCGCGGCCAGCCGGTGCGCGACGGCGTTGGCGGCGGCGTCCAGCGCGGCGTATGTCGTCGTGCCGCCGTCGTCGGCGACGAGCGCGACGGCGTCGGGGGTGGCCGCCGCGCGGCGGGCGACCAGCTCGTGCAGGCACGCGCTCGGCGTGTCGGCGGACGGGCGCAGCGACAGGGCGCGCAGAGCGTCCTGTTCGGCGCCGGAGAGGAGCGGAATGTCGTCGAGACGGCTGTCGGGGTGTTCGGCGACATGCTCCAGGAGCCGCTGCAGCCAGCCGGTCAGCCGGTCGACGGTGGTGGCGTCGTAGAGGTCGGTGTCCCAGTTGACGCCGCACCACAGCCCGTCGGGGGTGTGCTCGAAGCTGACGCAGAGGTCGTACTTCGCGCCTTCGTACGGCATCGGCAGCTCGGTCACCGTCAGGCCCGGCAGCCGGGGTGCGCGGCGGCGTCCGCTGCGGAAGTTGACGAGGATCTGGAACAGGGGGGTGCGGGAGGGGTCGCGCTCGGGGGCGATCTCCTCGACCAGCCGGTCGAAGGGCACCTCGGCGTGGTCGTACGCGTCCAGCGACACGTCCCGGATCTGCTCGGCGTACTCCCGGAAGGAGAGGTCCGGGTGCGGCAGGCCGCGCAGCGGCAGCATGTTGATCAGGACGCCGACGAGCCGTTCGGTGGCGGGGTCGTCCCGGCGGGCGTAGGTGGTGCCCGTGGTGACGTCGGTGCGGCCGGTGTACCGGTGCAGGACGGCCTGGACGGCGGCGGTCAGCACCATCGCGGGGGTGGCGCCGAGGGAGCGGCCGAGCGTGGTGAGCCGGTCCGCGACGGCGGGCGGCAGGACGAAGGCGGTACGCCCGGCGCCGCGTCCGGCGCGGACCGGTGGCCTCGGCCGGTCCCCGGGCAGCTCGAACGGGGTGAGGTCGGCGAGGACCTCGCGCCAGTGGTCGAGTCCGCCGGAGTCCGCCTCTTCTGCGGCCAGGGCGTCCAGCCGGGCCGCGGTGGTGCGGTAGGGCTCGGCGGGTACGGACACCGGGAAGCCGGGGTCGGTGGCAGAGCCGGAGCCGGTGGCGGTCTCGGAGCCGGGGTCGGAGTCCGTGGTGAACGCCGCGTATGCGGCGGCGAGTTCCTCGTACAGCAGGGCGCAGGACCAGTCGTCGGCGGCGACATGGTGGACCGTCAGGGCGAGGGTGTGCTCCGCGGGGCCGTGGCGCACCAGCAGGGCGCGCATCGGCGGTCCGGTGGCCAGGTCGACGAGTGTGGTGGCTTCCTGGGCGAGCGCGTGCTCACGGGCGGCCGGGTCGTCGGCGTCCGTCTCGCGGAGCGTGACGGACCCGGGCGGCAGGACCAGCCCGACGGGGGTCCCGCCGTGCGCGACGACGGCGGTGCGCAGCACCTCGTGCCGGGTGACCAGCGCGGTCAGGGCCCGGCGCAGGGCCGGCCGGTCGAGGGGGCCGGCGAGACGCAGCCGGAGCGGGATGAGGTAGTCCGAGGGATGGCTGCTCATCTGGTCGACGAACCAGGTGCGTTCCTGGTCGCGGCTGAGCGGTACCTGGACCCCGGTGGGGCCGAGGGCGGCGGTCACGGTCGGTCAGATCCTCTCGGGCTGGGCGGTGTGCGGGCTGGTGGCGGGGTCGAGAGCGGCGAGGGTGCCGCGTCCCCACCGGGGTTCGGGCAGACGGCGCCGGTCTTCCTTGCCGTTGGCGTCGAGGGGCAGCGCGTCGAGCGCCAGGTACTCGGCGGGCAGCATGTGCCGGGGCAGCCGGCCGGCGAGGGACCGGTGGACGTCGGCCGCGGACAGCCGGGTTCCGGGGTGCGGGACGACATAGGCGACGATGCGTCTGTCGCCGGGCGGTGCCGTACGGGCCACGACCAGACAGGCCCGTACGCCGGGGACTTCGCCGAGGGCTGCCTCGATCTCGCCGGGTTCGACGCGGAATCCGCGTATCTTCACCTGCTGGTCGGCGCGGCCGGCGAACTCCACCGTGCCGTCCGGGCGCATCCGGGCGAGGTCGCCGCTGCGATAGGCGCGCCGTCCCGTTCCGGGTTCGGTGACATAGCGCCGGGCGGTCAGTCCGGGGCGGTTGTGGTAGCCGCGGGACACGGTCTCCCCGGCGATGAGCAGTTCACCGGTCTCCCCCGGCGGCAGCGGGCGGCCCTCCTCGTCCACGACGTGGAGGCGCGCTCCCGGCAGGGCGGTGCCCAGCGGCAGCGGGGATTCGAGCCGGCCGGGGTCGGTGAGCAGCTGGCGGCAGACCGCGACGGTGGTCTCGGTCGGGCCGTAGATGTGCGCGACGGTCAGTCCCGGGTTGGCGGTCAGGGCGCGCCGCACGTGGGTGGGCGAGACGATGTCGCCGCCCGTGACGACGGTGTGCAGCGCGGCGAGTGCCGTGGGGTCCTCCTCGACGAGCTGGTGGAAGAGTCCGGCCGACAGCCACAGGTCCGTGGCCTGCCGGGCCTCGATGGCCTCGGCGAGGTCGGCCGCGCCGAACACGTCGTCGGGCGGGAAGGCCAGGCACGCGCCGTTGAGCAGCACGCCCCAGATCTCCAGCACCGACGCGTCGAACGAGAACGAGCTGCTCCGCAGCATCGTGCGGCCGGGACCGGGGGCGGCGAGATCCTGTGCGCGGCAGAAGGCGGTGACGTTGCGCTGTTCGACCAGGACCGCCTTGGGGAGGCCGGTGGAGCCGGAGGTGTACATGGCGTACGCGAGGTCTCCGGGCGCGGCGGCCACGGGGCCGCCGGGCACGGGGCCGCCGGGCACGGGGCCGTTCCCGGTGTGCGTGCCGTCGTCGTACGTACCCCCGGCGGGAGGCCCCCCGGCCGGGGTGTCGTCGCCCGGCCGGTCCGGGTCGAGGATCCGGCAGTCGGCGAGCGCGGTGGGCAGTTCCTCCCGGGAGTCGGCGATCAGCACGCGGATGCCGCTGTCGTGGCGCATGTGGGCGAGCCGGTCGTCCGGATAGGCCAGGTCGAGCGGTACGTAGGCGGCGCCCGCCCGGACGACGGCCAGGATGTTCACCACGAACTGCGGTGACGGGGCGGCGGCGACGCCGACCAGTTCCTGGTGGCGTACGCCGAGGCGCCGCAGCCGGTCCGCGAGCCGGGTGGCCGCCTCGTCCAGTTCGCGGTAGGTGAGCCGGACGCCGGTGCCGTGCAGGGCGACGGCGTCGGGGGTGCGGGCCGTCCAGCGGCGGAATGCCTCGTCGATCGTCACCATCGCGCGTCCTCCAGTCCGACACCCAGCTCGTGCAGCAGCTCGCGCAGGAAGTCCTCGCCCGCGTCGGAGTTGGCCGTGACGACCAGTCCGAGGCCCCGGTCGGGGTCCGACCAGGTCAGGGCGCGGAAGCCGGGGACCCCCCCGGTGTGGCCGAACCAGCGGCGGTCGCCGTAGGGCTTGCCGACCACGCCGAGTCCGCCGGGTGTGCCGGGGTGCGGCCGGAGCATCTGCGCCGCCGCGTCGGCGCCGAGGAAGGCCGCCGGGCCGCCGGTGACCGCCCGCTGGATCTCGATCGCGACCCGGGCCACGTCCCGCGGGGTGGACCACAGACCGCCGGCCGCCGCCTCGGGGTAGAGGTGCGGGCCCTCGGGAAGGGGCCTGCCCGCGGAGTCGTGGTTGCGGGCGACCGTGCCGTCGTGACGCCGGGGGGCGTCGAGGGCGAAGTCGCTGTCCCGCATGTCCAGCGGATCCAGGACCAGGGCCCGCATCAGGGGTACGAAGTCCTGGCCCGTGACGTCCTCCAGCAGCTGCTGGACGACGGTGTAGTTGCCGCTGGAGTACAGGTACGGCGAGCCGGGCGGGCCCTCGGGCCGTACCGGCGGGGTCGGCGCGGGCGGGCGGCCGTCGAGTATCTCGCGGAGCGTGGGGACCGGCTCGTCCGCATGATGGCCGTGATAGGCCTGGGCGCCCAGGCCGGAGGTGTGGGTGAGCAGATGGCGCAGGGTGACCCCGTCGCCGGGCAGCCGCCAGGTGGTCAGCAGCTTGTTGACGTCGGTGTCGAGGTCCAGCCGGCCGTCCTGGACCAGCCGCATGGCCGCCAGGGCGGTGATGTGCTTGCTGACCGAGCCGACCTGGAAGAGGGTCCGCCCGTCCACGGGGGTGGAGTCGTCGGCGCCCAGGGTGCCGAAGCCCCAGGCTCCCCGCAGCTCGCCCTCGGCGATCACCGCGATGCCCACGCCGGGCACCCGGTGCCGGAGCATCGGCGGCAACGGGACCGGGCTGCCGGGGAAGAGCCGCGCGACGAACGGCTCGGCGGGCCGTCGTACCGCGCCCGGCACGGTGGCGCTCTCCACCAGCCCGGCCAGCCTGCGCAGGGTGCGTTCGGCCAGGCCGCGCACGGTTGCGGCGTCGAAGGAGTCGGCGGCGTAACGCCATTCCATGTGGAGTTCGCCCGCGAGGACCGCCGAGTCGGCCTCGATGAGGTGCGAGCGCCGCTGCCCGGGGTCGACCGGGGTGCCGAGGGTGTGCGGCAGGGGGCGCAGCAGGGCGTCGGAGGGCGCTGCGGTGTCCCTGCGCCCGTGGTAGTTGAAGGCGACCTGCGCCCCGGTGCCGGACGGTCCGGCGGTGCTCCGGCGCAGCTGGTGGGCGAGGCCGTGGCCGATGCCGCGGCCCGCGGGGGTGCGGACGTGCTCCCGGACCGCGGCGACCCAGTCCGCGGTGTCGCCCGACGCGGGGCGGGTGAGGGTGAGGGGCTGCACGCTGGTGAACCAGCCCACGGTCCGGGACAGGTCGACGTCGTCGAACAGTGGCTCCCTGCCGTGGCGTTCGACGTCGATGGCGCAGGTGTCGCCGCCGGTGAACTCGGTGAGGGCGGCCGCCAGCGCGGCGAGCATGAGGTGCTCGGGCTCGGCACCGTGTGCGGCGGCGGCCTGCCGGAGCAGCGCCTCGGTGAGCGCGGCCGGCAGGACGACGCGTTCGGTGCGGGAGCGGCCCTCGGTGTCGCTGCCGCCCTCGCGGTCCACCGGGAGGGGCTTCACCGCCGGGCGCGGCAGCGCCCAGTAGGCGGCCTCGGCGCCGAACTCCTCGCTGTCCGCGTACTCCTGGAGCCGCCGCGCCCAGTGGCGTACGGAGGTCGTCTTGGCGGGCGGGCGCCCGCCGCCGCACAGGGTGGTGAGGTCCTCGACGAGGATGTTCCAGGAGACGGTGTCGACGGCGACGTGGTGGACCACCAGCAGCAGACGGCCCGACGGCCGGTCCAGGACGGCCCGCAGCAGGCGTCCGCGGGAGAGGTCGAGCCCGGCGTGCGCTGCCTCGACGGCGGCGTCCGTGTCCGCCGGGTCGACGACCACGTGCAGCGGGTCGTCGTCGGGGGTGTCCGCCGTCAGGTGCTGCCGCCAGCCGTCCGGGCCGCGGGTCCAGCGCAGCCGCAGCGCGTCGTGGTGCTCGACGAGGGCCCTGAGCGCGGTACGCAGGGTGTCGGCGCCCGTCTCCGGGCCGACGTGCAGCAGCTGTGTCTGGTTGAAGCGGTCGTGCGGGCCCAGTTCGGCGTAGTGCCGCTGGATCGGTCCGAGGGGCACCTCGCCGGTGACGCGGCCCTGTTCGGCGTGGACGGGCACCTGGCCGCGGGCTGCCTCGGCGTCCGCGGCGGCGGCCAGCTCCGCGACCGTGGGATGGTCGAACACCATGCGCGGGGTGACGGTCAGACCGGCCTCGCGGGCGCGGGCCACGGTGTGGATCAGCAGGATCGAATCGCCGCCCAGGACACGGAAGTTGTCGTGGACGCCGATGTGCCGTATCCGCAGGACACGGGCCCAGATGTCCGCCAGCGCCTGTTCGGTCGGGGTGCGGGGGGCGACGTGCGCGTCACCGGGGTCCGCCGCGCCGCCGGGCTCCGGGTGTGGCAGGGCGGCCCGGTCGGTCTTCCCGTTGGAGTTGAGCGGGAGGGCGTCCAGGACGACGAACGCCCTGGGGACCATCACGTCCGGCAGCTCGGCCCGCAGCGCGGCCCGGGTCCGGTCGGGGTCGGCGTCGCCCGTCAGATAGGCGACGAGCAGTTTCGCGCCGTCCACGGTACGGACGTCGGCGACCGCGTCGCGGACCCCGGGCGCACGGCGCAACGCGTCCTCGATCTCGCCGAGTTCGACACGTACGCCGCCGAGCTTGACCTGGTGGTCGTCGCGGCCGGCGAACTCCAGCACACCGTCCGCGCGTCGCCGTCCCAGGTCTCCGGTCCGGTACAGCCGGCTGCCGGGCGGCCCGAACGGGTCGGGGACGAAGCGTCCGGCGGTCAGGCCGGGCCGCCGGTGGTAGCCCCGGGCGAGGCCGGTGCCGCCGATGTACAGCTCGCCGGTGACGCCGGCCGGCAGCGGCTCCATGTCCGCGTCGAGGACATGGACGGTGTTGTTGTCGAAGGGCAGTCCGAGGGCGACCGCGCCGCTCCCGGCGGCGGCGTCCTCGGCGGTGCACACCCGGCAGGTCGAGTCGATGGACACCTCGGTGGCACCCCAGGTGTTGTCCAGGCTCACCCGGTCCCCGAACAGCTCCCGGAATCTGCGCACCAGGCCGGGGCGGAGCGCCTCACCGCTGGTGAGGACCGACCGCAGGGCGGTCATCCCCGCGGCCCGCGCCGGAGTGAGCACATCGAGGAACACCTCCAGGACGCTGGGCACGAACTGGACGTGGACGACCGCGTTCCGGACGACGGCCTCGACGATGGCGTGCGCGTCGCGGTGCGCGCCGGGCGGCAGCAGCACGACCTGGCCGCCCTCGATCAGCGGCCACAGGATCTCCACGGCCGCGTCGTCGAAGGTGAGCGTGGTCTTGTGGAGCACCGCGTCACCGGGGCGCAGTCCGTGGCGCCGCTGCATCCACGCCATCCGGTTGACCCAGCCCGCGTGGTGGGAGGCGACGCCCTTGGGCGCGCCGGTGGAGCCGGAGGTGTAGTAGAGCGAGCAGAGGTCGGCGGGGCGCGCGAGGGGCTCCGGGTCGTGGTCCGGCCCGTCCGCCCACAGGGCGGGGTCGTCCAGGGCCAGGACCGGCACACCGGTTCCGTCCGTGCCGGGCAGCGTGTCCAGCAGACGGTTCTGGGTGAGCACCGCCTGTGCCCCCGCGTCGGCGAGCAGATACGCCTGGCGCGAGGCGGGGTGCTCGGGGTCGACGGGGACGTACGCCGCGCCGGACTTGAGGATGCCGAGCAGGCCGACGACGTGTTCCGGGGAGCGTTCGGTGCACAGGGCGACCAGGGAGCCGGCGCCGACCCCGGCCCGGCGCAGCCGGTGGGCGACGCGGTTGGCCCGGGTGTTGAGTTCCGCGTACGTCAGCGCCCCGGCCTCGTACGCCGGCCCTTCGGCGGCCTCGTACGTCATCCCCCCGGCCGCCGCCGGGTACGTCATCCCCTCGGCCACCGTACGGACGGCGACGGCGTCCGGGGTGGCGGCGGCCCGGTCCTCCACCAGGGAGTGCAGGGTGCGGTCGTCGGGGAAGGGGGTGGCGGTGGCGTTCCAGGTGTGGAGCACCAGGTCGCGTTCCCCGGCCGACAGCATCGGCACCTCTGCGGCGGTGCCGGGTTCCGGGGCGCACAGGCCGGTCAGCAGTGTCTCGGTCTGGGCGAGCAGCCGCCCGGCGGTGGGCCGGTCGTAGTGGGTGCGCGCGCAGCCGACCTCCAGGGTGAGGCCGTCGGAGCGCGCGGCCTCCAGGACGAGGGGATAGCCGGTGTCCCGGGCCTCGCTCTCGGCCACCGGGCGGACCCCGGCGGGCAGGGTGGCGCCCCCGGTGTCGGTGAACACGACCAGGCTGTCGAACAGCCGTCGTCCCACGGGCACTTCGGCGGCCCGCTGGACGGCGGTGAGGGCGACATGGGCGCGTCCGGCGACCTCCGTGATCCGCGCGTGGACGTCCCCGAGCAGTTCGGTGAGCGGGCGGCCGGGCTCGGCCACGACCCGCAGGGGCAGGGTGTTCATCAGCAGCCCCACCATGCGGTCGACACCGTCGACGTCACCGAAGCGGCCGGAGACGGTGGTGCCGAACACGACGTCCCGTTCGCCGCTGGTCCGGGCCAGCAGCAGGGCCCAGGCGGTGTGCACCAGGGTGCCGACGGTGACGTGGTGGCGGCGGGCGGTGCGTTCCAGGGCGGCGACCAGACCGGGGTCCAGCTTCCGGCGCGCGGTCCACACCCCCTCGGTGTCGCCGGTGGTGCGGCTTCCGGGCAGCGGGGTGGGCCGGGTGAAGCCCGCCAGGGCCGTACGCCAGTGGCCGCTCCCGGTGCCGTCCGCCCCGGTTTCGGCTTCGGCCCGCGCCCCGGTTTCGGCCCGCGCCCCGGCATCGGCCTCGGCCTCGTCCGCCGCGTTGCGTTCGGCGAGCCAGCGCAGGTAGTCGCGGAACGGCGGCGGCGCCGGGGTGTCGGGGAGGCTGCCGGTGTCCCGCCGGGTGCGGTAGGCCTCGAACGCCTCCGTGAGAAGGGTGTACAGGCTCCACCCGTCGAACACGATGTGATGGGTGGTCCAGACGAACCGGTGGCGGTCCTCGGCGACGCGGATCAGCAGGAAGCGGGCGGGCGGCGCGGCGGCCAGGTCGAAGACGGTCCGCCCCTCCGCCCCGGTCAGCCCGGTGAGCCGCTCCTCCCGGTCGTGCGGGGGCAGGCCGGTCAGGTCGACGTGCTCGAAGCGCGGCGGTGCCTCGCGGTGCACGACCTGGACGGGGTGCGGCAGTCCGGCCCAGCGGAAGGAGGACCGCAGGATCGCGTACCGGTCGACGAGGCGGGTCCACGACTCCTCGAAGGCGGTGGCGTCGAAGTCGCCTTCGATGTCGACGGCGAACGTACGGACGTAGTCGGCGGTCTCCGCGAGGGTGTGCAGCAGCAGCCCGGTCTGGAGCGGGGACAGCGGCAGGACGTCCTCGGTCTCCTCCCGCCCGGTGGCGTCGAGCAGTTCGTCCAGCGTCCGCGGTTCGAGTCCGCACAGCTCGAAGGGGCGGGTGGCCGGGGCGGGAGCCGGGGCCGCGGACGTGCTCTCCTCGGCGGCCAGCGCCTCGACGGTCGGGTGGGCGAAGATCCGGCGGGTGGTGAGGGACAGCCCCGCCTCCCTGGCGCGCGCGGCGACCAGGACCGCCTTCATGGAGTTGCCGCCGAGCGCGAAGAAGTCGTCGTGCACGCCGACCTCGGCGGCGCCGAGGACCTGCGACCAGATCCCGGCGAGGGTCCGTTCGGCGGGGGTGCGCGGGGCGGTGCGGGCCACGGTCCCGGCATCGCCTGCCCCGGGGGCGGGCAGGGCACGGCGGTCGATCTTGCCCGCGGGGCTGAGCGGCATCCGTTCCAGGACGGTCAGCCGGGCGGGCACCATGGCACGGGGGAGTTCCGTGCGCAGGAAGGCGCGCACCTCGGACGGATCGGGCGCGGTGCCGGTCAGATAGCCGGCCAGGAACGCCTCGCCGCTCTCGTCCCGGCACACCGTCACCGCGGCCGTGCCGACGTCCGGATGGCGGGTCAGGGCCTCCTCGATCTCGCCGAGTTCGATGCGGTGGCCGCGGACCTTGACCTGGTGGTCGGCGCGTCCCAGGAACCGGATGCGGCCGTCCCCGCGCCGGGCCGCGAGGTCGCCCGTGCGGTAAAGCCGCGCACCGGGCGGACCGAACGGGTCCGGTACGAAGGCGCGCGCCGTGAGGGCGGGTCGGGCGTGATAGCCGCGCCCGACCCCGGCACCGCCGAGGTACAGCTCGCCCGGTGCCCCGGCCGGCACCGGCCGCATCGCGTCGTCGAGCACATAGGCCGTGACGTTGGGCAGGGGCCTGCCGATGGTGACTTCCCCGTCGCCGTCCCCGACCTCGTCGTACGTGGCCCAGACGGTGGCCTCGGTGGGGCCGTAGACATTGACCAGCCGGGGCAGGCACGCGGTGAGTTCGGTGGCGAGCGACACGGGCAGCGCCTCGCCGCCGGCCAGACCCGTGGTCACGGCGTCGTGCGGGCCGAACCCGGCGGCGAGCAGCAGCCGCCAGCCGGAGGGGGTGGCCTGGACGTGGGTGACGCCGTGCCGGCGGATCAGGGCGCGCTGGGCGGGGGCGTCCCAGCGGGCCTCCTCCGGCACCACCACGACCCGGCCGCCCGTGGTCAGGGGAACGAACATCTCGACGGTGGAGATGTCGAAGGACAGGGCGGTCAGCCCCAGCCACACCTGGGGCCCGGACGGCGCGACCACGTCGGTCATGGCGGCGACCAGACGGGCGAGCGAGCGGTGGGTGATCTCCACGCCCTTGGGCAAGCCGGTGGAACCCGAGGTGTACAGCACGTACGCGAGGTCGTCCGGGTCCGGCGGGCGCACGGCGTCGGTGGCCCGCTCCGCGGGGGTCCCGGCCGCCGGGGCGCGGACGTCCACACGGGTCACGTCGGGCGGCGTGCTCTCGTCGCTGTCGGTGATCAGGACGCGTACGCCCGCGTCGGACAGCACGTGGGCGGTCCGTTCGGCGGGGTACTCGGGGTCGACCGGTACGTAGGCCGCGCGGACCCGCCACACGGCGAGGACCGCGGCGAACAGGGCGGCCGAACGGTCCAGCCGCAGCCCCACCCGGTCCCCCGGACGTACTCCCGCCGCGCGCAGCCGGTCCGCCAACTCCTCGGCGCGGACGTCGAGTCCGGTGTACGACCACTCGTCCGCGCCGCAGACGACGGCTGTCTCCCCGGGGGTGCGGGCCAGCTGGTCCGCGATCATCCGGGGGACGGTCGTGGCGGCGGGGTACTCCCGTGCGGTGGCGTTCCCGTGGTGGACCACCAGGTCGTGATCGGTCTCCGGCAGGATCGCGAGATCGGCGATCCGCGCGTCGGGCGTTTCGGCGGCGGAGGCGAGGAGCCGGCCGAACGAGGCGAGGAGCCGTTCGGCGTCCTCGGTGTCCACGCGTGCGTCGTCGTGGATGAGCTGCGCGCACGGCCCGTCGGCGTCGAGCCGGATGTTCAGCATCAGCGGGTAGCCGCTGTTCTGGTGGACCGGGCCCATGCGCACCCGCAGTCCGCCGAGGTCGGCGCGTCCGGCGGCGGCCAGGTTCTGCACGACGAGGATGCTGTCGAACAGCTTGCGGTCGCCCGGCACGTCGGACCAGCCGTGGATGTCGACGAGGGAGCAGTGCTCGACGTCGCGCAGCGCGCCGAGCTCCCCGCCGAGGCGGCCGAGCCAGTCGCCGAGGCGGTCATCCCCGCTCCAGCGGACGCGTACCGGAAGGGTGTTGGAGAGCAGTCCCACGGTCCGTTCGATCTGCGGGAGGTCCACCGACCGGCCGGAGACCGTGAGCCCGAACATGACGTCGTCGCTCCGGCTCCAGCGTCCGAGGAGGAGCGCCCAGGCGCCCTGGAGCACGGTGCCGAGCGTGCAGCGCCGTGCGCGGGCCAGCCGGGTCAGCTCCTCGATCAGCCCGGGGGCGAGGCCGCGTTCGACGGTGCGGGCGCGGCCGGCGGGACGGTCCTCACCGGCCGGGCGGACGACGGGCAGGGAAGTGGGCTCGGTCAGTCCGGCCAGGGTCTCGCGCCAGTGGTCCTCGGCCGCGCGGGGGTCCTGGTTCTCCAGCCATTCCACATAGCTGCGGTGGGACACCGGCGCGGGCAGGTCACGCGGCGGATGCCCGTCCCGGCGCAGCGCGGTGACGGTGGCGAAGACCTCGTTGAGGACCGGTCCGACGCTCCAGCCGTCGGCGAGGATGTGGTGACTGTGCCAGACCAGGTGGTGGGTGGCGGGCGCGGTACGGATCAGATGGAGGCGGTGCGGCGGGGTACGGAACAGGTCGAAGCCGCGCCGGCGCTCCTCGGCGAGCAGGGCGTCCAGCCGGGCGCCGGTCTCCCCGGCGGGGGTGTCCGTCCAGTCCAGCGTGGTGAGGCCGAGGGGGATGCTCCGGTGCACCACCTGCAACGGCCGGGGCAGCCCCTCCCAGCGGAACGAGCAGCGCAGGGCGTCGTGCCGGTCGACGACGTACTGCCAGGCGGCGGCGAGGGTGTCCGGGTCGAGGTCACCCTCGATCTCCCAGCGGTACTGGGTGAAGTAGGCGTCGCCGTCGGGGTCGTGGACGGCCTCGAACAGCATGCCCGCCTGGAGCGGGGTGCAGGGGTAGATGTCCTGGACGTCGCCCGTCCCGGTGCCGGACAGGACGCGGTCGAGGTCGTCCTGGCCGAGACCGGCGAGCGGGAAGTCCTCGGGGGTGGGGGCCGGTACGGCGGGGGTGACGGCCGGGGGGACGGCGACCGCGGCGAGCTCGGCGAGGGTCTGGTGTGCGAGCACCTGGCGCGCCGTGAGGACGTAGCCGGCCTCACGGGCCTTGGACACCAGGAACACGGCGCTGACGGAATCGCCGCCGAGGGCGAAGAAGCTGTCGCGCGGGCCGACCCGTTCGACGCCGAGCAGTTCCGACCAGAGTCCGGCCAGCACGCGCTGCGGCCCGTCCGCGGGCAGTTCCTCGGTCGCGGCGTCGTCGGGCACGGTCTGCGGGGCGGGCAGGCGCTTGCGGTCGGCCTTGCCGTTCGCGGACAGCGGCATGCTGTCCAGCATCACGAAGACGGCGGGCACCATGGCCGCCGGGAGCGCCGCACCGAGGTGGCGGCGCAGTTCCTCCTCACGGGCGCCGCCGACGACGTAACCGACCAGGCGGGCACCGGAGGGCGCCTGCTGGACCGTCACCACGGCCTCGGAGACCTCGGGGTGCTCGGTCAGCCGGGCCTCGATCTCGCCGAGTTCGATGCGGTGGCCGCGGATCTTGACCTGGTGGTCGTTGCGGCCCAGGAAGCGGATCCGGCCGTCCGTGCGCCGGACCGCCAGGTCGCCGGAGCGGTACAGCCGCGCGCCGGGCGGGCCGAACGGGTCCGGGACGTAGGTGCTCGCCGTCAGTCCGGGGCGTGCGTGGTAGCCGTGGGCCACACCGGCCCCGCCGATGTAGATCTCGCCCGCCACACCGGGCGGCACGGGCCGCATGGCCTCGTCCAGCACATGGGCCGTGACATGGGCGGCGGGGGCACCGACGGTGATGCCGGTGCCGGGGTCGGTCACATCGTCGTAGGTGGCGTAGACGGTGATCTCGGTCGGGCCGTAGCAGTTCAGCACGCGCCGGGCAGCCAGGCGCATTTCGGCGACGAGCGACGGGGGGAGCGCCTCGCCGCCGGCCATGGCCACGGCGATCCGGGGCAGCCGGGGGGCGGTCAGGAGGATGCGCCAGCCGGACGGGGTGATCTGGACATGGGTCACCCCGTGCGTGCGGATGATCTCCGCCGCCGCGGCGGGGTCCCGCTCCGTTCCGTCCGGGGTCACCACCACACGGGCGCCGGTGATCAGCGGCAGGAAGGTCTCGGCCACCGCGATGTCGAAGGTCGGGCCGGTGATGCCGAACCAGACGTCCTGCGGCCGGGATCCGAGCTCGTCCCGCAGGCCGCACAGGAAGTTCAGCACCCCGGCGTGATGCACCGCCACGCCCTTGGGGCGGCCGGTGGTCCCGGAGGTGTAGAGCACATAGGCCAGGCTCATCGGGGGGACGGCGGGGCGGACGCGGGGCGCGGTGGCGCGGTCGGTGCCGGCCGCACGGGTCTCGCCGGCCGCGCGGGTCCTGCGGGTCTCGTCGGCCGCGCCGGTCTCGCCGGCCGCGCCGAGCGTGCCGGTCTCGTCGTCCATGTACAGGACCGGCGGGCCGTCGCCCAGGGCGGTCCGGCCGCGTTCGCCGAGCACCAGAACGGCGCCCGCGTCCTCCAGCGTGGTCCGCACCCGCTCGACGGGATGGTCGAGGGACAGCGGCAGATAGGCGCAGCCGGCCTTCCAGGTGCCCAGCAGCGCGACCACGAGCCGCTCACTGCGGGAGAGGTGGATACCGACCAGCTCGCCGGGCGCCGCGCCCGCTGCGAGCAGCCGCTCCGCCGTCCGGTCGGACGCCGCGTCGAGTTGGCGGTACGTCAGGGTGGTGTCCCCGAAGACGACCGCGGGCGCGTCGGGGGTGGCCGCCACGCTCGCGTCGAAGAGGTCGAGCACCGTGCCGGCCGGCGGGGCGCCGGTGGCGGCGGGGTTCCACTCCGCCGCCAGTCGCTCCCGGTCGGCGGCGGAGAGCAGGTCGAGGGCGCCGACGACGGTGTCCGGCCGGACCACGGCGCGGGTGAGGACCTCGACCAGCGAGTCGAGCATGCGCTCCACCGTGGCGGGCTCGAACAGGGAGGTCTCGCCGACGAGGTCGAGCTGGACGCCGTCGTCGAGGTTCACCGCGATCAGCGACAGGTCGACCTTGGCCGACGCCCTGCTCACCCGCTCCCGCTCGACGGCCAGGCCCGGCAGTTCCCAGACGTGTTCGCCGGCCTCGATGCACTGGAACATGACCTGGGCCAGCGGGTTGCGCGAGGTGTCCCGGGGGAGCCCCGCGTCGGCGACCAGCTGCTCGAAGGTGATGTCCTGGTGCTCCAGCGCGCCCAGGACGACCGCGTTGACACGGTCGGTCAGCGTCGTGAAGGCCGGCGCGCCCGTGGTGTCCATCGGCAGCGGCAGCGTGTTGGCCAGCATGCCGATCAGGGGTTCGGTATCGGCGGAGACCCGGCCCGACACCGGCGTCAGTACGGAGAATCGTTCCTGCCCTCCGCTCCAGCGGTGCAGGAACGCGGCGTAGACGGCGAGGACGGCCGTGTAGAGGGTGACGCCCCGGGCGCGGGCGTAGGCGCGCAGGGCGGCACTGGCCTCCGGGGTCAGCCGCCGGCGGGCGCCGTGCCCCCAGAACGTCGGGGCGGGCGGGCGCACATGGTCGGCCGGCAGCTCCAGCACCGGGGGAACACCGTCGAGAGCCTTGCGCCAGTAGTCCCGCTGGACGGTGAGCAGGTCGCCGGAGAGCCGGGCCGACTGCCAGGCCGCGTAGTCGGTGTACGTCGCCGGAAGTTCCGGCAGCACCGTGCGCAGGTCCTCGACGCCTTCGGCGCAGGCCGCGTACAGGGCACCGAACTCGCGCCCGAGCACGCCGCAGGACCATTCGTCGGCGACGCAGTGGTGCAGGTTGAGGACCAGCAGGTGGGTGCTCTCGTCGCGCTTCGCGAGGACGGCCCGGAAGACCGGTCCCGCTTCCAGGTCGAACGGTGTGCCGATCTCCTCCTCCGCGAGCCGCACGGCGGCGTTCGCGCGGGCGGCGGGCGGCAGCCGGGTCAGGTCGGCCTCGCGGAGCGCGGCGGGGGCCGGAGGCAGCGCGGTCTGCGTCGGCGGACGCCCGTCGCGGAAGACGAGGCGCAGCGACTCGTGGCGCTCGACCAGCGCGTCGAGCGCGCGCCGGACCGCGGCCCGGTCGAGCGTGCCGGTCAGCCGCAGTACACGGTGCACGCTGAACGTGGAGTTGTCCGGCAGCAGACGGTCCGCCACCCACAGGTTGTGCTGGACGGGCGCCAGCGGTGCGGCTTCCCCGGCCGGCCGCCGCGGAATGCCGTCCGCGGGCTCCCGCCGGTCCGGCGCGGGCGCCGGGCGCCCGCGCAGCCGCTGGCGCAGCAACTCACGCTTCGCCGCGGTGAGTACGCGCCTCTCCCCCAGCCCTTCACTGGTCACGACGTCCTCCCATGGATTCCGCAGCTGCTTTGTTCGGCGTGCTCATGTCGGTCGTCTCACCGCGCCTGTCGGAGACTGAGCGGGCGCATGTCCGTCCAGACCTGCTCGACATGGGCCAGGCACTCCTCCTTCGAGCCGGACGTGCCCTCGTCGAACCAGCCCTCGGGCATCTCCCGGCCGACCGGCCAGACCGAGTACTGCTCCTCACCGTTCACCACCACGCGGAACGTTTGGGACGCCATGCCGTTTCCTCCCAGAGTCGTCGTGAAAACCGGGCGGACACCGCCCGGACCTGCGGAACGGCCCTCAAGCCTCAAGGGACTGTCCGGTGATTCCTCGTGCGCCTGTCGGTGACTGCGGCCTGTCGGGGACGGCCGCCTGTCGGGGACCGCGGCCCGTCAGGGACCGCTGGACCGCCTCTACGGGGCGGCGGCCCTCATCCGGCCCGCGGCCACGGCGGCGAGACCGTCGGCCGTCCTGGCCCGGAACAGATCACGGACCGTCACCCGGACGCCGACCGCGGTGCTGACCAGCGACACCGCGCGGGCGGCCGTGAGCGAGTCGCCGCCGATCTCCAGGAACGCGCTGTCCGTGGTGGGCGCGCCGTCCGCGCCCAGGACCTCCCCGAAGATCCCGGCGATACGCAGGGCGATGTCCTGCGCGTCCTTGGAACCGACTTCCACACTCATCCGCCGTTTTCCTTCCCCGGACGTTTACCTTCACAGGCCCGCACAAGACGTGCGGGACCAGAATCCACGCCACCCCGGGCGGGTGAACGCGGAAATACTAGGAATGCCTTGCGTGTACGGCACAGCGGCCGAATCCCTTTTCGGGAGGCGGCTCGGCACCGCTCCTTCACTGTGACTGTCACGGCCCGTCCCACCCAGTCCCGCCCCTGCTCACCAACCTGCCCGACAAGAAAACGAGGCGGGCGCGTATCACTGCGAAGCGTGAGCAAAGGGGCAAACCGGGCGGTCGAAGCAAGGAGTTGCGGGGAGCTGCGGGGAGCTGCGGGGAGCTGCGGCGAGTTACGGGCCGCCTGGTACGCACGGCGGCTCGCCCGTCAACCACACACTTCGGATTCACGGTTTATTGACTGACGAATATTGACAGGCATGACTCGAATCTCTAGGCTCGCGGTCAGTAGGGTGACGGGGGGACCGATAAAGGGGCGACAGGGAAACGGGTCCGGTGATCCCGGACTGATTCCCGCACCGCTCCTACGGACTTCGGCACCGTCGCGCCCCCTGCGGGCCCGATGCGTGCCGGGGCATCCGGCAAGCTGTCCCACGGGCCAGAGGAACAGGGGACGTAGTGTTCGCAGTGAACCAAGGCCGGTCGCCCGCACCGCCCACGCGGCCCGGCGACACGGAAGTCGCCCTGTACCGGTGGGTGGCGAGGAACGGCAGGATGGACCCCGACCACGCCGGCCGCGAACTGGGCCTGGACCGCGCCGAGCTGGAGTCGGCCGTGGCCTCCCTGACCGAACTCGGACTCCTCCGGCCGGAAGTGGACGACCCCGACCGCCTCCGCCCGGTGGACCCGGATCTCGTGGCCGCCGTGGTGACCACGTCCATGGAGTCGGCGATCCGCAGCCAGAAGGCCGAACTGCACGACATCCGCGAGCAGTTCGCGGGCCTGCGGGGCCACTACCTGGAGAGCCTGAGCCGGCTGCCCGTCGGCTTCGAGATCATCCCCGGACCGCAGGAGGTGCGCGCCGCCCTGACCCTGGCCTCCCAGGAGTGCACGCAGGAGATGCTCACCAGCCAGCCGGGCGGCAACCGGGTCCCCGAAGTGCTGCGGGAGGCCCTCCCCCGCGACACCGCGATGCTGGCCCGCAGCGTGCGGATCCGTACGCTCTACCACCACACCGCGCGCTTCAACGGCCCCAGTCAGGCCTATGTCGCGACCCTCTCGGCCCGCGGCGCCGAGTACCGTACCCGGCACGAACTGTTCGGCCGGCTGATCGTCTTCGACCGCAAGCTGGCCTTCATACCCGAGCGCGGGGACACCTGGGGCGCCGTGGTGATCCGGGAGCCGTCCATCGTGAGCTATCTGTGCGACGTGTTCGAGCAGGAGTGGACGCAGGCCACCCCGTTCTCCGACGCCGCCACCGACGGCCTGGAGCTCGTCGCCAAGGACATCGACCGGACCATCCTTCGGCTGCTCACGGCGGGCATGAAGGACGCGACCATCGCCCGCCGCATCGGGATGTCGCTGCGGACCGCCCGCAAGCACATCGCCGACATCATGGAGGAACTCGGCGCGGAGAGCCGGTTCCAGGCCGGGGTGCTCGCCGCACAGCAGGGCCTCCTCGACGAGGAACCCCTGCACGCCGCGTCCGCCGACTGACCTCCCGTACGGAAGGGGCGGCCCCGCGCCCCTCGTCGCTCGCCCCGCGCCCGTACTCGCCCCGCCGCGCCGGCGCCCCGCCGCGCGCCCCGCCTCAGCCCTCCGGCCGGACACCCCGCCTCGCCGGCCCCCGCGCGCTCCGTTCCAGCCGTGCCACATCCCTCAGCGAGACGGAGATGCCGTTCTCCCGGCACCACGTCATGGCCAGGTCCAGGGGCACACCGTGCTCATTGCGCAGACGCAGTACGGCGTCCGCCCGCGCGGCCGGCTCCCGGTGGCCCGCGACGGCCCGGTGCAGCAGTACGGGCGCACGGGCGAGCACCCGCGCCAGGCCCTCGCGCTCGGTGCGTACGGTGTCGGACAGGACGACCGTGAGGGGGGCGAAGCCCAGTTCGGCGCGGACCGAGCCGTCCGCCACCCCCACGAGGTGGTCGAGCCGGGTCAGCGAGCCGCCCGCGAGGAAGAGCCGGACCCCGGCCTGCCGCAGCAGCCGCCGCACCACATGGGCCCGCCCGCGCGCACCCGGCACGACCCCCTGCCCGAGCAGCAGCGCGGCCGTGAAGCAGCGGTCGACGAGCAGCCGTACGTGCTCCGCACCGGCGGCGGCCGCCACCTGGTCCGGCAGCGACTCGTGGGCGCTGCGCACCAGGGGCGCGAACCGCCGGACGGCGAAGGGCTCGCGCGTGTCTCCCAGGGCGCCGAGCAGGCCGTTCTCCAGGACGACGGCCTCCAGCAGGGAGCGGCCCCGGGACGTCTCCCCGAACTGGAGCCGGGCCAGCACCAGATAGCGGCCGCACCGGCAGCCGGGACGGCAGGTGCCGCTGCAGGGGGCGCCGACCGGATACTCGATGCTGACGTGCGCCCGCACCGCCAGCACCGTACGCCGCAGCGCCGCGCCGGCGCACGTGTCGATGCTCACCTGTCCCGCGGCGGTGACCGGATGGGCCGTCAGCGCCTCGTGCACGGCGTTGCCGTCCGGGGGCCGCGCCGAGACGACACAGGCCAGCCGCCGCGGGTCCAGGCCCGCGTGCGCCAGTGCGCCGGTCACGTCGCCGACGGGGACCTGCGGCGGGCGGGGGCCCGCCCAGACCGCGCTCAGCACCCGCTGGGCCGAGGGCGGCATCGCGGTCGGCACGCCGTGCAGGCGGTGGGTCCTGATGGACCAGCGCACGGTGTGCACCCCGCCGCGCGAGTGGGACAACGGCGGGAGCAGGGGGTCGATCCAGGACGCGGCGCCGTAGTGCGCGAACGGTCCCGAGCCGCCGGCCTCTCCCAGCGGGGGCGGCGGCTGCCAGCGGTAGCCGCGGGCTGCCAGGGCGTCCGCCACCTGATGAATGGCGCCGGGCGAACTCCGCACCGGCCACCTCGCCCCACTGCCGGACACCCTGCCTCCAAACTTAATGACTCAAATATGACTCACAGAGTAACAAACTTTTTCCCCTTCGATATTGCCGTAAAAATGTCATCAATTATACCGGAATGCGCACGGTAGATACGGTGCATAAACAAGGCAATACAGATGATTCGCCTGCGTCTTTGTTTTATTGACTGGCCCAGTCGAGGACTGTCATGCTCGATCCCGTCGCACTCCCTACGGCCATCGCCGTGGCAAATGAGAGGTGTCTGCAATGCAGAAGATCGCCGTCTACTTACTGGCCGCCCTGCTTCTCCTGCCCGGTAGCTCCGCCGCCGTGGAGACGGTCGCGGGCGGCGTGGGTTCGGAGGCGGTCATGCTCGACAACAGCGAGATCGACACCGACATCCCACTCTGCTGCTGACGTCCGGGCCGTACCCGCGCCGCGCCGCACCACAGGCCCGCGCCCCGGCACCGGCCCCCGTACAGCATGCAGCGCCCCATGAGAGGTCTCATGGGGCGCTGGGGCGCTGGGGCGGATGGGCGCGCGGAGGGTGTGAGGGAGCGTCAGTCCTGCCGGACCCGGCGCGGAGTGTTCGCGACGAGCGAGCTGCGGTGCCCCATCAGACGCATCCCCTGGCGGTAGGCCCATACCGCGCGCTCGCTCTCCCCGCTCTTCTCCAGGATCTCGCCCAGTTCCGACCAGGCGAAGGCGGCCTGGCGCCCGGCCTCGGAGGCTTCGAGCAGCAACGCCCCCCGTTCGTACGCGGCCTGTACGGCGTCGTAGTCGTCGCGCAGCAGATGGGCGGCGGCAAGCACGAGATGCACGCGCGCGCTCTCCAGCCGGTGTTCGGGTCCCAGCAGGTCAAGGGCGACCCCGGCGTGCTCGATCGCGGCCCCGGCACAGCCGAGCATCACCTCCGCGCGGGCCAGCGCCGTCTCGACGTAGGCCACGTCGAGGCTGCTGCCCAGGGTGCGCAGGGTGGCGGCGCTCTGTTCGAGGAGCGTCTTGGCGACCTCGGGGTTGGGGTCGTCCGACTGCAGCAGCACCGTCGCGTGCGCATTGCGCACCCGTGCCAGCGCGCGCTCGTCGTCGCCCTCGGCATAGATGGCGACGGCCTTCTTCAGCAGGTCCAGGGCCTCGCTCGACCGTCCGCGCCGGTGCAGGACCACGCTCGCGTTCCAGTAGGCGCCGCCGAGCGCCCGGCGGTCGGACATGACCTCGGCACGGCTGATCGCCTCGCCGGCGAGGAAGTTCGCCCGGTGCAGGTCACCGCGTTCGCAGTACACACCGATCAGTGTGGACAGCAGCTCCAGCTGTGTGACCGTGGGCGGCAGGTCCGCGGCGTCCGCCTCGGCCAGCACCTCCTCGGCGACGTCTATGGCGTGCGAGAGGTCGCCCAGTTCGCGGTAGCACCGGCACAGCGGCATGACCACGCTGAGCCGGTCCAGGATGCCGCGCCCCTGCGCCGCGGACCACTGCAGCAGTGACTCGAAGTTCCGGGCGGCCTCCTCCAGCTCGCCCTGATGCTCCAGGGACTGGCCGATGCCGAGCTCCACGGCGAACCGCAGATCCGTCCGGTCGGTGGCCGGCAACTTGGCCAGCAGAGCGGTGAAGGTCTCCAGCGCCGCCTGCGATTCGCCGTTGCGCAGGGCGAGTTGCGCGTAGTGCAGCTCGATCTCCAGATCCACCGAGTCCGGCTTGGCGATCATCCCTATGAGATAGGCCGGATCACACCCCAACCGCTCGGCGAGCTGCGCGAGGACGTCCTCCGAGGGGACGCGCTTTCCGGCCTCCAGCAGGGAGACGTAGCTGGGGGAGAGGTTGGGACGGGCCAGTGCCTCCTGGGAAAGACCGGCAGCTCTGCGCAGTCGCCGAATACGTGATCCCAGCCCTTCGATCGCGGTCACTGTGACCCCTCACTTGACAGGTCTCGAGAAAGCGAGCCTGAAGCGAACTTTTCCCGGACCGGCGGATATGGCGTATATGTCTTCACCGGAGTTTCAGACGTGGCCGCGCCTTCTGCCGCCGTCCTGATCTGCGAGATCATCGTAATGCAGGCGGTACGGGCCATCCGGTTGGATCAAACGAACGTGGCGCGACAAGCATACTGACCAACCTAGTAAAATTCTAGTCAACGTTCAGATTGACAGCAACCTATTCTTTCCCAGGACAGTCAGCCCCGTTTCCCGCGGCCCGCGCCGAACTCTCCCGGCGCGTCACCACGGGCCGGGAGGCGGGCGCGCGGCGAGCGAGCGACGGCGCCCCGCCATGTCCGGCCGGTTCCGCACGCCCCCGCCTTCGAGGGGAACCACCCCTCCCACGTGCGGGCGGCGGGGGTGTTCTGGCCTGAAGAGGCGGGGCGACGACCCCGCCCGGCCGCGCCGCATCCGATCCCACATAGTCGAACAAATCCGTCATTTGACGCTTTTCGCCAGCCCTTTGGGCATTGGTCTTGACCAATATCTGATTGTGTGAAAACTATGGGCAACCGCCACGGAATCTTTACAACCACCTCCGCTGGAGAATCACGCCCCATGCGCATAACCGCAACCGCCGCAGCAGCCATGCTCGGTGGAGCTCTCGTTCTCGGCCTCACGGCCGTCCCGGCCGCACAGGCCGCCCCCGCCGACTCGGCAGGGTGCACCACCGACGCCTTCGGAATCGCCGGTAAGTACGGCGAGTTCGTCCTCGGCGACGATGTCCATTCCCCCGACGCGGAGGGCGCGGTGGCCGTGGGTGGCAACGCCGACTTCCGCGGCGGATTCAGCGTCGCCAATGAGCTGACCGCGGCCGAGGTCGACGCGCTGCCCGGCCGGGCTTCGCTCGTCGTCCGCGGCGACCTGCTCAACGGCGGTTCGGTCACCGCGGTGATGAAGGGCAACGCGGTCGTCGGCGGCGAGGTCCGCGACCGCGCGGTCGAGCTGCACTCCGGCACGTTCCGCAAGGACGCCGGGCTGATCGACTTCGACGCCGAGTTCACCAAGCTCCGCGCCTACTCCTCGGCACTGGCCGGGGAAGCGGTGACCAGCGGCACGGACGTCGCGCTGGAGGGCACCAAGCTCACCCTCAAGGGCAGCGACACCGGGCGCAACATCTTCAAGGTGACCGCCGGTCAGCTGGAGCAGGCCAAGGACATCTACCTCAAGATCCCGGCCGGTGCCACCGCGATCGTCAACGTCAGCGGCGAGACGTACGACATGGCCAAGGCGGGGACCACCGGCTTCTTCCTGTCCGGTGGGCAGGACTACGTACTCGACGACAAGCTCCAGAGCGCCTCCGACGGCAAGGTCCGTGCCCGGCTGCTGTGGAACTTCCCCGAGGCCCGCACGGTCACCAAGAGCAGCAAGGCGGCCTGGCCCGGCAGCGTGCTGGCACCCCGGGCACATCTGGAGCTGGGTACCGGCGCACCGGTCAACGGCTCGGTGTGGGTCGCCTCGCTGCACGGTTCGGGCGGCGCGGAGACGCACCACTTCCCCTTCACCGGCTGCCTTCCGGAGACCGGGAAGCCCCCGACCACCACACCGACGCCGAGCGACACCCCCACGACGACGCCGCCGGTGGACGCCACGCCGTCCGCCTCGGTGACGCCGCCCACGGAGAGCGGCACCCCGTCCTCCGGTTCCTCCGAGCCCGCGGTACCGGGCACGCCCGCCCCGTCGTCGAGCAAGACGCCGGGCAAGGGCGGCGACCTCGCTTCGACGGGCAGCAGCGGCACCGTCCCGATGATCATCGGGACCGCCGCGGTACTCGCCGTGGGTACCGGCCTGGTCCTGGCGGCCCGCCGCAGGTCCAAGCGAGCCTGACACCCGGCGGCGTCACCCGCCCCGTCCGCCCGGCAACGGACACGCCCGCCGGCCCGGCCCGGCTCCTGATGAGGGAGCCGGGCCGGGCCGTGGGCGGTT
This sequence comes from Streptomyces sp. NBC_00654, assembly GCF_026341775.1. Lineage (NCBI taxonomy): Bacteria > Bacillati > Actinomycetota > Actinomycetes > Kitasatosporales > Streptomycetaceae > Streptomyces > Streptomyces sp. NBC_00654. The sequence continues at coordinate 207,750 of NZ_JAPEOB010000004.1, read as the reverse complement.
ACGGACCCGGGTCCGCAGGTACGGGCCGGCGGACAGCGGCGTGGCCGCCGGGCCGGTTCAGGCGACGTGCGGCCGCGGTTCAACGCCTGCTCGTCCAGCCACCGAACGTCGGCCCCGCCGCCTCCCGCTGATCCGGAGAACGCCGCGGTGGCCACCTCGGAGCCCACCGGCCCCGGCCCCATGGGCCCGGTTGTGTCCGCCGTGACGGCCCGCGGGCGCCGCAGCCCGCCCCCAGGGGGCCGAGGAGCCGCCGTCGTGCGTGTGCCGGCTGCGGGTGGAGTGTCACCGGGTCGTCAGGGCGCCCCCGTTGACGTGCAGCACCTGCCCGGTGATGTGCCGGGCGGCCACAGACGCCAGAAAGCCGACCGCCTCCGCGATGTCGGCCGGTGTGCCGGGGCGGTGCGTGAGTGTGTCGGCGATCAGGTGTTCCCGTCGCTCGGCGGGAAGGCGGTCGCGGAAGAACTCCGTGCCGCCGGTGTAACCGGGCGCGACCACGTTGGCGGTGATGTCGCGAGGACCGAGCTGCCGTGCGAGATCGAGGTTCCAGGCGGCCAGGCCCGCCTTGGACGCGCCGTAGGAGCCCGCGCCCTGGTCCGCTGCGATGGAGCCGATGTGCACGACCGCGCCACCGGGTGCGAGACGGCTCTCCAGCGCCTTGGTGGTCAGGGCCGCGCTGACGAGGTTGGCGTCGAGGTTGGCACGGAAGTCACGGGCGTACGCGGCGAGGTCGTCGGCACCGTCCGCGTCGAAGTCGGTGTTGCCGCCCGCGTTGTTGACGAGTACGTCGATCCGCTCGGGCAGCTCCGTGAGCAGCGCGGTGAGCGCCTCCGGGCCGGTGTGGTCGCAGACCAGCCCGCGGCAGCCGATCGCGGCGGCCGTCTCCTTGAGCGGACCGGGTCGCCGGCCGGTGATGATCACGGAATCGCCGCGCTCGGCGAAGTGGCCGGCGAGGGCTCGGCCGATGCCCGTGGAACCGCCGGTGACCAGAATGTTGCGTGCCATGGACTCAGCTCCGTATGGTTGGTGTAGACCTAAATTTAGAGCTAAACGTAACACCTGGGAGTGGCACGATGGCAAGAGAACCCCTGGTCCCGGCGTCGGACGGTAGGGTCGGGGATTCCGGCCTTCCGTCCGCCGAGGACATCGCGGCCGCCTGGGAGCGCGAGCGTCCCGGGACGCCCGTCTCCTCCATCGGGATCGTCACCCCGATCTGGCAGCTGGCCAAGCTCTTCGGTGACGACCGGCGCCGGGTCCTGGCCCACGCGGGCGTGGACACGGCCACGCTCGACCTGCTCAGCGTGCTGCGCCGCAGCGGTGACCCGTACACCCTGAGCACCCGCGAACTGGGGCACCGCTCCCTGGTCACCGCAGGCGCGGTCTCCCAGAGGGTGGCCCGTGCCGAGCGCGAGGGGCTCGTCGTCCGGCAGCCCGCCCAGGGACGCCCGCGAACCGTGCTGGTCACCCTGACCCCGGCGGGCCACGCACTGGTCGAGGCCACCGTCGACCAGGTGCTCCACCGGGAGGCGGAACTGATCACCGCTCTGACGCCCGAGCAGCAGAGCCAGTTGAACGGGCTGCTGCGGGTGCTCCTCCAGGACGTGCAGCACCGGCTCGGCGACGAACGGGTCACACAGGTGGGCGAGCGGCCCTGAGGGCTTTCCCGGCACCCGCGGGAGGCCCCTGGCCGGCGGTGGCGGTCAGCGCGGGCCGACCGTGGGCGCGGGCGGGGCCCAGCGCCGGGTGCGCGAGACGGCGGCGGAGACGCCGAAGTCCTTCTTCAGCTGCTCCGGAATGGCGTAGTGCATGACCCGGCCGCGGGTGAGGGAGGAGAGTTCCAGGACCGTCGTGAGCCGGCCCAGCCGGTCCAGGGCACGGGCTCCGAGCGGGGACCGGTCCTCGATGGTCTCCAGAACACCGAGCAGCCGGGGCACGGCCTTGACCAGGGTGTCCCAGGCGGAACGCGGCACGTCCAGCCAGTCCGCGCAGGTGTCGCCGATGAGATGGCGGATCAGCGCCGGGACGACCGGGTCGAGGAGCGTGCCGGGGACCACTTCCTCGTAGAGGTCGATCAGCTGCCGGGTGAGGCGGGCGCCCTCCTCGCTGGGCCCCATGTGCCGGGTCATGTACAGGTCCAGGAACTGCCGGGCGGAGTCGAGGTCCTCGGGTACGTGGTCCTGGTCGACGCCCAGCATCGCGCCGACCACGCGCCAGGCGTAGAAGTACGCCTCGGCGCCGTCGACGCTCATGTGGATGCCCAGCCGGTGCAGGCTGTCGAGGACCAGCAGGGAGAAGAACATCTGACCGCCGATGATGTCCTCCTGGCAGATCGGGGTCCCCAGCGTCCCGACGTCCCAGCGGCCCTCCCTGCGCAGGTGGTGGCGGATGGAGGCGTGGAGCAGACGGACCTTCTGCACGGCGGGGACGAAGCGGCTCCCCGCCTCGAACGCGTCGGGCCGCATCAGGTGGACGGTGAACTGCCCGGTCTCCGCCATCCGCTGGGAGGGGTACTCCAGCGCGTGCGTGGCCGACAGCAGCTTCGCCACGTGCGGGACGACGTAGCAGGCGGGCATCGACGCGAAGGACAGCGCGGTGGAGATGTGCACGTTGTTGTCGATGAAGAACAGCCGCGCCTTCTCCATCTCGCCCCAGTCGACCCACGCGGGCGGCGCACCGGTCGCGCGCAGATACTCCAGCGCGACCTCGGGCAGCCCCTCGGGCAGCGGGCTCCCCGCGGTGGACACGTACCGCATGAGGGTGTTGAACTTCCCCACCTCCCCGCGCTCGAACAGCGTGGCCACGGTGGCGTCGGCCAGCTCGTCGCCGCCCTGTCGCAGGGCGTCCATCGACGACTCGGTGTAGATCATGCTCGGTTCCTCGGCTTCTCTTCCGGCCCGGGGCGCACGCACCCGGCAGATCGCCGGAGCGCTGCCGGGCCGCCGTGCGGTGCGGGTTCTCAGTGGTGGCGGACGGTCGCGGACCGGGCCAGCGCCGTCAGGGCGCGTTCGGCGTGCTCGGGGATGTCCGTCCCGTCCAGGGCGCGGGTGGCTTCCTCGGCCCGCGCCCGGATCATCCGCTCGATCCGCTCGGGCGCCTTCAGACGGCTCATCACCCCGCGTACCGCCTCCAGCCCGTCCGGGCCGATGTCCGCTCTGCCCAGCAGGCGGCGCAGCAGGTCGCGTTCCGGCTCGCCCGCCAGCCGCCAGGTCTCCGCCAGCAGGGCGGTGGGCCGGTGGGCGCGCACGTCGTCCAGGCTCGCCTTGCCGGTGCGGGCCGGGTCGCCGAACAGGCCGAGCAGATCGTCCCGCAGCTGGAACGCCTCGCCCAGCGGCACCCCGTAGGCGGAAAGCCCCTCCCGCAGCCTGCCGCTCGCACCGGCCAGGGCGCCGCCGATGAGCAGCGGCTGTTCGACGGTGTACTTCGCGGTCTTGTACCGGATCACCTTCAGCGAGTCGCCGGTGTCCGGGACGGCACCGGTACGCAGGATCTCCAGGCACTCCCCGGCTATCAGGTCACGGGCGAGAGCCGCCCACAGCGGACGGGCGCGGGCCAGACAGGCCGCGGGCAGGCCGCTGTTGACGAACAGCTGCCCGGCCAGCGACATCAGCAGATCGCCCACCAGCATCGCCAGCGCCCGGCCCGCGCTCCTCGCCCGGGGCCGGGGCCCGAGAGCCGTGCCCAGGGCGAGGTGCGCGGTGGGCCTGCCGTGCCTCAGCGGACTGTCGTCGATGATGTCGTCGTGCACCACGGCGGCGGCGTGCACCAGTTCCATGGACGCCGCCGCCCGCACCAGCGCGTCGTTGTCCGGCTGACCGGCGGCCCGCCAGCCCCAGTAGCAGAAGGCCGCCCGCAGCCGCTTCCCCTCGGCCACCGCCGCCTCCACCTGGTCCGCCACCGGGCGCAGATCGGCGTCGATGGCGAGGAGTTCGTCCGTCTCCCGCGCCACGAAACCGCTCAGCACCCCGTCGATACGGCCCTTGAAGGCGTCCGCCCCGTACGGGTCAGGCATCGCGGTCGGCCGCCCGGCGTGCCACGGCGTGCCGGGCCAGCACCTCCAGGTACGCGGGCGGCACCGTCGTGTACCGGTCCAGCGCCAGCCGGCCCCGGGCCCGGAGGTCCGACTTCGCGTCGGCCGCGAGCTCGGGCATGTCCGACCGGCCGAGCAGCGACCGGAGCGTGCCCACGGTGGTGCCGAGTGTGTCCACCGCCAGGTCGGCCAGCCCCACCACCATCAGAACCGTCCGCTCCCCCGGCCCTCCGCCGTTCTCCGCTCGGGTCATGCCTCTCCCCCTGTAGCCGTTGCGCTCGGGCGGCACGGTCGTCGGCCGCTCTGTGCGAGGGTGCGGCTTCCGGGGCCCCGGTGGCCCGGGAACTCACGAACGGGTGACAGGGACGACGGAGGCGTTTGGCTGACCGCATGCCGACAACTCTTCGGGTTTCCACGCCCGATCAGGCCGCGTACATGCTGCGGTCCGCCGCCACCGGCCACCGGCCTTCAGGACCTCGCCGACCGGGTCGGTCCGGGCGGCACCCCGGAAACCGATCAGCCGGACCGCACGTCCTGGAGGGGGCAGGAGCAAGCGAAGGGGATACATGGTGCGGCGGGCGGACAGCGGTACGGCGTCGAGAGCGGGGGCGGCGTTCCGGTGGGCGGAACGGGGCGGGGACACGGAGGGGCGCCCGGGGAACCGGTCGCCCCGGGGACGGGGGCGGGTGCTCGCCGCGCTCGCGGTGCTGACGGCCGCGCTGCTGGTGTTCCACGGAGTCGTCGCCGACCTCGCGGGCGGTCCGGGCAGTCTGCTGGAGACGTTCCTGCCCTGGCTCGGGCTGGTGGCCGTGCTGCTGCTCGGCCTGGTCCTGCTGCGCCGTTCGGCCGTCGCGCTGGTGGCCCTGCTGCTGCCGGTGACGGCCTGGGCGTACCTCTTCGGCGGGCTGTTGCTGCCCGGGGACGGGCCCGGGGCGGACGATCTGCTCGTGGTGCAGCACAACGTCAGCGACGAGAACACCGACCCGGCGGCCACGGCCCGCGCGCTGGCGGACGCCGAGCCGGATCTCATCGCACTGGAGGAGCTGGTGCCTCCGGCGCTGACGGTCTATGAGAAGACCCTCGCCCCCGACTACCCGTACCACGCGGTCCGGGGCACCGTCGGACTCTGGTCGAAGCATCCGATGTCCAGCACCCGGCTGTTGGACATCAGGCCCCGGGGAATCGCGGAGGGCTGGAGCCGTGGCCTGCGGACCGTCGTCCACACACCGCGCGGCGAGGTCGCGGCGTATGTCGCACACCTGCCCTCGGTCCGGATCGGAGCGAGCGGCCTCGCGTCCGCCCGCCGTGACGAGAGTGCCGGGTTGCTGGGCGAGGCCGTCGCCGCCGAGAAGGTACGCCGGGTGATCCTGCTGGGCGACCTCAACAGCACGGTCGACGACCATGGGCTGGCCCCGCTGACCTCGCGGATGAACACGGCGCGACGCGGCTTCGCCCTCAGCTTCCCCGCCGCCTTCCCGGTGGCCCGGATCGATCAGGTCATGGCCCGTTCGGCGACCGTCGGCCACATCCGTACGCTGCCCGCCACCGGCAGCGACCACCTGCCCGTCGCCGCCCGGATCACACTGGACTGAGGCGGGTGCGGTTCCCGCCTCCGCCGCCGCGGTACGAAACCGGCTGGCCCGTCCGTCCGGTCGGCTGCCAGACTCGCTCCATGCGAGTGATCATCGAAGACATGGCGGCACGGCTGGCCGAAGTACCGGGAGTCGTGGGCGTGCTGCTCGGCGGCAGCCGGGCGCGTGGGGAGCACCGGCCGGACTCGGACTGGGACCTCGGCGTCTACTACCGGGCCGGACTCGACCTCGACGCGCTGCGCGCGCTGGCCGGACCGGACGTCGAGGTGGCCGGGCCCGGTGGCTGGGGGCCGTGGGTGAACGGCGGTGCGTGGCTCCAGGCCGAGGGTGTCGCGGTGGACTGGATCCTGCGGGACCTGGACCGGGTCGAGCGGGTGTGGGAGGACTGCCGCGAGGGCCGGTACGAGGTCGGTGTGCAGGCCGGGCATCCGCTCGGGTTCTGGTCTCCCTGCTACGCGGGCGAGGTGGCACTCGGACAGGTGCTGGCCGATCCCTCGGGCGAGCTGACGGACCTACGGCTGCGGGCGACGACGTATCCGGAGCCGCTGCGGGAGGCATTGACGGCGGGAGCCTGGGAGGCGGAGTTCCTGGTCACCGCCGCGGGGAAGGGCGCGGCCCGGGGGGACACGCTGTACGTCGCGCTGTGCCTGTCCCGGGCCGTCGGTGTGCTGGTACAGGCGCTGTTCGCCGGGGACCGGCGCTGGTGCCTCAACGAGAAGGGGGCGCTGGCCGTCGCCGAGTCGCTCCCGGGCGCCCCGGCGGACTTCGGCCCCCGGGTCCGTGAACTGCTCGGAGCGCCGGGCGTGAGCGCCGGGGCGCTGACGGCGACGGTGGACCGGGCGCGGGTGCTGGCCGAGGAGACCCTCGCGGCGCTGCGGGGCTCCGCCTGACGACGGCCCGGCCGGGGAACACCCCCGTGCCGGGCCGTCCTCCGCAGGGCCCGTACGCCACTCACGGTCCGCAGGCCGGACGCGTGGCCCGGGGCCAGGGCGTGTGTCGAAAGTCCCGCCTGGCTCGCGACGCCCGGCACGCACGCTCGCCGCGTTGTCGGCGTTGTCGGCGTTGTCGGCGTTGTCGGCGTTGTCGGCGTTGTCGGCGTTGTCGGCGTTGTCGGAGTGTTCTCGTACGTCCAGTACGAGAACACTCCTCCGCCTCGCGATCGCACGCACCGGACGCCGTGAGCCCCGCCCTTCGGGCGGACGGCGCTACTTTCGACACACGCCCTAGGCGCCGAGGGCCTCGGCGGCCATGGCCGTACCCCGAATCCGCGCGTTGATCTTCGCGAACGCCAGGTCGCGTGAGGTGGAGGCGTCGTCCGCGAACGGGGAGAAGCCGCAGTCGTCACAGGTGCCCAGCTGTTCCACCGGAAGGTGACGGGCGGCTGCGAGCACCCGGTCACGTACCTCTTCCGGTGTCTCCACCCGTGGATCGATCGGGTCGGTCACACCGATGAACACCCTTGCCCCTGGCGGGAGATGGTCCGCGACGATGCTCAGCACCCGGTCCGGGTCCGCCTCGCTCGCGAGCTGGAGGTAGAAGTTGCCCGCCCTGAGCTGGAAGAGCTTGGGCAGCAGCCCGGCGTAGTCGACATCGAGGCTGTGCGTGGAGTCCTGGTCCCCGCCGGGGCAGGTGTGCACGCCGATCCGGGCGCGTTCGGCGTCGCTGAACCGGTCGAGGACCGTGTTGTTGAGAGCGATGAAGTCGTCCAGGACACCGCCGCTCGGATCCAGCTTCAGCGACAGCCGCCCCTCGGTGAAGTCGAGCTGCACCACATGGGCCCCGGCGTCCAGGCAGCCGCGGATGTCGGCCTCCGCCTCGTCGGCCAGATCCCGCAGGAACTCCTCGCGGGAGTACCCCTCGATGGGCGTGGCCGGATAGAGCAGGCTGAGCGCGGAGGGGGCGATGACCGCCTGTTTGACGGGCAGGTCGGTGAGCCGCTGCGCCTCGCGCAGATAGGTCTCCGCGTGCACCTGGTACCGGAAGGGACCCTCGGTGATGCAGGGCAGCTGCCGGGTGTGTCCGTCGGCGAACGGGATGACGACGCCGTCCGGCGAAAGGCTCGCCAGGCCGGCGACCGGGTAGGTGGCGAAGCTCGGCTTGGCCTGCTCCCCGTCCACCAGGACGGGGCTGCCCAGCTCCGCCAGCCGGGCCAGGGTCTCCGCGACGGCCTGCTCCTGGTGCTTGGTCAGGTCGGCGTCGCTCAGCCGCCCCCGCGCGTGCGCGGTGAGGGCGGAGTGAAGGTCCGAAGGGCGCGGGATACTACCGATCAGCTCGGTGGGGATACTCATGATCGGGAGGATAGGGAAGGCCTCGGAAGCCCACTCGAAAGTCCTCCGAAGTACCCCTGAATTCGCTGTAGTTGATCAAATGTCGAGACCTGCGGGCCGGGTGTGGTGTAGGAGCCCCGGGGACCGCACAGGGCCCCCGGAGCCCCCGGTGCACCGGATCCGGTTCTCGGCTCGGCTCGGCTCAGCTCAGCCGGGTCGTGGCGTACGCCTCGATGATGTCGCGCTGGTACGCGGCCAGACCCGGCGCGATCGCCTCGTATGCCGCGCGCCACGGTTCGTTCTCCACACAGGAGCGCCCGATCGCCCGGTACTCCTCGGCGGTCACGGCGCGCAGTTCGCTCAGCGTGCGGTACTGGGCGTCCGCCTCCGCCTGCGCCGGCGCCGCGTCGGCGGGTGTACCGGCGGTCAGCAGTTCGGCCAGCCGGATCATCTGTGCCGTGCGCTCGCGGTGCCCGGTCTCGATCTGGGTTTCGGTCATCGTCGCGGTACGGCGTTCGACCTCCCTGGCCAGCTCGGGGAAGTCGCGCAGGCTCTCCCTGTACATGGCGGGGCGGACGCCCTCGAACAGGTTCTCCGGTCGGTTGATGCCGGTCATGGGACCACCGTTCTCTCTGGATCGCTCCAGTTCGGTGATCGTGCGGGAGACGGTGCCGGCCAGGGCGTCGAGCCGGTCGCGCTCGGCGAGCAGCCTGCGGTGATGGCCGCGCAGGGCTTCCAGCTCGTCGACCTGCGCGGCCAGGACCCGGCCGATCTCGGGCAGGCCCAGACCCAGTGCCCGCAGTACGAGGATCTGCTGGAGCCGCAGCAGCTCGCGCTCCTCGTAGTAGCGGTGGCCGTTGGTGCCCGTCCAGGCCGGTGGCAGCAGGCCGATCTCGTCGTAGTGGCGCAGGGTGCGGGCCGTCACGCCCGACATCCGGGCCACTTCCGCGGTCGGCCAGGCCATCGCCGTCTCCCCTCACGAGTCGCTTCACCGGGCCGGCCTCTCCGGCCCTGCTCACGAAGGTAGAGGCTGCCGCTGCGGAAGCTTCAAGCCCGTGGTTCCGCGGGTGGCACGGCCGACGCCCCGCCCCGGGTGGCCGGGGGCGGGGCGTCGGCCCGCGTGCTCAGGGTGGTTACTTCGGGTCGTGGTGGAACTTGGAGGTGGACCAGAGGTAGCCGAGGGTGGTGAGGCCGAGGGACCAGGCGAGGGTGAGCCAGCCGTTGTGGCCGATCCCGGTGCCGAGGAGCAGGCCGCGGAGGGTCTCGATGGCGGGGGTGAAGGGCTGGTACTCGGCGATCGGCCGGAACCAGCCGGGCATGGTGTCGACGGGGATGAAGGCGCTGGACAGGAGCGGGAGCAGGATCATCGGGAGGGCGTTGTTGCTGGCGGCCTCGGCGTTCGGGCTGACGAGGCCCATACCGACGGCGATCCAGGTGAGCGCGGTCGCGAAGAGGACGAGGAGTCCGAGGGCCGCGGCCCATTCCAGGGCCGTGGCGTCGGTGGAGCGGAACCCGATGGCGACGGCGACGGCGCCCACGAGGAGCACGCTCATCACGCACTGCAGGACACTGCCGACGACATGCCCGACCAGGACCGAGCCGCGGTGGATCGCCATCGTGCGGAAGCGGGCCATGATCCCCTCGGTCATGTCGTTGGACACCGAGACCGCCGTGCCGATGGTGGTGCTCCCGATCGTCATCAGCAGCAGGCCCGGCACGATGTAGGCGATGTAGGCGGAGCGGTCGGCGCCCGCGCCGCCGATGCCGGCGCTCATCACGTCGCCGAAGATGTAGACGAAGAGCAGCAGCATCATGACCGGCGTGAGCAGCAGGTTCAGTGTCAGGGACGGATAGCGCCGGGCGTGCAGCAGGTTCCGGCGGAGCATCGTGGAGGAGTCGCGGACGGCGAGGGAGAGGGAACTCATCGGGCGTTCTCCTTGGACTGGTCTGCCTGGGACGTGGTGCCGGCGGTGCCGGCGGTGCCGGCGGTGCTGGTGCTGGTCAGGGCGAAGAAGACGTCGTCGAGATCGGGGGTGTGGACGGTCAGCTCGTCGGCCTCGACACCGGCGGAGTCGAGCCAGTCGAGGATGGAGCGCAGTTCGCGCTGGGTGCCGTCGCTGGGGATCTGGAGGGTGAGCGCCTCGTCGTTCCGGGTGGACCCGTGCAGGGCGGACGCCGCGGAGCGGTGGGCGGCGGGGTCGGTGAAGCGGAGCCGTACGTGTCCGCCGGGCACGAGCCGTTTCAGTTCGTCGGCGGTGCCCTCCGCGACGATCCGGCCGTCGTGGAGGACGGCGATACGGTCGGCGAGCTCGTCGGCCTCGTCCAGGTACTGGGTCGTGAGCAGGACCGTCACCCCGCCGGAGACGAGTTCACGGATGATGCCCCACATGTTGTGGCGGGAGCGCGGGTCCAGGCCCGTGGTCGGCTCGTCGAGGAAGATGATCCGCGGGCTCCCGACCAGCGTCATCGCGATGTCCAGACGCCGCTTCATCCCGCCCGAGTACGTCGAGGCGGGCTTCCCCGCGGCCTCCGTCAGACCGAACCGCTCCAGGAGCCCGGCGGTGACCCGCCGCCCCTCCGCCCTGGACAGGTGGTGCAGGTCCGCCATGAGGAGCATGTTCTCCGTGCCGGTGATCAGCCCGTCGACCGCGGAGAACTGCCCCGTGACCCCGATCGCCGCCCGCACCGCCTGCGGCTCGACCGCCGGATCATGACCCCCCACACGCACATCACCACCGTCCGCCGTGACGAGCGTGGACAGGATCCTCACCGCGGTCGTCTTACCGGCACCGTTCGGCCCCAGCAACGCGAACACCGACCCGGCCGGAACACACAGATCGACACCGTCCAGCACGACCTTGCCACCGTACGACTTACGAAGACCGGTGACCGTGATCGCCGGAGCCGTAGACGTAGACGTAGACGTGGTGCCGACGGTCGGCGCGGATGCCTGAGTGGCAGTCATGCCGTTTTTCCTTTCGGGGAAGGGGAGTGGGGGCAGGCAGGGTCAGGCGCGGCGGATGATGATGTCGCCGGCCGTGGTCCGGGCGTGCACCTCGACCGGCTCGCCGGAGCCCGCGGGGCCGTCGGCGGGGTCGAGTGAATTGCGTACGGTGCCGTACTTCGGGTTGAGGTCGAGCCGGGCGGCGGTGCCCTCGTGGATGCCGACGTCGAGGTCGCCGACGGAGGTACGCAGGTCGACACGGCCGCGGATGACCTCACCGACGCGAATGCCGCCGTTGGAAGACGTCGCTTCGACTCCGGAGCGGGCGACCCCGACCTCGATCCGGCCGTTCGCACATGTGGCACCCACGCTGCCGTGCGCGATGCCGATGGAGATGTCGCCGTTGGCCGCGCCGACCGTCAGACCACCGGTGACCTCGCCGACTTCGGTCGCGCCGTTGAGGTTCTTGACGGTCGCCGCGCCGGCGACGCTGCCGAGCTCGATGCGGCCCGAGCCGACGACCTCGATGTCCCCGGTCGAACGGGTCAGGCGGATGCCGCCGTGGTCGGTCCTGAGGTCGGCACCGGCCGCCTCGTCGACCTTGAGGTCACCGAGCGAGGACGTGAGCGCGACCTCCCCGAAGCGGCCCTCGCAGTGGAAGCTGCCCAGGCCCGTGCTTCCCCGGAGATCGGATCCGGCGGGCAGTTCGATGCTCACCTCGATGGATCCCGCCGTGCCGAACGGAGACCGCTTCTTGGGCGTCCTGACGCTGAGGCGGCCGTCCGTGCAGCTGACCTGGGTCTGCCGCACGGCACGTACGTCGTCGTCGTCCGAACCGTTGCTCGGCAGCACCTCCACGACCGTGTCGGTGCGCTTGCCCGCGGTGATACGGGCGGTGCCGAAGTCCAGCTCGACGGTCGCGGTGATCGGTCCGGGGGTCTCGAAAGAAGGCATGGCTGTTCCGTCCTCTTGGCTCGTGCGGGTGACGCTGGTGAAGGTGGGGCGGGCGCCGGAAGAGCTTTCGGCTAGGGCGTGAGGCCCATGACGCCATCATGGCACATCGATAGCGCCATAGCGAGCCAGATTGACGCCCGCTTGGCGCATACCTCTCTGACCTGGAGTTTTCTCTCAGACATGTGCGCGCACCAGGATCACCCCGGCGGGGAGATGAGATGCGATGGCATTGCGCAGCGCCATGGTGGCGCCACTAGGGGGAGGTTCCGGCGCCAGCGTCCACAGAGATCGGCGCCATGGCTGAGGACGCTTCGCGCCCCCAGCCAGCCGTCCTCAGTCAGCCGTCCTCAGTCAGCCGTCCTCGGTCAGCTGTCCTCAGCCTGCGTGGGTCCCGAGGGACCCGAGGTGTCCGAAGGATCCGAGGTGCTCATGCCGCTCGCGCGGGCGATCTCCTCCACCGTCCGCTGATCCCGCGTCCGCTGCCCCTGCTCGGCGTCGATCCGGTCCCTCATCGCGCGCAGCTTCTCCGGGTCGGCGGCGACGTCCGGCGGGACGAGGGACATGGCGCCCCTGGTGTGCTCGCCATCGCCGAGCCGGGCGACGACATGGTCGGCGCGGTCCTCGTGACCCGGCTGCATCGCGCCGATCAGACCCATGAGGTTCAGGAATTCCTGCTGGACCTCCGGGGTGAACAGTTCCCTCTCCGGGCCGTCCAGCTCCAGCCGCGCGGTACCGCCCCCGCCCCGTACCCACAGGCGGACGATCTCCATGAGCAGGGCGAACTGTTCCTGCGGCATCCGGGCCCGGAGCGACTCCACGTACAGGGCGTAGCGCGCGCGTACGAGTTCGGCCGGGTTCTCGTGCTCGTCAGACATGGTGAGCCTCCCCCGTGACGTCCGACGGAACGTGACCGGCAGGGCGCTGCACGGGCTCAGTCATGTGCGCGGTGTCCTCAGCTGTTCGCATGGGGCGATCCTGGAATGCCGGATGCCGGATGCCGGATGCCGGATGAGGGATGCCGGATGCCGGATGAGGGATGCCGGATGAGGGATGAGGCATGAGGGATGAGGGGTTCTGCCGCGTCAGATCCCTGCGGCGCGAGCCGTCTCGTACACCTCGGCGGCCAGGTCCGTCAGCTCGGCGGCGTCGCGTGCCGTGGCCTGGAGGTCGAGCAGGAACTCCGGTACGCCGGTGGCCGCGTGGGCCGCCAGGTCGTCCACGATCTGCGCGACGTTCCCGTGGAAGGCGGCGCGGTCCCGGTCCTCGACCGGCTTGGCGCTGTAGATCACGTTGGCGCGGACGCGTGCCCGGAGGGGGCGGTCGCGGCCGTGTTCGGCGGCGAGATCCTGGATCCGCCGCCACTGCTCACCCAGTTGCCGAGCGCCCATGGCGACGGGCATCCAGCCGTCCGCCCGTTCCACCAGGCGGCGGACGGCGCGCGGGCCGCCCGCGGCGAGGTACACCGGAATCGGCCGGACCGGCTTGGGGCCGACCTCGGAGGGGGCGATGGCCGTCAGCTCGCCCTCGTACGCGACCGGGTCCGGACCCCAGACCGCGGCGCACACGTCGAGCAGTTCGTCCAGGACGGCACCGCGCTTCTCGAAGGGGGCCACGGCGGCAGCGGCGTACTCGTCGAGCGACCAGCCGGTGCCGAAGCCCGCGACCACCCGGCCACCGCCGGCGGCGTCGAGGGAGGCCAGCGAGCGGGCCAGCTGGAACGGAATGTGCAGCGGGGCGACCAGGACGCTGGTCCCGAGCAGGGCCCGGTCCGTGGCGGCGGCGGCCAGGGTGAGCGTGATCAGCGGGTCGGCGATGCCGCGGTACCGATCGGGCCAGGGCATCCCCGGAACGCCGTACAGGCCCTGGGCCGTGTTCTCGGGGAACAGCACACGCTCGAAGACCCACAGGCTGTCGTACCCGGTCTCCTCCGCCGCCCGTGCCACGTCGGCGACATCGCGGCTGAGGTCGTACCGCTTCATCTGGGGAAGACCGAGACCGAGGGGGACCGGCATGCGTGCACTCCTTCGTACGGGCGGCGGGGCAACCACCGTATGCCGATCCGGAGTCGGGCTCCAGACCGTCACCGCGTCCAGGAGTGCGGTGACGGCGGTGGAGGCGGTGATCCGGGGTGGGGATCAGCCCCGGAGGAACTCGACGAGCCCCGGCGCGAGCTTCCTGGGCGCCATGACCACCGCTCCGTGGCTGAGGCCCTGGAGCGTCCGATGACCGGCGTCGGGCAGCACCTCGACGACCGCTCGCGCCGCGCTCCGGAAGCCGTCGGGGCTCTTGGAGCCGGTGATCACGAGGGTCGGCGCGGCCGCGGACGACCACTCCTCGGCGCGCAGCGGCCTGCCCTGCTGGGTGTCGCCCATGACCGCGATGTCGTACGGCAGGGTGTGGGCCATCGCCGTGAGGTTCGACCACACTCCGGGCATCAGCCGCATCGTCGCGACCATGAACCCGGGCATGCCCTGGGCCTTGGTCATGAAGGCCTTCACCGCTTCGCCGCGCCGGTCCTCGGCGAGCAGACCGTCGATGTGCCGGGCGAAGCCCTCCGGCGGTCCGAAGTCGCCGGGCACGACGGCGAAGGGCGGCTCGTAGAGCGCGAGCCGCTCGATGTCCAGTCCCGCCGCGGCGGCGCGCAGGGCGAGCACGGCGCCGGATGAGCTGCCGAACACCGAGGCGGAGCCGCCCAGGTGCTCGATCAGGGCCGCTATGTCGTCGATCTCGCGCCGCACCGCGTAGTCGGCGCCGTCGCTGCTGGCGCCCCGGCCGCGGCGGTCGTAGTTGACGACGGTGAAGTGCGGGGCGAGGAGGCCGGCGAGCTTCCTGGTGTCGGAGCGGTCGGCCAGGGCCGAGGACACCAGGATCACGGCAGGCCCACCGCCCGACCGCTCGAACGCGATGGTCGTGCCGTCGTTCGAGACGACCGTCGACCTCACAGTGGCCGCCTGCTCGTGCGTTGCTGACATACGGTGTGCTCCGCTTCGCTCGGGAGGGGCGTCGTACCCCCTGACCCAGAGATGACAGCGGTTCACCGGAGAACTCATCGGTCCAGCGGCTCCGGAACCGCGGACAGGCCGTTCGCCCGCTACGAGGTCGGGCGAACAGCCTGCCGTTGGTGAAGGATGTACCGGTATCCGGAGGTCAGGGGCGGGTCTTCTTCCCGTCCAGCCAGAGGGTGTCGGACTCGTCGCGGTGCGAGCCGGACGATCCGACGTGCTTCGCGTCGATCGTCGCGCCCTTCTTGAAGACGTGCACCAGTGCCATTCCGTGCCCGCGGCCCAGGTTGTAGTCCGTCTTGAGCCACTCCAGAATCGTTCCGGCCTTGGTGGAGGGGTCGTCGTAGCCGCGCTCGTGCGCGAGCGCGATGAACTCTCGCGGAGTCAGTCCGGTCTTGTCCTCGATCGTGTCCAGATACGCCTGAAACGACATTCTTATCTCCCGCGCCCGTGGCTCTGTTGCTTGTCCGGTGTTCAGGTCCTGGTCCCCTGTGCGGGGAGCCTGACAGCCGTTCGGGGAGTAGACCTCGTCCGGGCCGGAAACTCATCGCTCATGTGGGCAGGATCTCATCCCACCAGGCTGAATCCGGGAGATGGGGCGGCGGGTGCGGGGGCGGGCGAGCGCATGAAGGCCGCCGGCCAGGCGAGCAGGACCATGGCCATCACCCAGGCCATGGTCCAGCCCGACGCATCGCGTTCCGCCAGATAGGTGGCCAGTGCCGGTGCGATGCCGCCGAGGACGGCCGAGGTGACGGCGTTGGGCAGGCCCAGCCCCAGCGCACGGTTCTCCGTGGGGTAGAGCTCGGAGAGGATGCCGGGGAGCGTCGTCGTGACGCAGGTCAGGTAGACCGTGCCACTGAGGTAGGTGAGCAGCAGGCTGGTGAAAGTGCCCTCGATGGTCAGGTAGGTGTAGGAACCGGCGGCGGCGAAGACGACGCTCGCCGACAGGAGGAAGCGCCGGGGACCCACTCTGTCGGCGAGCAGGCCGATCGGAACGTTGACCACCATGAGGACCGCCGTGGCGCAGACGACGACCCAGAACATCAGTCCCGGGGCACCCAGCTTCTGCCCCATGGCCGGCACCACGGAGGTCCATACGCCGCCCACCGCGGCCATGCCCGCGATGAACAGCACGGACCTGAGGACCTGACGGCGGTAGGTGACGAGGACCTTGCGCAGGGACCCACGGGCAGGACGCTCGCTGGCCTCGCGCCGGAAGACCTCGGTCTCGGCGAGCTGGCGACGCATGATCATCAGTACCGCGCCGAAGAGTCCGCCGACGAGGAACGGGACGCGCCAGCCCCACGAGGCCATGGCATCGGGGCCGAGCAGCGCCGTCAGGCCGCCACCTAGGAGGGACGCGGTGAACGCGCCCGCGACGGTGGTGAGGGAGAAGAGGCTGCCGTAGAGGGACTTACGGCGCTGGGGCGCCACCTCCATGAGGTACGCGGCGGCCGCCGGCCACTCGCCGCCCGAGGAGATGCCCTGGGCGATACGGGCCAGGATCAGGACCAGCGGGGCGAGCAGGCCGATCTGGTCGTAGGTGGGGGTGATGCCGATCAGTACGGAACCCGCGGTCATCAGGCTGATGGCGAGCATCAGGGCGGGGCGCCGCCCGCGCCGGTCGGCGAGGCGGCCCAGCAGGATGCCGCCCAGCGGCCGGACCAGTACGCCGATGCCGAGTACGGCGAACGCGCCGATCAGGGACGTGACCGGGTTCGAGGAGGGGAAGAAGCGGGCTGCGAAGAGATGGGCGAAGAGCCCGTATCCCAGCCAGTCGAAGGATTCGACGAAGTTGCCGACGACGGTCGCGGTGACCGCTCGGCGATGGGCGCGCTTCGGGGAGAGCGGCTTGCGTGGCTGCCCGGGCATGTGGTCCCGCCTCTCAGATGATGGGGGCGTAGCCGTGGGCGGTGATCCGCCGGCCCGACTCCTCGTAGTAACCGGGTTCGCCCGGCAGCTCGGTCGCGAGGCCACTGACGTAGCGGTTGTACATGCAGAACGCCGAGGCGATCAGGACGGTGTCGTGCAGATGCGCGTCCGTGGCTCCCTCGGCGCGTGCCGCGGCCACCGCTCGGTCCGAGACGGGCCGGGCCGCGTCCTTGACCTCCGCGGCGATCCGCAGCAAGGCCCGCAGCAGCGGGGACAGCGGCGCGGTCCCGACGTGGTGCCGGACCGCCTTGACCAGGTCCGCTCCGCCCGCCAGTTGCGCCGCGGCGGCGGCGCCGTGCGTGTCGGCGCAGAAACGGGTCTCGTTGAGTTCCGAGACGTACGAGGCGATCAGTTCGCGTTCCCCGCGGCTCAGCGGTGACGGTCCGCGCAGGAGGGCGTCGGCGAGCGCGTTGAGCGGGGCGGCGGTGTCGGGGCGTTCGGCCATCAGGCCTCTGATGCCGGGAAGGCCATTGCTGATCGCTATGTGCGGCACCGGGTGTGTCCTTTGCTGGTGGCTGTCTCACGGATGGATCTGTTCATCGTCGGCAGCCGCTCGATGGGGGGCCAACTCCTGTCGTGCGCAGATCCGGGCGTGGCCCGGTAACCGGTTCCCGGGGCGTCCCGCCGGCGTCTTCCTCCCGCCCCGGCAGCGGGGCAGGACACGGGCTCCGGGGGTGCGAACGGCACCGCCACCGTCATCGCCACGGATCGGTCGTCTCCCGTGCGGGACCGTCAGCACCCCTGCCAACTGCTGAGTTTCATGAAGCAACCTGGAAGATGCCGATGCCTTTCATGATTACTAGATTCATTCACAGGTCGGAACAGCCCGCCCCTCCACACGACGCACACGACGCACACGACGCACACGACAGGGAGTCAGAGAAAATGACTGCAAAGAACAAGCTCGGCCTCATCGCTCGCATCGGTGCCACCGCCGCGGTCGCCGCCGGACTGGCGCTCGCCGTCCAGCCCGGCGCCATGGCCGCGGCCGCCGCGGTCACGGTGTCGCAGTCGACGGGCCTGTCCGACGGTCAGCAGATCTCGGTCGCGGCCACGGGTCTGACGCCGAACACGCAGTTCCAGGTCGGTCAGTGCGCGTTGGTGGAGCCCGGCAAGTTCGGCTGCGACAAGACCACTTCGGTGAACGTCACCGCCGACGCGCAGGGCAAGATCAACAGCTCGATCACCGTCCACACCTCCTTCCAGGCGGTCGTGGGCTCCGACGGCACCGTCTGGGGCACCGTGGACGCCAAGGCCACCCAGACCCAGATCGTCGTACTCAGCGCCACGGGTGACGGCGGCAGCCAGCCGATCAACTTCCTGTAACCCGCGCGGCTTCCCACTCCACGGCCCCGGCATGTCGCCCCGCGACGTGCCGGGGCCGAGGAATGCGCACCACCACAACTGCGCAACCTCGAAGATGCGTGCTCCCGTGGCCTCTGAAAAACTGGGCGCGAAAGCCATCCCCAGAAGAATTCAGGGAGATCACGTGGCGAATTCCGCCACCACCGACGAGTACGTGGCCGCCCTCGACAGGAGCCCACGAGGTTCCGCTCTCGGTGAGCTCACTGCCACAAGAGTTTTCAACGCCCCGCGAGAACTGGTTTTCAGAGCCTTTGTCGAGCCGGAACAGTTCGTCAATTTTTGGGGCCCGGCAGGTACGACGGTGTCACCCTCCAGCATCACGATCGAGCCGTGGGCCGGCGGGCGGTTCGAAGGCACCGCCGTCAGGGACGCGGACGCTGACGAGTACGCGATGACATGCGTCTTTCTCGCGGTGGTCGAACCCGAACTGCTCTCCTACCGGGACTCCATTTCGGGCATCGTCTCCAGCCTGGTCTTCACCGACCTCGGTGACGGACGGACCCGGACCTCGGTGTTCCACAGCACGGGCCGGGCCGACGCCCACCCGTAGCTTCCCGGTTCCGTAGTTCCCTCACGCCGTCATCCCCTCGCACCTTCATCCCCTCGCGCCTTCAGTTCCTTCGCGCTGTCAGTTCCTTCGCGCCGGACCCGTTGTGAACCCCCGCCGATACCTCGGCGGGGGTTCACGAGTCTTCCGTGCCGTCCCGCCGGTACCGCCGCCGATACCGCCGGCCGCTCGGTACCGAGGGCTGTTCCGCAATCCCCCGGTACCGGGTGTTCTTCGTGCGGCGGAAGCGCCCGGAGAGACGCCACCCAGCAGGAAAAGTTCCCGGAGTCAGGGCTTCCGTCGAATACCGCAACCCAAGAGATGCGCCACGAATGTCTTGAAAGCAAGCTGATGCGGCCCATTGAAACTGGAGGTATCCGCCATGACGGCACTCGGGACCGGGTCCACTGTGAGACCCCACGACAAGAAACGCATCGGAAGCCTCGATGGGGTTCGCGGACTCTGTGCGATGGTCGTGGTCATCACCCACGTCGCATTCAGCACAGGTGTGGTTCTCGGCTCCGAATCCGGACCGCCCCAGAAGGGGATCTGGTCCATCCTGTCGGTCGGCGCGGAAGTGGGTCTGGGGCCCTTCTTCATCCTGTCCGGCATGCTGCTCTACAAGCCTTTCGCCCGTGCCACGCTCGGCGGGGCCCGGAAGCCCGTGCTGGGCGAGTTCTTCCTCCGCCGCGGGCTGCGGCTCATGCCCGCCTACTGGCTGCTGACGGCGGTCTGTCTGCTGCTCCTCAACTTCTCGAGCATCAACTCGATCTGGTACGTGCTGCGTCCGATCCTGCTGATGCAGGACTACGACTACGTCTGGTACGCGGGCATGGACCCGACGTGGACCATTCCGACCGAGGCCCAGTTCTACCTCGTGCTGCCCCTGCTCGCCTGGCTGATGCACTGGCTCGCGGGCCGGGTCGTCGACCCGGCGCGGAAGATACGCCGGATGATGATCCCCCTCGCCGTCATGATAGTGGTCGGGTTCCTGTTCACCGGATACATGCACATGGAGTCCATGGGCCCCTGGCCGCCCGAGTACTGGTGGCCGTTCAGCCGTCTGGGCCTCTTCGGGATAGGCATGGGAATGGCCATACTCTCGGTCCGGGCGGAGCAGTCGCCGGGCGAGATGCCCGCGCTCTACCGTCTGGCCATCAGGAGGCCGAACCTGTTCTGGGTCGGGGCACTCGTGGCCTACCTCGTCAACTGCACCTCCCCTCTGGGCAAATGGGGCACCTGGGACTACGGAACACCGCAGTTCGCCATGCTCCAGCACATATCGTTCCTGGCGTTCGCCTTCCTGCTGATGGTCCCGCTGGTCGCGCCCGACGCCAGTTCGCCGTTGATGGACAGGGTGCTGACGAATCGCCCGACACGCTTCCTCGGGCGCATCTCCTACGGCATCTACCTCTGGCACTTCGTGGTGATGTACCTCTGGTTCCAGAGCGGGAGCATCTTCGGCGCCCCGCCGGTGCCCGCCGCCTTCCTGGTCGGGAAGGTCGGATTCTGGGAGATGCTGGCCGTCGTGGTGGCGGGCACGCTCGTGCTCGCCACGGTGAGTTACTACTTCTTCGAGCGTCCGCTGCTGAACTGGGGCGAGCGGGTCATCAAGAAGCGGAGGGACGCCCGTAGCGCGGCGGACACCGGTGGGAGCCGGCCCGCGGTCGAGGAGAACGAGCCCAAGCGGGCGTCGGTCTGACGTCGCCCGCCCGGCACCTGGGTGCCGGGCGGGAAGGCGCCCGGTCCGGTGGCACTTCGGAGGTACGACGACACGACGGACCGGGCCGGGGCCGCACGCTGATCCGCCGGAGGTCGCGGGACCGCCTCTAACCGACCGCTACCGGAAGCCGCTCGTGGCCCGGGACGACCAGCCGGTCGCGGTACGTCGCGGGGCCCGCGGGCGCGAGGCGCGGGAAGCGGCGGAGCAGCATGGGAAGCGCGATCCGCGCCTCCACCCGGGCGAGCGGTGCCCCCAGGCAGAAGTGGGCGCCGGCGCCGAAGCTCAGGGGCTGGTTGTCCGGCCGGTCCGGGACGAAGCGGTGCGGCGATGGGTAGCGCAGCGGGTCCCGGTTGCCGGCGGCCAGCAGAACGAGCACCTTGGTTCCTTCGGGCACGAAGGTGCCCAGCACGTCCATGTCCGATTCGGCGAAGCGGCTGGTGGCGTGCACCGGGGCCGCGAACCGCAGCGTCTCCTCGACGTATCCGGAGGCGAGAGCGGGCTGTGTACGCAGCCCGGCGGCCTGGTCCGGGTTCTCGAAGGCCAGCTGGAGGCCCTGGCCGAGCAGATGGGTCGTCGTGTCGAATCCGGCGGCCAGCAGCAGTACCAGGTTGCCGACGAGCTCGTCGTGGCTGAACCGCTCCCCATCGGTGTCCGCGGAGGTGACCAGGGCACTGACCAGGTCGTCCGCGGGGTGGCGGCGCCTTTGGTCGACCAGCTCGGCGAAGTAGGAGGCGAGCTCGTCCATCGCCCGGTTCGCGGCGTCGAGCCGGGAGACCCGGCTGATGCCCTCCAGGGCGACGGTCACGTCCTCCACCGCGGCGCGGAACCAGATCCGGTCGTCGTCGGCGACCCCGAGCATCTCTCCGATCACCGCGACCGGGAGCCGGTAGGCGAACTCGGCCATGAACTCCACCGGTGTGCCGTCCGATCCGAGGTCCGCCATGCGGTCCAGCAGCCGGTCGGCCATCCGGACGATCGCGGGTTCGAGCTCGGCCACCCGCCGCGGGGTGAACGCGCGGCTCATCACGCGTCGCATCCGGGAGTGGTCCGGCGGGTTGCTGTAGAGCACGGAGTCGGTGAAGCGGCGCAGCGAGGAGTGCGAGCGCCAGTCGGGATAGAGCAGGTCGTGGCTCTTGGCGTCCTGGACCAGCAGCCGGGGCTCCCGCAGCGCGCGCGAGCACTCGTCGTACCCGACGGCGGCCATCAGGCCCGGTTTGATCCGCACCAGGTTCCCGTGTTCCCGGATGGCGTCGTAGAAGACATAGGGGTCGCGGCGCCCTTCCGGGCTCACGAGTGCCGCCAGCGCCTCACGCGGCCGCATGGACATCACGTACTCGGTCATCGGTATCTCCTCAGCGTGGACATGAGGGCCGACCCACACCAAGACCGCACCCCGGATCGTGCGACGGGCGCGGCATCGGGGTGCGTGCCGCCGCTACCTCAGGGCGTGGCCAGTTCGATGATCGACAGAATGCCGGCCGGGTGCACCGCGAGCTGGGTGAGCCCGGCGTCCGCCGCGAGGGCGGTGAGTTCGGCGGCCCCGCGTTCCCTGCCGCCGTAGTAGGCGAGCATCCGCAGATCCATTCCGGTGCCCGGTGACTCACCGTCGGCGCCGATGCGCTCCACGATGAAGACCTTCCCCCCGGCGCCCGCGGCCTCGGCGCAGCGGCGCAGGATCGCCCGTGCCTCCCGGTCGCCCCAGTCATGGATGACCGATGAGAGGAGGTAGCCGTCGGCGCCCGGCGGCAGTGGGTCGAAGAAGCTGCCGGATACGGCGTCACCGCGGTCGGCGAGACCCGCGGCCGCGAGTGCCCCGCGCGCCACCTCCGCGGTGTCGGGCAGGTCGAGGACCGTGCCGTGCAGAGCACGGTGTCCGTTCAGCAGGGCGATCAGCAGCGAACCGTTGCCGCCGCCGACGTCGACCACGCGCCCGAGCGACCCCCAGTCGTAGCCGGAGACGATGTCGTCGCCGCGGGCCGCGGCCAGGTCGGCGCCCATCCGGGCGTCGAAGGACGCGCCGCGCGCGGGGTCCTCGGCCAGGTCCTGCCAGAACGAGCGCCCGAACTGTACGGGGAAGGCGGCCTCTCCGGTGCGGACGCTGTGCAGCAGCTGGACGAAGGAGAGTTCGGCGCGGCCGACCGCCCCTTCGATGTCCAGCATGGCGTGCAGGCCCGCCGGGTGACCCGAGCGGAGCGGTTCGCCGACGGCGGTCAGCGCGTAGCGGCCGGACCGGTCCCGGTCCAGCACTCCCCTGGTGGCGAGGTGTCTCAGCACCCGGTCGAGTGCGCCGGCGTCGGCGCCTGCGAGTGCGGCCAGTTCCGCCGCCGTTCTCGGGCTCTCCGCGATGTGGTCCGCGACCCGCAGGGTTGCCGCGACACGTATCGCCATCGGGGTCGCCAGGTGAGCCATGGCCCAGAGCCTGGTGCTCGCCTCGTCCTTGCCCGCCAACACGTCCCCCTCGGCCACGGTGCGCCCCGGCGCACCGACTCGATCATGTTTGCCAGTCATTGATCGAATCGTCGCGTCGAGGCCTGCCGTGCCGCATCTTCCAGCGTGCGATGGCTCCTGCCGGCCGGGCGTGTCGCCGCACGGGGCCGCGGCTTCGGCGGAGAGCGGCCCTTCCTCCGCAGCGGCGGAAGAGGTCCCCTCACGTCGCCCCGTCCGGGCCGCGCGCAGACGTACGGTGCGCGGCCCGGACGGTGGCACCACGGCCCCGAACGGGATCACTGACCCGCGGTGAGCACCTTGTGCACCTGCTCGGCGAACTGCGGGCTGTGCGTCAGGAAGCCCTGGTGGTCGCCGGGGAAGTCCACGATCTCCGATCCGACACGGTCGGCCAGGACCACGCCCGCCTGGTGGATCGGCGTGCCCTTGCTCGCTTCTCCGGCGGCGAGGACGACCCTCGTCGACGCGGCCTTCAGCGCGTCGGCGTCCGGAACGAAGCGGCTGAACGGCACCATGACGTGGCCGAGGAAGAACTCGGCGTTCGCCGCCATCCGCCCCATCATCTCCATCATCTCCGGGTCCGGCGGGCCCATCTCCGGGCCCGGGGGGGCCGCCTGGGGTGCCGGTGCGCCCGCCTGCGGGCCGTCGGGCTCCTCCACACCGGCGATGAACTTGCCCATGGCCGGGCCGACGCCGTCCTTGCGGTAGGTGTCGTGCACGTCCTGGAAGTGGTCACGCCACCGCTGGCTGTCGGTGAGCAGCTCCATCGCCGGCGGCTCGTGCGCGATCAGGGTCTGCACCTGCTCGGGGTGGCGGGCGGCGAGGTCCAGCCCGACCAGTGCGCCGCCGCTGCTTCCGACGACGAACGCGGGGGTGTCCCCGAGGGCCGCCAGCAGGCGGTGGGCGTCGTCGCTGTAGACCTCGATCTCCTGGTCCGTGGGCGTGCCGGTGAGGTTGCTCCGCGAGTTTCCCCGCGGGTCGTACCGCACGACGGTGTAGTTCTCGGCGAGAGCCGCGGCGAGTCCTCCGTAGATCGCGGCGTCGGTCGGTCCGCCACAGATGAGGAGGAGAACGGGGCCCTGCCCACTGACCTCGTAGTGCAGTGTTGCGCCCGGAACTTCCAGGTTTTCCACGTTCGTTGCAGACATCGCATGGTCCTCTCGGTTTTGACTTTCCTGGCTGTCCGGGAACTGCCAGGACACAACGTCCTGAAGGGTCTTGCTACGGGATCCCCGACGGGGACCGGTGCTTCCGGCGCCCTCACGGTGCGGGAATCAGGCGTCAGGGGCCATGAGTGACCCCGACGCGCACGGTTCCGCTGATCGAGTGAGCGCGGAGGACGGCCGCCCCATCAGGGGAACAGGCGGTCATGTGCCGGTCCCACCGGAGGTTTTCGTCCTTGACGCACACCGCCTCGAGAGGCATCATAAACCATCTGGTTGATCAATTGGTAGGTTGAATATGAGATGACGGGTGACGAGCTCAGCAACACCTTCTCCGCCCTGGCGGATCCGACCCGCCGGGCGATCCTGGTCCGCCTCGCCGCTGGGGAAGCAACGGTCAATGAGCTGGCCGAACCATTCACGATCAGTCTTCAGGCGGTCTCCAAGCATCTCAAGGTCCTTGAGCGGGCCGGACTGATCACGCGGGGCCGCGACGCGCAGTGGCGGCCCTGCCGACTCGAGGTGGCACCGCTGGACGCCGCCGCGGAATGGATCGAGAGCCAGGCACAGGTCTGGCAGTCGAGGTTCGACCGCCTCGACCAGCACCTGCAGGAAACCCAACGAAAGCAGAAAGAGACAGAAACATGACACTTCCGAGCACGGCCGGCACAGACCTCGGAGAACTCACCGTCACCCGCGTGTTCAACGCGCCCCGGGAGCAGGTCTTCAAGGCGTTCATCGAGCCCGAGCAGCTGTCCCGCTTCTGGAGCCCGGTCGGCACCTCGCTCCCGGTGGACAGGATCACGATCGACGCCCGTCCGGGCGGCGCCTTCGAGACGGTCATGGTGGCCGACGCCGATGGCACCGAGTACCCGATGAGCGCCACCTACCTCGATGTCGTCGAGCCGGAGAAGATCGCCTTCACCGTGAACGCCACGGGCCTGGTCTCGACCATGACCTTCTCGGACGTCGACGGCCGGACCGAACTGGTCGTCCACCAGACCAACGTCTCCGCGCAGTTCCGCACCCCCGAGGCCGTGGCCGGCCTGAACAGCAGCTTCGACCGGCTGACCGAGCTGCTGGCGCAGTCCGCCTGACGGACCGCCGACCGGGCGGCGCCCGGCCCGGCGCCCCGGAGAGCCCGACGGGTGACCTTCCGACCGGAGGTCACCCGTCGGGCTCCCGGCGGGCCGCCGGGGCCCGCGGCCGTCAGTCGGCCGCGATGACCACCTTGCCGAAGTGGCCACCGGACTCAAGACGCCGGTAGGCCGCCCCGGCATCGGAGAACGCAAACGCATGATCGATGACAGGACGGATCCGGTGCAGCTCGACCGCACGGTTCATCGCCTCGAACGTCTCTCTGCTCCCCACCTGCATCCCCTGGACCGTCACCGCCCTGCGCAGCAGCTGTACGGGATCGATGCCGGGCCCCTGGCTCAGTACACCGATCACGCTCACCCGCCCACCCGCCCGCACGGCCCTGACCGACTGCGGCAGCGTGCCCGGGCCGCCGACCTCCACGACGTGGTCGACGCCGCCGTTCGTCATCCGCTGGATGTGCTTGCCCCACTCCGGGGTCCGGGAGTAGTTGACACCGGCCACCGCGCCCATCGCCAGCAGCCGCTCCAGTTTGGCGTCGCTGCTGGAGGTGACCGTCACCTCGGCACCGGCCAGCACGGCGAACTGCAGCGCGAAGACGGAGACTCCGCCGCTGCCCAGGGTCAGGACGGACTGACCGGGGACGATTCCGCCGTACACCACCAGGGCGTGCCACGCCGTGACGGCGGCACAGGGAAGGGTGCACGCCTCGGCGTCCTCCAGGTGCGACGGCGTGGCCACCAGCGCGTCCTGGTCGAACGCCACGTACTCGGCGAGCACGCCGTCGACCGGACCGCCCAGCGCACCGGCCGTCCTGGCCGCGTCGGCCGGGCCGGAGATCCACCGGGGCAGAAAGACGCTGGTGACCCGGTCCCCGGGCTTCCAGCGCGTCACCTCGGAGCCGGCGTCCACCACTTCCCCCGCGCCGTCGGAGAGCGGCACCACGTCCGGCTTCATCCCCCGCCCGTACCGGCCGTCGGCGATCATGAGGTCCCGGTGGTTCAACGACCAGGCCCTCATCCGGACAAGGACCTCGCGCGGCCCCGGCACGGGCACCCGGCGCTCGTCCAGCCGCAACGCGTCCACGCCCGAGAAGCCGGTCAGGTGGTAGTACCTCACGTCGTCATCGCCCGTGCCGTGCGGTTCCCGGCACAGGCGGCGCCGGGGTGACCCTCGGTGACGGATTCCGAGGTGAAAAGCCGTTTCACCATGTCCCTGCCTCCTGTCGTATGGGGGCTTCGGGAGTCATCACATCCCTCGTGTTCCGGTATCCGCAAGCGGACTTGGTCAAGTCGCCCGGGAACAGCACGCCGTGAGATGCGCCGGGTCACGGCGCGGAGGACCCTGTGGGGTAAGTCCGACGACACAGACGGTGCCGGTCAGCGAAAGCCTGCCCGTATCCGAGCGGGGCACCAGGCTCCACCACCATCCCTTCATGACGACGGAAAGTAGTAGGCATGACTGCAGGCAGTGCTCCCAAGGCAGGGCGGAAGGAGTGGATCGGGCTGGGCATTCTCGCCCTCCCCACCCTTCTTGTGGCCCTCGACGTGTTCGTTCTCCTTCTGGCGCTGCCGCATCTGAGCGCGGATCTCGGTGCCGACTCCACCCAGCAGCTGTGGATCATGGACATCTACGGCTTCATGGTCGCCGGATTCCTCGTCACGATGGGAACGCTCGGTGACCGCATCGGCCGTCGCAAGCTGCTGCTGATCGGTGCGGCGGCCTTCGGCGCGGCCTCACTGGCCGCCGCGTTCGCCACCAGTCCCGGCATGCTGATCGCCGCCCGTGTCCTGCTCGGCATCGCCGGTGCGAGCCTGACGCCGTCCACCCTCTCCCTCATCACCACGATGTTCCAGGACGCCAAACAGCGGACGGTCGCCATCAGCCTCTGGGCCGGCTGCTTCACCCTGGGCGCCATCATCGGCCCGCTGCTCGGCGGCGTCATGCTCGAGTACTTCTGGTGGGGTTCCCTCTTCCTCATCGGTGTGCCGGTGATGGTCCTGCTGCTGATCGTGGGGCCGCGCGTCCTGCCGGAGTTCAAGAGCGGCGAGGCGGGCGGAATCGACCTCCCGAGCGTCCTGCTGAACGTCGGCGCCACCATCCCGGTCATCTACGGCATCAAGGAACTCGCCCGCAACGGCTGGGAGGCCCTGCCCGTCGTCGTCCTTGTCGTCGGCCTGGTGCTGGGTGTGCTGTTCGTGCAGCGCCAGCGCCGTCTGTCGAGCCCGCT
Organism: Streptomyces sp. NBC_00654; assembly: GCF_026341775.1. Classification (NCBI taxonomy): domain Bacteria; kingdom Bacillati; phylum Actinomycetota; class Actinomycetes; order Kitasatosporales; family Streptomycetaceae; genus Streptomyces; species Streptomyces sp. NBC_00654. The sequence goes on along the minus strand of NZ_JAPEOB010000004.1, from coordinate 180,464 downwards.
GCTGGACGTGGGTCTGTTCGCGCACGGCCGCTTCACCGCCGCGCTGCTGGCCCTGCTCGCCTACAGCCTCATCGGCGGCACGATCATGCTGTTCATGACCCAGTACTTCCAGTCGGCGCAGCGGATGTCGCCGTTCGAGGCGGGTCTCGGGCTGCTGCCCGGCATGGCCGCGGCCACCGTCTCCTTCATGGTGTGCCCGATCATCGCCCGCAAGGTGCGCCCCGCGTACGTCATCGGCGCGGGCATCGCCGGTGTGGTCGCCGTGCTGCTGACCTTCTCCCAGCTCAACCCGGAGTCGGGCACGGCCGTTCTGATCGTGGGCTTCGCCGTGTTCTCCTTCTGCGGCGCTCCGATCGTGGCGCTGGGGACCAACATGGTGGTCGGGACCGTTCCGCCGGAGAAGGCCGGTTCGGCCGGCGCCCTGTCCCAGATGAGCAACGAGTTCGGGGCGGCGCTGGGCGTGGCGACCCTGGGCACCCTGGGCCTGGCCATCTACCGGTCCGACATCGCCGACTCCGTGCCGGGGGCAGTGCCCTCCGGTGCCGCGGAGGCCGCCCGGGACAGTGTCGCCGGGGCGTCCGCCGCCGCGGACAGCCTGCCCGAGCAGGTGGGCAACATGCTGATGGACGCCGCCCGGGTCGCGTTCACCGGGGGCCTGCACACCGTCGCCGCGGTCAGCGCCATCCTGATCGGGATCGCCGGCGTGTTCTTCGTCCTCCTGCTTCGCGATGTGCCGCCGGTCGGTGCCGAGGGCCCGCCGGAAGGGGCGGAAGCCTCCGAGGAGTCCGCGGAGGAGACCGCGGCATCCGCCGACGCTCCGGTGGACCCCGCCGGTACGCCGGACGCACCGGGCACCACGGACACGTCGCTGAAGGTGTGACGGCCCCGTACCGTCCCTGAACCATCCGCAGATGGCCCCCGTCGCGGGACGGGGGCCATCTGCCGTGCACGGGGCCCGTGTCCCGGGCGCGCGCGTGTGTGTGGGCCCCCGGACGTGCCCCGGGGGCCCACACACGCTCGGGTGTCAGAGCGATGCCGCTCCGGCGGAGACGTCGTCCGCGAAGACGCCGCGCGGGTCGTACCGGCGGCGGATCCGGTCGACGTCCGCCGCCCGGTCATCGGTGAGGTGGCGCTGCGGCCGGGTGAACCCCTCCACGAGGGAGGGCACCGTACGGCCGGTGTCCCAGGGCGCGAGAGCCGCGCGCACCGTCGCGCAGTGCCGCTCCAGGGCCTCCACGGTCACCGGGCCGAACGGGGGGCCCGATCCCATGTAGGCGTACGCCGCGTCCACCTGGTTCAGGACGCCGCCCGCCGGATCCTCCTCGGCGAAGGCGCCGCCGAGCTGCCGGAGCGTGGCGACGGCCAGCGGCGAGCCGGAGCCCGCTCCCACGGCGCCCAGGAACGCCTCGGCCCCGTCGTCGCCGAACTCCCGCAGCAGGAGGTGGTCACCGATGAAGGGGACCGGGTCGGCCGGATCCATGTGCGCGTCGAGCACCCCGGCCGGGCCGGTGAGCGCCCAGGTGTCGAGCAGCGCGGGCGCGATCTCCCGCAGTGCTCCGAGGAGTTCGTCCGCGTGCCGCTGGGCCGCCGGGATGTCCTGTTCCGTCGGCGCGTGGACGGCGCCGTCCACGCAGAGCACGGGTCCGGCGGCGAGTTGCGGCGGGACACCGGGGACCGGGGGCAGGTTCATCAGGCGCAGGGAGGTGGTCGCCTCGCGCGGCGCGTCCTTCGTCCAGGCGCGCCAGGCGGCCAGGAGAGGTGCGGCGTCGGCGGCCGGCCAGTACGTCGCGCCGGTGACGACCCGTGCCACCGGGAAGAGGGAGACCTCGACGGCGGTGACGACACCGAAGCCGCCGCCGCCTCCGCGCAGTGCCCAGAACAGTTCGGGTTCGGTGGTGGCGTCGGCGCGGACGCTCTCGCCGTCGGCGGCGACGAGTTCGACCGCCCGCACCGTGTTCGCGGCCAGCCCGGTGCGGCGGCCGTAGAAGCTGACTCCCCCACCGAGCAGATAGCCGACCACGCCGACATCGGCCGCGGATCCGTGTGCCGCCGCGAGCCCGTGCGGCGCCGCCGCCTCGACGACGTCGCCCCAGCGCGCGCCCGCCGGAATCCTGGCGGTCCGCCGGGCCGCGTCGATCTCGACCTTGCCGGACGGGGCGGTGCGGATCAGCGCGGAGCCGTCGACCGGACGTACGGCACCGGAGGCGTGCCCGGAGGTGTGCACCCGGACGGACAGCCCCCGGCGGGTGGCCGCGAGCACCGCGGCCCGTACCTCGGCCGGCCCGCACGCGGTGACGGCCGCGGCCGGGCGGGCGGGGGCGGCCAGGTTGAAGACCCGGGCGGCCTCCTCGTACCGGGGGGTGCCCGGTTCGGCGAGTGTGTCGTCCCGTACCTCGGCCGCGCTCATGAACGGGTCTCCGTACGGTCGTCGCGGACGGCGGTCAGGAAGACGAACGTGCCCGGTCCGCTCTCCTCGCGCACGGTCAGGCCCGCGGCGGCGAACCAGCGCCGGAGGTCCTCGGGGTCGAACAGCTGGAGTCCTCCGTCGTGCTGGGGGAAGCGGTGGGCCGACTGGAAGTAGCTGTAGACCGGGTCCTCGGAGCGGCGGAACGTCAGCACCGTGAAGGTGCCGCCGGGCCGGAGGATCCGGCCGACCTCGGTGATCGCCGCCTCGGCCTCGTGGTAGAAGGCCTGGAGGGCGTTCCAGCAGACGACCGCGCCGACCGACGCGTCCGCGAAGGGCAGGTCACAGGCTCCGGCCAGGACCGAGGGGACGTCGGGAAGCCGGCCGCGCAGCACGTTGAGCATGGGCAGCGAGCTGTCGACGGCGACCAGCCGGGCGGCGCCCACGGTCTCGGCGACGACGGCGGTCCAGCGTCCGGCACCGGCGGCGAGGTCGACCACGGGGCCCTCGACCGGCCGTACGTGCGTGGCGATGTAGCGGTCCTCGTCGGCCGGTGTCACCTGGCCGCCCCAGTTGGATCCGGAGACGCGCAGGAAGGAGGGCCGGGCCACCGCCTCGTAGAACAGCCCCATGCTCGGCACCTGGGAGAGCTTCTCCAGGAAGTCGTCGACGGCGCCGTCACCCGCGGCGGGCGCGGTCAGGTCGAGGATGCCGTTCGCGGCGGGGTAACGGGCCGCGCAGCCGGTGCAGTTCAGGAAGTCCTCGCCGGGCTCCAGGGTGCCGTGGCAGTCCGGGCAGCGCAGCGCGGCGGTGTGCGGTGCGAAGAGGGAGGTGTCGGCGGCCGGGGCGCTGGCGTGGGCCCGGTCCGGGACGGTGGCCGCGGGGGCGTCCTGCGGGTCGCCGTTGAGGACCGCCCAGTAGGCGCGGGCGCCGACGCAGCCGAGGACCGTGCGGGTGTCGTTCTCCCAGGCCGTCAGGATCTGTTCGCGGCTCAGTGCCTTGATCCAGCTCGCGTCGAAGGCCCGCTCGTCCTCGTTGAGGGTCCAGGCCGACGGGGAGGGCCACACCCGGCCGAGGTCGGGCCGCTCGGGGTCCAGTTCGCTCAGGGCGCGGTTCAGCCGGGACAGGTCCTCGGGCTCCAGGCCGAGGTCCAGCGTGGCGGCGAGGATCGTGTCCCGGTCGGCCGGGAAGTGCGCGAGGAGATAGAGCAGGGCGAGGGTGAGCGGCGTACCGATGCCGTCCGTGCGCACCAGGTCCAGATAGCTGCCGAGGTGCGAGCGGACCTCCTCGGTGACCGGGCCGGGCGCCGGGTACTCGGCCTCGGCGAGCAGTCCGAGCAGGATCGCCAGATGGCCGCGGCCGTCATGGCCCTCCCGTTCGAGTGCGGCCACCAGCGACGGCACCGCCGTGAGCGCGGCGGGCGAGAGGCCGCCCTCGTGCCAGAGGCCGTCCACCAGAGCGCGGAACTTTGCCTCGCGGGCCTCCGGGGCCGCGTCGGCGAAGGCGTCGACCAGACCGGCTGCGGCGTGAGCGGTGGGGAAGTTCATCTACGCGTCCTCTCGGGATCGGTGCGGCAGGGCCTGCGCCGCGCGGGACACGGCCGAGCGCGCCGGGCCGGTCACCCGGACGGTGATGCTGCCAGTCGGCGGAGGCCGCTCGCATCTTCTGAACTGCGGTTACGCGTACGGCTCATGGAGCAATTCGCGAGATGCGGGCGGATTCGGCGGCGGCGCACGATACAGCCGGGCGCGCCAGGTTCAGCCGGGTCCGATCCGGTTGTCAGTGAGCCCTCCATCCTCCTTCGACGACACCTTCCGGCCCGGACATCACGGAGTGCTCTATGCGTCCCTTCCGTATCGACATCCCGCAGGACCAGATCGACGACCTGCGTACCCGCCTCGGGTCCACCCGCTGGCCGGACGAGCTGCCCGGCGTCGGCTGGGACCGCGGGGTGCCGCTGGAGTATCTGAAGGAACTCGCGGAGTACTGGCGCACCTCCTTCGACTGGCGTGCCGCCGAGGCCGAGCTGAACCGGTATCCGCAGTTCGTCGAGGAGATCGACGGGGCCCCGGTGCACTTTCTGCATGTCCGCTCGCCCGAGCCGGACGCCACCCCGCTGCTCCTGACCCATGGCTGGCCCGGTTCCGTCGTCGAGTTCCTGGATGTGATCGGCCCGCTGTCCGACCCGCGTGCGCACGGCGGTGACCCGGCGGACGCCTTCCATCTCGTCATCCCGTCCATACCGGGGTACGGGTTCTCCACCCCCCTGCCGGAGAAGGGCTGGGACACCGCCCGTATCGCGCGGGCCTGGGCGGAGCTGATGGCCCGGCTCGGATACGACCGCTACATCGCCCAGGGCGGTGACGCGGGGGCGGTGATCTCGCTGGAGCTCGGCCGCACCGACCCCGGGCATGTGCTCGGGGTGCATGTGAACATGCTGATGACGTTCCCCTCCGGCGACCCCGCGGAGTTCGAGGGACTGGCCGAGCGGGACCTGGCCCGGCTGGGCAAGCTCTCCCGCTTCGACGCCGAGCTGTCGGGCTACATGAAGGTCCAGCAGACCCGTCCGCAGACGCTGGCGTACGCGCTGACGGACTCCCCCGTGGGCCAGCTGGCCTGGATCGCGGAGAAGTTCCTGGACTGGACCGGGGCCGAACGGCTGCCGGAGGAGGCCGTCGACCGCGACCGTCTGCTGACCATCGTGTCGGTCTACTGGCTGACGGCGACGGCCGGTTCGTCCGCCCAGTACTACTACGAGGGGGCCGAGGCGGTGCGCGCCGCGGCGGGCGGGGCCGTGCCGCCGCCGCTCACCGTTCCGGTGGGAGTGGCGGTCTTCCCCGACGACATCTTCGTACCGATCCGCCGCTTCGCCGACCGTGACATCCCCACCCTCACCCACTGGACGGAATTCGAGCGGGGCGGTCACTTCGCGGCACTGGAGAAGCCCGCCGAACTGGCCGGGGACGTCCGGACGTTCGCCCGGACCCTGGTCCGGGCCGCCGCTGTCGCCGCCGTCTGATCCGTTCGCCACCGAAGAGCAGAAAGAGGTATCTCATGACCGCCGCAACCGTGATCGACGTCTGGGTGGCCGACCTGACGTTCCCCGGCTACATGGACCGGCTGCACGGGCTGGCCGCCGCGTTCGAGAAGGCGCACCCCGAGTACCGGATCAACCTGGAGGGGCGTGACTTCCGCACGCTCTCCGAGGAGATAGCGGAGGCGGCCGAGCAGGGCCGTCCGCCGGCGGTCGCCGAGTACTACTTCGCCGTCACCCAGGCGGCCCGCGACTCACGGACCCGCGACGGCAGGCCGCTGTTCACCTCGGTGGAGAAGGCCGTCGCCGGGCGCACCGAGATCCTCGGCGAGCCCGTCGTCCTCGGCGACATCCTGCCGGCCGTGCGGGAGTACTACTCGGTCGACGGCGACCTGACCTCGATGCCGGCCGTGGTGACGGCCATGCTGATCTACGGCAACAAGGACCTTCTGCGGGCCGCCGGTGTGGACGAGCTGCCGCGGACCTGGGGGGAGATCGAGACCGCGTGCGAGGCGGTGGCCGCCCTGGAGAACGGGCCGTCGCACGGGGTGACCTGGTCGAACCACGGTCTGTTCTTCCAGCAGGCGCTGGCCGTCCAGGGCGGGCAGCTGGCCGACAACGACAACGGCCGCTCCGGCCGGGCCGGCCGGCTGGACCTCTCCTCGCCGGAGATGCTCGGCTGGGTGCAGTGGTGGCAGCGGCTGCACAGCGACGGGCACTACCTCTACACCGGCAAGATCCCGGACTGGGAGGGCAATATGAAGGCCTTCGCGGACCAGGACGTCGCGCTGCGCATCACGTCCTCCAACGACCTGAACTACATGGCGCAGGCCGCGCAGAACTCGGGCTTCGAGATGGCGGTCGGCCGCTGCCCGGGACCCGACGGTCAGCCGTACGGCGGGAACATCATCGCCGGTACGTCGCTGTGGCTGGCCAACGGCCTGGACGAGGTGACGCAGGACGGCGCGCTGGCGTTCATGCAGTTCATGAACAGTCCGCGCAACGCCGCCGACCGTCATGTCGCGAGCAGCTTCGTGCCGGTCACCCGCTCCTCCTACCGGCTGCTGGAGAGCGAGGGCTGGTTCGAGGAGAACCCCTTCCACGGTCTGGCGAGCGCGCAGCTCAACACCTACGCGGAGGGCGAGGGCGAGGGTGTCCCGCCGTGCCGCGGCGCGCTGTTCGGCGACTTCGCCGGGGCCCAGGACGTGATGACGCGGGCGATGGGAGACGTGCTGCTGGACGGCGTGGACCCGGTCGAGCGCTTCGCGCAGGCGACCGAGGAGGCCCAGCAGCTGCTGGACACCTATGAGAAGGACCGGGACGAGAACGGGGTCCGCAGCCCGCAGAGCCTGCGCGTGGAGTACTTCACCGGTATGGAGGTCTACACCGGGGCGCAGCTGGAGAACGCGGTGCGGGGCAGCGCCGGCTGATCAGCGGGAGGTGATGCCGAAGGGGCGGTACCCCGGCCGGGGTACCGCCCCTTCGGCATCACCGGGTGGTCACGCGCTGAGCACCCGGTCGGTGTTCCGGTAGTAGTCGAATTCCACGGCCTGCCCGTCGAGGGCGATCCGGAGCTCGGCGAGCGAGGCCCGTACGGCGGCGAGCACGGACGGGACCCGGCAGTTCTCCGCGAGGTAGCCCAGCGTGCGGTAGCTCTCCAGGAGGTGGAGTTCCTGCTCCGCGGTCAGGTACTCGTGCTCGGCCGCGGGCTGCCGGGGCGTCAGGATGTCCGCCGGGGGCTCAGCCGTGAGCTGTGAGGACTCGTTCGTCATGAAGTCGTGCCGCCTTCCAGTTCGTTCGGGGCAGGCTGCCCGCCGGAGCGAGCTCCACTTGGGGCCGGATGCCGATCTCGCGCTTGAACTCCTCGGTGATGCGCGCGCACAGCAGGCGCGCCGCCTCCGTTCCGAGCCCTCCCGCGTCGATCTTGACGTGGATGGTGTCGAGACCGCGGACGGTGCGGATCGCGGAGTGGAACTCGTTGACCTCGGCGAAGCCGCGTACGACGTCCTCGATCATGACGGGGGTGATGGAGACGCCCCTGATCTTGCGCATGTCGTCGACGCGCCGCAGGATGCCGCCGTCGTAGAAGTCCCAGGTCCTTCCGCAGCCGCACTCGCCGTACGGCCGCTTGACCACCACGTCCTCGGTCCAGTGCCGGAAGAGCTGGATGCTCTCACGGGCCAGGCCGGTGGTGACGCGGACGCCCTCCTCGCCGTAGCCGACCGGCTGGAGGGTCTCGGGGTCCAGCACCTCGTCGTAGCAGGAGGGCTCATTGATGTGGCAGGCGCCGCGCCGCTGCGGGCACTCGAACATGAAGACACCGCCGAACTCGGTGGTACCGGCCGCGTTGAAGACGCGGGCGCCGAAGGCCTCCTCGATGGTCCGGGTGGTGAAGTCGGAACGCGGTTCGGCACCGGCGAGCATCACCTGGACGTTCGCGTCGCGGGCGAGGTCGATGCCCATGTCGCGGGCGGTCTCGATCAGCCGCATCGCGTAGCTGGGGGTGAGTCCGAGCACTTCGATCCGGTAGTCGACCAGCAGCCGTACGACGGTCCTGGAGTCGAGGCCGCCGGCCGGGACGATGGTGCAGCCCATGCGCTCCAGCGCGTAGTGCATGCCCCAGAACCCGGCGAAGAGGCCGTAGCCGAAGGCCACCAGCCCCTTGTGGTGCGGGCGTACCCCGTTGGCGTGCAGCGCGGTGCAGAAGGTGTCCACGGACCACGCCAGGTCGCGCTCGGTGTCGAACGTGCGGATGGGCGGGTTGCCGCTGGTGCCGCTGGTCTGGTGGTGGCGCACTCCGCGCGAGGGGTCCAGCGAGGGCCAGGTGCCGTACGGAGGCGCGGCCGCCTGGGCGGCCAGCAGGTCCTTCTTGTACAGCAGGGGCATCCGCGCCGCGTAGTCCTGCGGGGAATCGATGCCGTCGGGTATCCGTCCGTTCCAGAACGGCGAGTTCCGCTTGGCGTGGTCGAGGGCCTGCCGGAGCCTGCGCCATTGCCATGTCTCTAGTTGGGGGCGGGGCATGGTCTCCGCCCTAGTGTTCCAGTACGTCACGACGCCTCCGTTGCACAGTGCCGACACCACTGACTCTTCTCGCTCGGCGAGGGCCCGGCATCTTTGGATGTGCGCACTTTGTGTCCGGTGTCCGGTGGTTCGGTGTATTCGGTGATCAGGTGGTTCGGGGTTCGGTGGTTCGGGGTTCGGTGGTTCGGGGTTCGGTGGTTCCGCGTCACGCCGCCTCGGCGTCGGGCAGGGGCGTCGTGAAGGCGCGCACCCCGGACAGGAAGTTCGTGATGATGCGCATGCCGTGCTCGGTACGGAAGCTCTCCGGGTGGAACTGGACCGCCTCGACCGGCAGGGCCCGGTGCCGCAGGCCCATCACGTACCCGTCGTCCGCGGACCGGGCCGTCACCTCCAGGCAGGCCGGTACGGTCGTCTCGGGTACGACGAGGGAGTGGTAGCGCGTGGCCAGGAAGCCGTCGGGCATCCCGGCGAAGAGCCCACGCCCGTCGTGCCGGATCCGGCTGGTCTTGCCGTGCATCAGATGGTCGGCCGGCAGCACGCTCGCCCCGTAGGCGCGGGCGATGGCCTGCTGCCCCAGGCACACCCCGAACAGGGGGAGCCGCCCGGCGAACGCCCGGACGATCTCGACGTGCCCGGACACATCCGGGTGCCCCGGTCCCGGGCCCAGCAGAATGCCGTCCGGGCGCATCAGCGGCACCTCGTCCAGCCGGAGCTTGTCGGAGCGGACCATGACGGGAACCGCCCCGGCCGACATGAGGTACTGCCGCAGGATGTCGACGAAACTGTCGAACGCGTCGACCACCAGCACACGCGGCCGCCCGGTGTCCCGCTCACCGGCCGGGTCTGCCACACGCAGTTTCACAGCAACTCCTTTCCGGTGACCGCCCAGTAGGCGGCGCTCATCTTGGCCAGCGTCTCGCGCCATTCGCTCTCCGGGCGGGAGTCGGCGACGATGCCCGCCGAGGCCCGGGTGCGATAGGCGCCGTCGTGGTGGAACAGGGTGCGGATGCACAGGGCCAGGTTGGTGTAGCCGCCGATGTCCATCAGGCCGAGCGCGCCCGCGTACAGGCCGCGGCGGCTGCGCTCGACGGACTCGATGATCTCCATGGCGCGGATCTTGGGCGTGCCCGTCATCGTCCCCGCGGGGAAGAGCGCGGCGATGGCGTCGAAACTGTCCTCGCCCTCCTCGACCCGCGCCTCGACGGTGGAGACGAGGTGCAGCACGTGCGAGTAGCGCTCGACGACCAGCTGGTCGGGCACATCGAGGGTGTCGGCCCGGCAGATCCGGCCGATGTCGTTGCGGCAGAGGTCGACGAGCATGGTGTGCTCGGCGATCTCCTTGGGGTCGTGGGCCAGCGTCCGTGCGGCGGCCTCGTCGTCCGTACCGGTGCGCGGCAGGGTCCCGGCGATGGGCCGCATCACGACCTTGCCGCCCTCGATGCGGACGAACAGTTCGGGGCTGGCGCCGATGGTGCAGTGGCCCCCGACGTTCGCCATATACATGTACGGGGAGGCGTTGCGCTGCCGCAGCCTGCGGTAGACGTCGAGGGGGGCCGCCTCGGAGCGCATCGTCAGCTCGTGGCCGATCTGCACCTGGTAGATGTCACCGACCGCGATGTGCTCCAGGCACCGCTCCACATCGGCCCGGAACCGTTCGGGGTCGCTGTCGTCGGTGACCGTCGCGGGGGGCGGGTCCGCGTCGTCGAAGTACGGGGAACCGGCGTCGGGTTCACGGACCAGCAGCGCCGCGATCTCCTCCTCGTCCAGGGGCGGCCAGTGCTCGGACTCGTGCAGGAGCAACTCGGTGCCGCCGTCGGTGAGGTCCGTCATGACACAGCCCTGGTGGAGGACCAGATGGATGTCCGGCATGGCGGAGTTCCGCTCGATGAGGTACGGGAGTTCCTCGACGTAGCGGGCGGTGTCGTAGCCGAAGTAGGCGAGGAACCCGAAGCGGAAGCGATCCGCCGATCCCCGGGCGTCGAACATGCCCCGGGCGGCGCGCAGCAGCGCCCACAGATCGTCCGTGCCACGCAGTCTCAGCCCCTGGCCGGGTGCCTCGGTGAGCAGCGGCCCGGCCCGCTCCAGCAGCAGCCGGCACAGCGCGGGCCTGCCCTCGACCCGTACGGCGTTCCCCGTGACCGAGAGGGACAGCAGGGCGCCGAACCCGGTGAACTGGTATTTGCGGTCGCGCAGCGGGCCGGCCGCGGATTCGAGGAGGTACGCCTCGTCGGGGCCGAACCGCGCGCAGAGATTGCGGTACGCGTTCAGCAGGTCGACAGGAGGCAGGCGGCGCGTCCGGGTGGCCACGCCGACGGTGCTCACCGCCGGTGCTTGCGGGGTCATCGCGTGCTCCTCCCGTTCATGTCGTGATCGCGTAGCGGTGCGCGACCTTCCGGGCGGCACGCACCGCCCGGTCGAGGCCCGACCTGTGGTCGAGGACCCGGGCGGCCTTCCAGCTGACGAAGGAGCCGGTGTGGGTGACCGGGTCCATGTCCGCGTCGACGGCGATGTCGACCTGGGCGCCCGTGCGTTCGCGCAGCCGGGCCGCGATGCCGGCCGCCGGGTCCGCCGCACCGGGCAGCAGGTCCATCCGTACGGTGATCCGGTCGCCGTCGGGGCCGCCGTCGACGACGACCTGGTATCCCAGGCAGCCCCGTACGCCGCCCAGTACGGCCGCCTCCAGTTCCGCGGGGCGCAGCAGGGCCTCGCCCAGCGGGATGCGGTCGGCGGCGCGCCCGACGACCTCGACGACCGGGCCGGGCAGTGCCGCTCCGGGCGGCGCCGGGGAGATCCGGACGAGGTCCCCGGTCCGGTAGCGGACCAGCGGCTTGATGCCGTCGACGAGCATGGTCAGGACCAGCTCGCCCTCGCCGTGTTCGCCGCGCGGGGCCCCGGTGTCGGGATCGACCAGCTCCGCCAGGTAGTTGGGGGTGGCCAGGTGGAGGGCGCCGCTGTCGGCACCGGTGGCGATGCACAGGGCTTCCTGGGAGCCGTACAGGGCGGGGCGGACGACGGCGTGCGGCCACACGGAGGAGACGTTGGCGGCGAACTCGGGGGTGCAGATCTCACCGAGGACCAGGAACAGCTTGACGGGGAGTTCCGCCAGGTCGTACCCGTAGTGCAGGGCCGCCTTGGCCAGGCTGAGACACAGGGCGGGGGCGCAGACGACGACCTCGACCCCCAGCTCCTCGATGAGCCGCAGGGCCTTGCGGAAGCCGACCCGGGGGGACTCCGGCCAGATCTTGACGTGACAGGCGCCGATCGAGGCGGCGACATCGGTGAACACATCACCGAACGCGTACAGCTCCGAGGGCCCCATGAGCCCGACCACCGGCATGCGGTCACCGAAGTGCGTACGGAACAGGCGGCGCCAGGACTCCTCGACGGAGACGTTGGAGGTGGCGATGTCCACGGCGCCCCGGGGGCACGGGGTGGCGGCCCCGGTGGTGCCGTTGGTCTCGTAGTAGATGCTCGCCCCGGAGAGGGGGCCGCTGAGCACGTCGTACATCTCGCGGCGCAGGTCGTCCTTGGTGGTGAAGGGAAGCGTGTGCAGGGTGGCGGGGGTGACGGCCTCGATGTCGACGCCGGCCAGGTGGCGCCGGTAGAACGGGGAGCGGCCGGTGACGTGCCGGAGCACCGAGGTCAGCCGCCGGGCGCGCCAGTCGTCCAGTTCCCCGGGCGACAGGGTGCGGTCGTGGAAGGCCCGGCTGACACGGCGGTAGCCGGTGAGGAAGTCCTGGAGGTCCGCGCCGGCCGGGGCACAGGGCATGGCCGGCGCGCTCACAGCCGTGCCCACAGTTCGCCGGTGGGCTGCTGCTCCGCCGCGGGAGCCGCCACGTCCGGTGCGGCCTTCCCGGCGGCGGGCGGGCCCGTCTCGTTCAGGGCGAGTCCGATGCGCTCGTTGACCTCGCGCGCGGCGAGCAGGTTGTCACGTCCGGTCAGGCCGCGGTGCTCGTCGAGCAGTTCCATCATGTCGGTCATCCGGTCGATCAGGCGCCGGACGTTGGTCAGGCCCTCGTCGTCCTTGAGCGCGTCTCCCCGATGCAGTGCGTGGACCGTGGCGGGGAACCCGCTGCCGACCACGATCATGCGGTTGAGCAGCGCGTTCACCGTCAGCTGGGCCCAGACCTCGCCGGCGCTGTAGCGGCGGGCGAGGGAGATGACACCCGCGACCTTGTTGCTCAGCGGCCGGTCGAACCGCAGATAGCCGACCCCGGCCCGTTCGATGAAGGTCTGCATCAGGCTGGCCGTCCCGAAGCCGTGCACGGGAGCGGCGAAGACGATCCCGTCCGCCGCGACCATCTTCCTGATCACCCCGGGCACCCCGTCCTCCAGCGCGCACGGGACCGGTCGGTCGTTGCAGTCGCCGCAGGGTCCGCAGCGCGACATCCGGATGTCGCGCAGGTCAATGGTCTCCCACTCGACCCCCCGCGCCGCGGCGACTGCCGCGGCATGGCGGAGGACATCGCTGGTGTTGCCGTCCCGTTCCGATCCGTTGATCGCGAGGATCTTGAGTGGTGTGGTCACGGGATGTCTCCTTCGCTGGATTCGGCTGCGGGCACCGGGTCCGCCGTGCTTCGGGTCGCTGCCACTTCGGCGACTCCGCGAAATCGTCGCGTCTGCGGGTGTGAGGAGGCATCTCTTGAAATGCTGGGTAGACGTGGTCCGTTCCGGGCGAGGGCACCGGGGGCAAACGCGCCCGTGCCGCCGAGATCCTCCCTGGGAGGGCCTCGGCGGCACGGGCGGAGCAGTGGTGGGACCGTCGGGCGTCGCTCGGACGCGCTCCGGCTCAGACGCGCTCCAGCTCGGGCTCCTTGCCGTCGAGGGACGTGCCGGGGGCGGCGGTTTCCCGGTCGGCCGGCTTCGCGGGCCACCAGAAGCGGCGGGCGCCGAGATCGAGCGCGAGCGCGGGAACCAGGATGGTCCGGACGAGGAAGGTGTCGATGAGGACGCCGATACCGACGATCACGCCCATCTGGGCCATGGCCACGAGCGGCAGTACGGCGAAGACCGCGAACGTCGCGGCCAGCACCAGTCCCGCCGAGGTGATCACACCGCCGGTGCTGCGCAGGCCCGCGATGACCCCCTGGGCGTGGCCGTGCAGCGCCGACTCCTGCTTCACACGGTGCATGAGGAAGATGTTGTAGTCGACGCCGAGCGCCACCAGGAAGACGAAGCCCAGCAGGGGGACCGACCAGTCCATGCCGGGGTAGTCCAGGACGTGCTCGAACAGGAGGCTCGCGGATCCGAAGGCGGCGAAGTACGAGGCGACCACGGTGGCCAGCAGGACCAGCGGGGCGACCAGCGAACGCAGCAGCAGGGTCAGCACCAGCAGGATGACGAGCAGCACGGCGGGAACGACGACCCACAGATCGCGCTCGGTGGCGTTCACCTTGTCGAGGGTCTGCGCCGCCTGGCCGCCGACCAGCGCGTCCGTGCGCTCGCGCAGCTTCTCGACGGTTCCCTGTGCGGCCTCGCCCGCGGGGGCGCCTTCGAGCACCACGGCCAGCTGGGTCAGTTCGCCGTCCGGTGTGCGGCCCGCGACGGTGACGTCGACGACGCCGTCGGTCCCCTGGACCGCCTTGGTCACGGCATCGGTCTGCGATGTCTTCACGATGACGACGGCCGGGTCGGCGGCACCGGAGGGGTAGTGCTTCGCGAGCGTCTCCTGGGCGGCCGCCGAGTCGGGCTTGCCTTCGAGCAGTTCGGACTGTCCCAGGCCCATGTTGACGCCGAAGGCGCTCAGGGCCAGGACGCCGGTGACGGCCAGCGACAGCAGCCAGGACCGGCGCGGACGGGCGGCGACCACGTTGCCGACGCGGTCCCACACCGAAAGGGCGGCGCGCGGGGTCGTGCCGTAGCGGGGAATGAGGGGCCAGAACAGCCAGCGGCCGGCGATGACGAGGAGGGCGGGCAGGATGGTGACCATCGCCAGGAAGCCGAAGACGACGCCGATCATGCCGACCAGGCCCATGGAGCGCGAGGAGTTCATGTCGGCCAGCCCCAGGCAGGCCAGGCCGACCGCGACGGTCGCGGCGGAGGCGAGGAGCGTGGGGCCCGAGCGGCTCAGGGCGATCCGCATCGCGGCGTGCCGGTCCTCGTTGCGGTACAGCTCCTCGCGGTAGCGGGAGATGAGCAGCAGGGCGTAGTCGGTGCCGACCGCGAAGACGAGCACCATCAGGACGCCCGAACTCTGCGGGTCGACCTGAAGACCCGCGTACTCGGCGAACAGGTACGTCCCCGCCTGGGTCAGCACGGAGGAGAAGCCCACCGCGAAGATCGGGAACAGCCACAGGAAGGGGCTGCGGTAGGTGAGAAGGAGCAGGATGATGACGACCAGTGCGGTGGCCGCCATCAGCGTGCTGTCGAGCGTCTCGAAGATCTTCACGGCGTCGGTCGTCACGGCGGCGATGCCGCCGACCTCGGTCGTGACACCGGGCGGTGCCTGCGCGGCGGCGACGGTACGCAGCTCCTCGACCTTGTCCGCCATGACCGCCTGGTCCGTGGAGGACAGCGGTACGACCACCATCAGGGCCTTGCCGTCCTTCGAGGGGACCGCCTCGGGGATCTGCTGCCCCTTCGCCGCGATCTTCGCGAAGGCGGTGCGGTCGGCCTCCACGGCCGCGCGGACGTCACTGCCCAGGACCTCGTCGCCGCTGTAGACCGCGACGGCCGCCATGAGCTCGTCCGTACGGAACTTCTCCAGCTCGGTGTTGACCTGTGTGGACTCGGCACCGCGCGGAAGGAACGCGTTCGCGCTCGTGTCCTGGACCTCACCCACCTTCCCTGCCAGGGTGCTGAACGCCATGACGGCGATCAGCCAGCCGGCGAGAACGATCCATTTGCTGCGTCGACCGGCGGGCACGGCGATGCCTGCCTTGAGCCAAGCTCGCATGGGGTACTCCTTTTCGGTGGGGACGTCCTGGGCGCCGGACGCGCCCAGGCCGTTCGAGCGGGCGGGTCCGGGCTGCGGCCGTGCTGAGCCGGGGTGCGGTGGGGTCCGGTGAAGGCCGGCGGCACGGAGTCAGCGCTGTCGCCGCGACTGCCGTGGCCGTGGACGGCGAAGCGCACGGCGGGCTCCGGCTCCGTACGCTCCGTGCCCCGCGCACGCGCCGAACGGTCCGCCGGCCAGGACCGGCACCCCTTCCTCCACGGAGTGGACATGGGCGATGGCGTCACCGTCGGCGAGCTGGACGGTCTTCATGGTTCTCCTGGATGAGCGGCTTTTACGCGGGTGCACACGGAGGTGCCGCGATCAGGCTGCCCGGCGACGGACCCGGTGCGCATCTTCGAGCGTGCTCTCCGTGATCGCGGGCGGGAACCGGGCGCGGCGCGAGGACCGCGTGCGGGCGGCCGGATCCTGGTTCCCGGCAGGTCCGGGCATGGGTGACGTTCCGTCAGGTCTGCACGGCAATCCAGGAGATGCGGCCCCACGGCGCGTTCTGTGAGCGTGGCGCCATACCCGAGAGTGCGCCGTGCCGGGCCACATCGCCCGCGGACGCGGATACGGCTGAGCGGATTGGACGGACGATGGCCTTCAGCAATTCCGAGGACACCGCCTCGGTGCAGCGGCGCTTCGCCGCACAGGCGGCACGGACGCCCGACGCCGTGGCCCTGTCCGGACCGGACGGGTCCCTCACCTACCGGGAGCTCGACCGCCGCGCGAACCGGCTCGCCCACCGGCTGCTCGCCCTCGGGGTGCGCCCCGAGGAGCCGGTCGCGGTCCTGATGGAGCGCTCCGCGGACCTGGTCGTCTCCCTGCTCGCCGTGGTCAAGGCGGGCGCCTGCTACCTGCCCCTGCACAGTGCCCACCCGGTGGAGCTGATGCGGAAGATCGTGGACCACGCCGGGGGCCCGCTGATCCTGACCGACGCCGTGATGCGCGGCCGGGCCGGTGTGCTCGGCGGCCGTCTGCTGGAACCGGCCACCGACGAGGCCCTGGCCGCGATGCCCGACCACGACCCCGGCGTCGCCTCGCACCCCGACCATGTCGTCTATGTCATCCACACCTCCGGATCGACCGGCGAGCCCAAGGGCGTCGCCGTGACGCACCGCGGGGTGCTCGGCCTGGCCGCCGACTCCTGCTGGGACGGCGAGGGCCACCGGCGGATCCTGTCCGTGGCCCCGTACGCCTTCGGGGTGTCGACCTACGAACTGTGGGTGCCCCTGCTGCGCGGCGGCCATCTGGTGCTGGCACCGACCGGCGAACTGAACCTGGACACGCTGCGCCGGCTGTTCGTGGCCGAGCGGATCGGCGCGGTGCACCTGACCGCCGGCCTGTTCCGGGTGTTCGCCGAGGAGGCGCCGGAGAGCTTCGCGACCCTGTCCGAGGTCCTCACCGGCGGCGACGTGATCGCGCCGACGGCGGTACGCCGGGTCCTCGAAGCCTGCCCCGGGCTGGTCGTCCGGGCCATGTACGGCGCCACGGAGGTGTCCTCGTTCGTCGCGCACGCGGCGATGACCTCCGTGGACGACTGCCGCGAGGGCGTGCCGGTGGGCCGCCCGCTGGACACCGTGGACGCCCGGCTGCTGGACGACCGGCTCGCGGAGGTGCCGGACGGCGAGGTCGGCGAACTGCACATCGCGGGCGAGCGGCTGGCGGCCGGGTACTTCCGCAGCCCGTCCCTGACCGACGAACACTTCGTCACCGGCCCGGACGGCGCACGGATGTACCGCACCGGCGACCTGATGCGCCGCGGCCCCGGCGGGCTGCTGGAGTTCGCCGGACGCTCCGGTGACCAGGTCAAGATCCGTGGCTACCGGGTGGAGCCGGGCGAGGTCGAGCACGTGCTCGGGCAGTTGCCCGGTGTGGCGCACGCGGCGGTCGTGGTCCGTGAGCCGCAGCCCGGCGACAAGCGGCTCGCCGCGTACGTCGTTCCGCGCGGCACCGGCCCCGGGGACCTGCGCACCGCGCTGGGCGGCCTGCTGCCGGAGTACGCGGTGCCCGACACCTTCACGGAGCTCGCGGCCCTGCCGCTGACGCCCAACGGCAAGCTGGACCGGGCGGCGCTGCCCGAGCCCGCGGCGCCCGCGCCCGCGGCCACCGCCACCGCCTCCGCCCCGTCCGGCGAACGCCAGCGCCTGCTGTGCACGCTGGTCGCCCAGGTGCTCGGAGTGCCGGAGATCGGCCCGGACGACAGCTTCTTCGACCTGGGCGGGCAGTCGCTCCAGGCGATGCGGCTGATCGCGCGCATCAAGGCCGAGTTCGGCGCCGAGCTGACGGTCGGCGATGTCTTCAACAACCCCACGGTGGCCGAGCTCGACAGCCACCTCACCGAGCTGTCCACGGCCGCGATCGCGGGGTGACCGGGCGCTCCCGCCCGTCCGCCGCCCGTCGAGCCCCTTCGCGCCTCCCCACCACCGCACGGTCCATCCCGGTCGGCATCCCGGACCGGTCATCGCAGGAGAAAGGACTGGTCCACGTGACCATCACCGACGTGTCCCCGGAGACCGCCGAGCCCGGCCGCCGTATCCCGCTGTCGTTCAACCAGGAGTTCCTGCGCGGCTTCGACAAGGGCGAGACCGATGGCGCGTTCGGACACCGGCACACCCTCGTGTGCGGCTGGCGGGTGACCGGGACGCTCGACACCGAGGTGCTGGGCCAGGCCCTGAACGACATCGTGGAGCGCCACGAGGTGCTGCGCACCTCGATCCACGGCGACGAGTCGGGCAGTCACCAGGTCGTCCACCCCGCCACGCCCGCCGAGCTGCGGGTGGTGGACCTGCCGGACGACGGCCGCCCGCGCGACGAGCGCGCCGAGGCCTTCCTCAACGAGCTGGACGCCGCTCCCTTCAGCGTCTCCGTGCTGCCGCACCTGCGGGCCGAGTTCGGCCGCTTCGACGCCACCGACGGGGTGCTGGTCCTGGTCACCCACCACACCGCCACCGACGCCTGGTCCGTACAGCTGCTGATGCGCGACCTGGCCACCGCCTACACGGACCGGGCCGCGGGCCGGGCACCGCAGGAGACCGGCCCGGTGCACCAGTACCAGGAGTTCGCCCAGTGGCAGCAGGACAGCGCCGACGGGCCGCGCACGGAGCGCGAGCGGGCGTACTGGAGCGAGCGGCTGGCGGGGGCCGAGATCACCGGCATCACCACCGACCGCCCGCGCGAGGACGTGCCCGCCGCCTACGGTGTGCACCGCTTCGTCTTCGACACCGAGCTGTCCAAGGCCGTCACCGGGTACGCGAAGGCCACCCGCAGCACCCCGTTCATGGTCCTCGCCGCGGCCTACAGCCTGCTGCTGCGCGGCCTGACCGGCACCACCGACGTCGTCTTCCCGACCTTCTCCTCCGGACGGTACGAGGAGCGGTTCGCGGACTCGGTGGGCCCGTTCTTCAACTTCGTACCCATCCGCATCGACACCACCGGCTCCGCCACCTTCGGCGCGGTGCTGGAGCAGGCGCGCGCCGCCTGCCTGGGGGCGTACCAGCACGAGATCCCGTTCGCGCACATCGCGCAGGACAGCCCCTCGCTGCTCGCCCCCTTCGCCGACGGCTTCCTGGCCGTCGTCGCCTTCGAGGTGCTCCAGTCCCCGTTCGCCGGGGAGAACGGCGGGACGGACGGCCCCCGGTTCGCCGAGATCCGCCGCCGGGTCCTGTCCCAGAACGTCAGCTCCGCCATCCCGGACGGCGGGCTGTGGGCCATGGACGTCCTGCCGGACGGTGATCTGGCCGGCAGCCTCAAGTTCGACAACAACCGGTTCGACGAGGCCACCGCCGTGGCGCTCGTGGAGCGCTTCCGAGCCCTGCTGCACACGCTGGCAACGGCTCCGGACACCGCTGTCGACGCCGGCTGAGCCCGCACCGCCCGCGCCCACCGAGACGTAAAGGGACCAGATCCATGACGACGACTCTGCCCGGCACCTTCGCGGCCGGCCCCGTGTCCCCTCCGGAACCCGGCCTCACCCCGGACGAACTGGTCGCCCGTGCCGAGGCCCTGGCCGCGACGCTCGTCGGGCGGCAGGCGGAGACCGAGGAGCGCGGCCACTACGCCGAGGACACCCACGAGGCCTTCTCGCAGGCCGGCTTCTACCGCATCCTCGTCCCCCGGCGCTACGGGGGTTACGGGTTCGGCCCCGAGACCTTCGTCAGGGTCGCGACGGCGCTGGCCCGCGGCTGCCCCTCGACGGGCTGGATGTATCTGTTCGGGGCCGCCCACGCGCTGGTGGCGGGTGCGGTCTTCGACGAGCGGACGCAGGAGGAGCTGTTCGCCGGCGGCGAGTTCATCTGCCCGGCGACCGTCGCCCCCACCGGGTCGGCCGAGCCGGACGGCGAGGGCGGCTGGGTGCTGAACGGCACCTGGAACTACTGCTCGGGCGCGCCGTACGCCACCCACTTCATCGGCCACACCCTGATTCCGCAGGGGGAGGGGCAGCCGCCCGCGCCGCTGATGTTCGTCGTCACCCGTGACCAGTTCGAACGGCTCGACGACTGGGGCGACCAGCTGGGTCTGCGCGGCAGCGGCTCCCACAGCCTGCGCGTCGAGAACGCCCGCGTCCCGGCCCACCACACCCTCGTCGGGCACCTCAGCCGGCTGCCCGTCACCGACGAGCTGCCCGGCCGGGTCCTGCACGGCGGTGAGTACGGCGGCGGCCCGCTCAGCTTCATGCTGCTCGAACTCGGCGTGCTCGCCGTCGGCATGGCCAAGGGCGCACTGGACGCGTACGAGGAGCTGATGCGCGAGCGCACCACCTCCTTCTTCCCGATCGTGCCGCGCACCGAGGACCCCGACTACCAGTTCCGCTACGGCGAGGCCACCGGGCTCATCGCGACCGCCGAAGCGGCCGTGCTGCACGCGGTCGGTCAGTGGCAGGCACTGTGCCACCGCGAGGCGGCGGCCTTCACCCGGGAGGAGGAGCTGCGGCTGGCCACGGTCAGCCGCGAAGCCGTACGGCTGTGCTGGCGGGCGGTGGAGAGCCAGCTCTTCCCCACGGCCGGGTCCAGCTCGGTCCGGCACGGCGAGCGGATCGAGCGGGTGTGGCGCGACCTGTCGATGCTGCACAGCCACGCCGGCAACGGCATCTTCCTCGCCACCCACGCCAACCGCGAGCTGTCGCAGGCCCACTTCGGCCCGCGCGGCTGACCGGGCCCGCCGCTTCCCGGTGCGGTGCGGGAAGCGGCCGACCGGGCCCGCCGCTTCCCGCACGGCACCGCCGCCTGCTCCCGCACCGCCCCGTACCGCCGCCCGCCCCGCCGTCCCAGGCCAGAAGAGAAACCGGATACTCCCATGGAGCAACGCTGCCCGTTCGCCCTCGACACCACCGGCCGGGACATCCACGGCGAGGCCGCCACCCTGCGCGAGCAGGGCCCGGCCACCCAGGTGGAACTGCCCGGCGGAGTGGTCGCCTGGTCGCTCAACAGCCATGACGTCATCAGGAAGGCGCTCACCGACCCGCGGGTCACCAAGAGCGCGCGGTCCCACTGGCCGGCCTTCGTCAACGGCGAGATACCGCCGGACTGGGAGCTGATCAGCTGGGTGGCCATGGACAACATGGTCACCGCCTACGGCAAGAACCACGTACGGCTGCGCAAGCTGGTCGGCAAGGCGTTCACCCCGCGCCGCACCGAGGCCTTCCGGCCGCGCGTCGAGGAGCTGACCAAGCAGCTCCTGGACGCCCTGGAGACGGCCGGGCCCGACGAGGTGGTGGACCTGCGGGAGCGGTTCGCCTACCCGCTGCCGGCCCGGCTCGTCGCCGACCTGATCGGCATGGAGGAGGAGGCCCGCGCGAAGACCGCCAAGGTCATCGACGCGATGGTCGACACGACGGTCACCCCCGAGCAGGCGCAGGCCGTGCTGGCCGGCTGGCGCGGGGCGATGGCCGACCTGATCGCCGACAAGCGGCGCGAGCCCGGCGAGGACATCACCAGCGACCTGGTCGCCGCGCGGGACGAGGACGGTACGGCGCTGTCGGAGGAGGAACTCGCCGACACCATCTTCGCCATCCTCGGTGCCGGTTCGGAGACCACGATCAACTTCTTCGACAACGCCATCACCGCCCTGCTCAGCGATCCCGCGCAACTGGAGCTCATCCGCTCCGGCCGGGCCACCTGGGACGACGTCATCGACGAGACGCTGCGCGTCGAGTCACCGCTGGCGCACCTGCCGCTGCGCTACGCGGCCGAGGACATCGAGCTCGACGGGGTCACCATCCCCCGGGGCGACCCGATCCTGGTCAACTACAGCGCCGTGGGCCGCGATCCCGGGCTCCACCCGGACAGCCCCGGCACCTTCGACCTGACCCGGCCCGACAAGGCGCACCTCTCCTTCGGGGTGGGCCCGCACTACTGCCTGGGGGCCGGAATCGCCCGGCTGGTCGCCACGACGGGGCTGTCCCAGCTGTTCGAGCGGTTCCCGGACCTGTCGCTGGCCGTGGAGTCCGGTGAACTCCAGCCGCTGCCGACGTTCATCATGAACGGTCACCGCAGCCTCCCGGTCCGCCTGACCGCCCCGGTCCCGGCGGCCGCCGCCTGACGCCACCTCCGCGACCGCACGCACGCCGAAGGGCTGCCCCGGCCGGACCGGGGCAGCCCTTCGGGCGTTCCCGCAGGCACGCCCGGACCACAGCGGCCCGCCGCCCGTACACAGGACGAGGACAGGACAAGGACAGCACGACGCCCGGCCGGGGATCCGGCCGGGCGTCGTGGGCGGGCGTCGTGGGCGGGCGTCGTGCTGGCCTGGTGCGTTGGGCGGACCGGTCAGGCCGCCGCGGTCTGCTTGCCGCGCCGTGAGCCCTTGAGCACGCGGTACATCATGCGCGGGCTCATCAGGGCCTGCGGCGATTCGACGAGGCCCGCCACCCGCATGAAGGTGCCGGTGATGCGGCCGTCGTGGACCGCCGCCGCCTGGAGCCGCGCCATGTACGCGCCGCCCGTACGCACCTTGGCGTTCCGTACGCCCTCGACCTCGGGGTATCCGAGGTCGCCGCCCGCGGAGAAGTCCCAGGGGACGTCGATGACACCGGAGACGTCACGATGGAACTCCAGGGGCTGCGGGACCGGACCGCGGCTCAGGTGGCCGGCGAGGACCTTGGCCTCCATCGCGGCGACCGTCATGCCCTGCCCGTAGACCGGGTTGAAGCTGCACGCCGCGTCGCCCATCACCAGCAGCCCGGCGGGGAACGTCCGCAGCCGCTCGTAGTGGCGGCGCACGCTCGCCGGATAGCGGAAGGTCGCGCCGTCCCCGACGGGTTCGGCGTCCTGGAGGACGTCGTAGATGTCGGAGACCGGAAGGGTCTTGGACCAGGCCAGGAATCCCTCCAGGTCGGCCGGTGCGCTGTCGCCCAGCACACCGGTCAGCGAGACGGTGACGAGCCCGTCCTCGATGCGGGAGAGGAACGCCCCGCGCCGGTGGCTGGGCGAGGACACGGGGTTGATGGACAGGTCGCCGTTCAGCACGGAGAGGTCCGGCAGCCGGAAGCGGCGCGTGGTGTAACTGAGGTCGATCTTGATGCGTTCCTCTTCGGGACGCTCGTACCCGAACTCCTCCAGCCACGTCGGTGTGCGCGAGCCCCGGCCGCTGGTGTCCACGACGAGCCCGGCATCGAGGACCTGCTCCGCGTCCCCGGGCCGCTGGCCCTGGACACGGACCCCGGTGACGGTGGAGTGCGCGCCGTCCGTGACGAGGCCGACGATGTCGTGCCGGTCGCGGAACGTCACGTTCTCCAGCGCCGCGACCCGCTCCCGTACCCGGCCCTCCAGCAGTGGACGGGTGGCGGAGACGCACACCAGCCCCGTGGTGGCGGGGCTGAGCCGGCGGCCGTTGAAGTACCAGCGCAGCTCCCCGAGGTCACCCGTGGGGATGCCCGCCGCCACGGCCTCCTCGGTGAAGCCGGGGAACAGCTCGTCGAGAATCTGCTGCCCGCGGGCGAGCAGACCGTGCACATGGCGGCCCTGGGGCACCCCCCGGCGCGCCTCGGCGCCGGGGGACATGTCGTCGCGGTCGACGACCACGACATCGCGGTACGTGTCGGCGAGCACCCTGGCGGCCAGCAGGCCGGCCATGCTGCCGCCGAGAACCACCGCGCGGCCTGCGTTCGTTACGGCCATCGCGGTCACCTCCTTGTGGCAAGTACGGAGCGGACGGGACGTCAGGCGGCGTGAAGGGGGGTGTTCTGGTACGCGGCGAGGTGCCAGCCGCCGCCGCGCTTGACCACGACCCAGGAGCCGTGGACGGCACGCTCGGGGCTCGGCTCGCTCTGCCCCGGGGCGAGGATGCCGCCGCGGGTGATGAGGATGCCGGACTCCGCGTCGGCGAAGCGGATGTCGACCGGGGTGCCGGTGACCCGGGTGCCCTTGAGGGGGCCGGTGAACGCCTCGGCCATGAAGCCGGCGATGGCCTCCTGGCCCTGCTGGAAGACGCCGGGCAGGATCATCGTGCCGTCGGGGGTGAAGACATCGGCGAACGCCTGGGCGTCGTGCGCGGCCCAGGCGGCGACGATGCGGCCGGGCACAGCCGCGACGGCGGCCTTGTCCTCGTCGGAGATCTCGATGATGGGCGCGTCGGTGGTCTGAGCAGTCATGTCCGTGGGCTCCTCGGTCGCGTCGAATGCGGTCTCGTCTGGTGCGGTGCTGTGCGGGCTGGGACTGTTGCGGTGCGTGCTGCCTCTGTCGGGTGCGTGAGGCGTCAGATGTAGAGCGTGTTCGGCTCCTGGCCGCACAGGATGCGGCCGTAGAGCTCGTTGTTCGTGTTCGGGTTCATCAGGGCGTGCAGGTTGATCGCCTGGATGTCGCGGACGACGCGCTGGATGGGAATGTCGCGGTAGATCGAGGAGCCGCCGCTGGCGGAGGCGAACAGGTCGACGGCCTCCTTGGCCAGCCGGCACACCGCACCCAGGTCGGCACGGGCACGGGCACGCTCCTCCAGCGTCCAGGTGTCGCCGGACTCGCCCTTGCCGTCCACGAGCGCGGCCAGCCGGTGGGCGTGGAACTCGGCCTGGTCGGACTTGAGCGTCGCCTCGGCGGCCTGGAAGTGGGTGAGCGGCGCCTCGGCCTGCTGCTGGTACGAGGTATAGGTGATGGTGCGTCCCGGCAGCCGCTCGAAGAAGGTGTCCCGGGCGGCATGGGCCAGTCCCAGTGCGGTGCCCACCGAGGAAGCCGAGGCGACGGGCAGCAGCGGGACGCGGTAGACCGGCGTGTCGGCGTTGAGCTCGGAGGCGTAACTCCCCTGGAGGATGGCGCCGAGCGGCAGGACGCGCTCCTGCGGGACGAAGAGGTCCTGGGCGACGGTGCTGACGCTGCCGGTGGCGCGCAGACCGGAGGTGTCCCAGTCGTCGATGATCGTCAGCTCGTCGATCGGCACCAGCGCCATCACCGGCTGCGGCGGTCCGTCGGGACCCTGCAGGACGGCGATGATCTCCTGCCAGTGGCTGTGCCGGGCACCGCTGACGAAGCCCCACTTGCCGTTGACGGTGATACCGCCGGGCGCCGGCGTGGCCAGCGCGGACGGGCTGAGGGTGCCGCAGATCCGGACGTCCGGGGTCGAGAAGACCTCGTCCTGGACGCTGTCGGGGAACAGGCACGTCATCCAGGTCGGAATCCAGTAGACGGCCGTGGTCCAGGCCGCGGCGCCGTCGGCTCGGCCGAGAGCCGCCGCGACGTCGACCAGCGTACGGGTGTCGGACTCGTAGCCTCCGTAGCGCTTGGGCACCCGCAGCCGGAAGAGTCCGGCGTCCGCCAGTGCCTCGACGGTCTCGTCCTGGAGCCTTCCGTCCTGCTCCGCCTGCGCGGCGTTCTTCTTCAGAAGCGGTGCCAGCTCGACTGCGCGCTGGACGAGTTGCGCCCGCGTGGGGATGTCGGCGGTCAGCATCGGTTTCCTCCTGGACGTGACGATCGTGGAGAGGGGCAGTGCTGGAGAGACCGTCACACCGGCAGGGGACGAGAGGCACCTTTTGAATTGCGCACCTGGCACCGGCGGCACGGCGCACGAGGACCGCGCCGCCCCGTGCGGTGGTCCCGCACGCAGGGAGAAGCCCCGGCCTCCGCCGGCTGCCACGATGGCAGCCCGGCACGCCCGCCGCCGCGCCCCGGTGTCGGGCGGTGAGGGGATTCGAGGGAAGAGGGCTCATGACCGATCAGCACCGCTCCGGCGCCGAGAGCCGTCCCGGGTCCTCGGTGAGCCGGCCGCTCACCGGCGACGAGTACATCGAGAGCCTGCGCGACGACCGGCAGGTGTTCCTGTACGGGGAGCGCGTCAAGGACATCACCGCCCACCCGGCGTTCCACAACCCGGTGCGGATGACGGCACGTCTCTACGACGCCCTGCACGACCCGGCCACCCAGGACGTCCTGACCACCCGGACGGACACGGGGAGCGGCGGACTGACCCACCGCTTCTACACCACACCGCACAGCGCCGAGGACCTCGTCGCCGACCAGCAGGCGATCGCCGCGTGGTCCCGGATGAGCTACGGCTGGATGGGCCGCAGCCCCGACTACAAGGCGGCCTTCCTCGGCACGCTCGGGGCCAACTCCGAGTTCTACGGGCCCTTCGCCGACAACGCACGGCGCTGGTACCGCGAGGCCCAGGAGAAGGTCCTGTACTGGAACCACGCGATCGTCCATCCGCCGGTGGACCGCAGTCTGCCGCCGGACGAGGTGGCCGATGTCTTCGTGCACGTGGAGAAGGAGACCGACGCGGGGCTCGTGGTCAGCGGTGCGAAGGTGGTCGCCACCGGCTCGGCGCTGACCCACCACAACTTCATCGCGCACTACGGACTGCCCATCAAGAAGAAGGAGTTCGCGCTGGTGGCCACGGTGCCCACCGGCGCCCCCGGGGTGAAGCTGATCTGCCGCCCCTCCTACAGCGCCACCGCGGCCGTGATGGGCACCCCGTTCGACTACCCGCTGTCCTCGCGGCTCGACGAGAACGACACGATCCTGGTGATGGACAAGGTCCTCATCCCCTGGGAGAACGTGTTCATCTACGGGGACATGGCCAAGATCCAGATGTTCTCCTCGCAGTCCGGCTTCATGGAGCGCTTCACCTTCCACGGCTGCACCCGGCTGGCCGTCAAGCTGGAGTTCATCGCGGGAGCGCTCGCCAAGGCCCTGGAGGTCACCGGCACCCAGGACTTCCGGGGTGTGCAGACCCGCCTCGGTGAGGTCCTGGCCTGGCGCAACCTCTTCTGGGGCCTCTCGGACGCGGCGGCGCGCAACCCGGTGAAGTGGCACAACGGGGCGGTACTGCCCAACCCGCAGTACGGCATGGCCTACCGCTGGTTCATGCAGATCGGCTACCCGCGCGTCAAGGAGATCATCGAGCAGGACGTCGCGAGCGGCCTGATCTACCTCAACTCCAGCGCGGACGACTTCAAGAACCCCGAGATCCGCCCCTACCTCGACAAATACGTACGGGGCTCGAACGGCATCGAGGCCGTGGACCGGGTCAAGGTGCTGAAACTCCTGTGGGACGCGGTGGGAACGGAGTTCGGCGGACGCCACGAGCTCTACGAGCGCAACTACGCCGGCAACCACGAGAACACCCGCACCGAGCTGCTGTTCGCGCAGACCGCCTCGGGGCAGATCGACGACTACAAGGCGATGGTCGACCAGTGCATGTCGGAGTACGACCTGGACGGCTGGACGGTGCCCGACCTGTCCTCGTTCGAGGGGCTCAGAGGCGTCCGCAGGAACCTGCCCGGCAGCTGACCCGCGCCGTCCCACCGGAGGCGGCGCGGACGTCCACCGGTAGCGGCAGGACGTGCCCACCGGCAGCTCGGCGCGGGCGTCCACCGGTAGCGGCAGGGGTGTGACCGGGACAGCCGTTCAGGTGTCCCGGTCCGTCACCCGTTCGGTCCGGTGCCGCCGGTGGGGATACCGGCCGTGGGAATACCGGCCGTGGGGGTCTCCACCAGCAGCCGTTCACGCACGAGCCGGTAGCCGATCATCCGGTTCACGGCGAGCATCGGGGCGTTCTCCCGGTTCACGGTGACCGTGACCGACCCGGCCTCGGGAAACAGTTCGTGCAGCCGCAGCGTGTGGCGGGCTTTCATCCAGCGGGCCAGCCCACCGCTCCGGTGTCCGGGCAGTACGGCGGTGTCGTGCTGGTCGGCCGCCCGCGCACCGGTATCGGCCACCGTGGCCACCGTCGCGCCGACGACCTCGCACGAGGGCAGATGGACCACCGCGCTGACGAGCAGTCGCCGCCCGGCCATCTCCGCCTCCCAGGCGCGGACCGCCGCGGTGTCCCAGGCCCGGGAGGCCATCTGCAGCTCGGCTCCGGGCGCGTCCAGCACATGGCCCATCACCCGCCCGAACGAGGGCGCCCATTCCGCGGGCGCCGCACGCTGCCAGGACACCACCCGGTAGCCGGGGTGAGGATCCGCCGCCAGCTCGTGGCAGCGCCTCAGGACGTCCCGGTCGAGACGCTGTTCGTGCAGCTCCAACCGCAGCATCACGCGCCACCGGCGAACGAACCGCTGGCCGGGCGTCCCCGCCGGCACCAGCGCCTGGATCCGCTCCGTCCCCCGGTCCCCGGCCTCTGCCGCGATCCGGGCGAGCAACGCCGCCCCGGTGCCCCGGCACCGTGCCCGCGGCGCCACGGTCAGACGGAGGAACCCGACCGCGGGATCGTGCCGCTGCGGCCGCAGGTCGGCCACCGCACAGATCCGCCCGGCCTCCCGGGCGGCCCACCGCCGTACCCCGTCCCCCGGCCCGGCGCGCAGCCGTTCGGCCGGCGCACCGGGCTCCGTCGCGACTCCGGACAGCTCTGCCTGCCCGTCCGCGAACACCCGGCACCAGGCCGCCAGTTCCTCCGGGCCGGACTCCCTGACCTCGAACTCCTCAGTCGTCAGCACCGTCCGCAACCTACCGTCGGGGTGGCCCCTTCGCATGCACGCGGGCCGGCACCCGTACCGCTGCCCGGGGCCGCCGGTCGCGTACCCCGGCAGCGGCCGCGTCACCCCCGGTGGTCCGCCGGGGCCAGCAGATCCTCCAGGAACGGCGCCACCACCGTATGCACGATCTTGCAGTCCAGCAGCAGGGTGCCGGGGCAGCCGCGTTCGCGCCAGGCCGTCACCTCGGCCAGATCCGCCGGAACGCGTACGGTGACGGCGCGGGCGCCCAGCGCGCGGGCCGTCCCGGCGAAGTCGGTGTCGTCGAAGTTCACCATCGCGGGGTCCGCCCCGCGCGGGGTGTACATGTGGTCCTCGAATCCGTACGACGCGTCGTCGTACACCACGACCAGGCAGGACCGCCCGCTGCGCACCAGGGTCTCCAGCTCGGAGAGCCCCATCAGCCCGCCGCCGTCGCCGATCGCCGCCACCGTCGTCCGGTCGGGGCGGCCGACCGCGGCGCCGACCGCCCCCGCCAGCCCGAGGCCGATGCTCTGGAAGGCGGCCCCGGTGAAGACCATCGCCGCGGGGTCGGGCACCGGCCAGTACATGGCGGGCCAGGAGATGAAGTGGCCGCCGTCCAGCACGAGGGTGCGCTCGGCGGGCAGCAGTCCGGCCAGGTGACGTGTGAGGGTGCGCGGATCGATCCGCCCCGCGCCGGAGGCGTCCTCGCACGGCACCGTGTCCCAGCGGCGGGCGGCCGCCGTGCGGGCGGCCGCCGACCGCCAGGTACCGGGACCGGCCGGCGGAGCCGCCGGGCCGAGGGCGTCCAGCAGCCGGGTGGCGACGAGCGAGGCGTCCCCGACCACGGAGAGGTCCGCGCGCCCGGCCGGTCCCGGACCCGGCTCCAGGTCGATCCGTACGACGGTGGCGTCGGGGTCCAGCAGCCGTCCGCCGTGCAGGGTGAAGGTGTCCAGGCTCGCGCCGAAGGCCAGCACCAGGTCGGCGCGGGAGATCAGCCCGGCGGGCTCCGGGGCGGCGAACCCACCGCAGATCCCGAGGGACCAGGGGCTTTCGTCGAAGAGCCCGTTGGCCATCACCGTCGTGGTGAACAGCGCGCCGAGCCGGTCCCCGAGGTCGCGCAGCACCTTGCCGGCCCCCGAGCGCCAGGCGCCCGCTCCCGCCAGTACCAGGGGCCGCCGGGAGCGGGCCAGGGCCCGGAGCACCGCCGCCGGCACGTCGGGCCGGACCGTCGCGGCCGGTGCCGCGATCGGGTTGGCGCCGGGTGCCGAAGGGGGGGACACCTCGGCACCCAGCAGATCACCGGGCAGCATGACGACGACGGGGCACTGCCGGGTACGGGCGAGTTCCAGCGCGGCGGAGGTCCGCGCGAGGGCGGTGGCCGGATCGGTGAGCCGTACGACGGGCACACCGAGCGAGGTGACCAGCGCGCTCTGGTCGATGTCGTGCGGCCTGGGCCCACCGGTCGGCGCGTCACCGCACAGCAGGACGGCGGCGGAACGGTTCTTGGCCGCCTCGCCCAGCGCCGTGGCCGCGTTGGTGAGCCCCGGCCCATGGGTCGTCGTACAGACCGCCACCTCCCCCGTCACCCGGAAGTAGGCGTCGGCCATCGCCATGGCACCGCCCTCGTGGCGGGCCGCCGTGTAGTGGACGCCCGCTTCGGTCAGGGCCGCGGCGGCGAGGATGTTGCCGCCGCCGACCAGACCGAACGCATGGCGGACGCCGGCGGTTGCGAGGGTACGGGCGACGGCGGCGGCGAGCGTGGGCATCGGGTTCTCCTACACGCCCCGGGCCGACAGGAGGTGCCGGCTTCCGGGGGCGGTGACGGCAGCCGGGCATGAGGTACCGGGGAGCGGACGGATCAGGCCAGTTCGAAGATGACCTCCCCGACGGTCAGCTCGATGCGGTTGGTGCGCACGAGCTCCCAGCCGCCTTCGGCGAACACCGACTCCCAGTCGTCGATGGTCGGCAGGAAGGTCCCCATCAGATCGTGTCCGAGCTCGAAGCCCAGGGTGAAGACCGGCAGTTCGGTGTCCGGCAGCGCCGTGCGGGTGGCGTCGCCGATCAGCAGCCGGCGTGCGGCCGGGAAGACCTCGCGCAGCCGGCGCAGGGTGGCCACGCAGTTCTCGCGCGGCCAGAAGTCATGGCCCATCATGAAGCAGGTGACCAGCTCGATGTCGGCGAACTCCGGGCGCGGTTCCAGCCGGAGCACGTCCCCCCGCACGAACTCGGAACGGTCGGACAGACCGATGTCGGCGGCTTCCTTGCGTGCCACCTCCAGGGACGGAGCGGCGATGTCGACCCCGATGCCCGTGGTGCCGGGGAAGCGGTGCAGCAGGTCCATCAGCCGGCCGCCGCTGCCGCAGCCGAGATCCGCGACACGGGTGACGGGGAAGTCGAGGCGCTCGATGGCACCCCAGTAGGCCGGGGCGTAGGTGATGTCGTCGATCTCGCGGCAGGCGAACGCGATGGCCGCCGGGTCCCTGCGGTAGTAGGCGCCGGTGCGCTGTTCGTTGCGCAGCACCCGGGGGATCTGCTGGAAAAGCTCGGCGCTGCCCCGGCCGAGCCAGTGGAAGAAGGACTTGTTGTGGTACACCGCGTCGAACCCGGACAGCGGGATGACGGCGGTGCCCTCGCGGTGGACGAGTCCGACCGAGGCCATGGCCCGGAAGAGACCGGTCGTGGAGAGAGCGTCGAGGCCGCGGCGCTCCGCGAATTCGGATGTGTCCAGGGTGCGTTCGCGGTAGAGCTCCTCCAACGCCCCCACCTCCCACGCGGCGGCGATGGCGAAGGCCGCGACGGCCGAGTTGTAGATCGTGGCAACGCTGCGCGCGCTGGTCGGCGCGATGTCAACGGTCACTGCTGAGCACCTCATCCCGGTGGTCCTGCGACGGGTCGTCCCCGCCCCGGCCCACCGGCGGGACCGGTGGGCGATTCGCGGTCCATGTTCCGAGCGCCCCGTCGGGGCGGGCATCTCCGGCGTTGCTCAGCTCTTTGAGCCGCGCCGTGGTGTCCGGCGCGGTCTGTTCAGGTGGACGGGGCCGAGGTGCGGACGAGGTGTGGACGAGGTGCGCGGGAGACGGCCCGGTCAGGAGCGGGGTTCAGCCCCGGTAGCCCCGCTCGACGATTCGCTCGGCCGTCCGCGTGTAGTCGGCGGGGTCGGAGGGGAGAGCGGTGGCCAGGCCGTCGACGTAACGGTTGAACATGCAGAAGGCGGCGGCGATCAGAACGGTGTCGTGGAGGTCGGTGTCGTCGGCACCCTCGGCGCGGGCGGCCGCGACGGCCTCGTCGGACACCGGGCGCGCCGCGGCCTGTACCTCGGCCGCGATACGGAGCAGGGCGCGCAGCTTGGGACCGACCGGCGCGGTGGCGGCGTCGGTGAGCACCGCGTCGACCAGGGCCCGGCCGCCGTCGAGCTGGGCGGCGGCGAAAGCGCTGTGGGAGGCGGAGCAGAACGCGGTGCCGTTGAGCTCGGAGACATAGGCGGCGATCAGCTCGCGCTCGCCCCGGCTCAGCGAGGACGGCGCGGTCAGCAGGGCGTCGGCCAGCCTGCCCAGCGGTTCGCCGGTGTCCGGCCGGTGCGCCATCAGTCCGCTGATGCCGGGCAGATCGTTGTCGAGCGCTATGTGCGTCACGGGATGTCCTTCTGACGGCGGATCGGGGCAACTCGGCCCGGCGGCCGGTCGAGGCTGCTCGGCCGGAGGGTGTGGATCAGGGCCACTCGACGTTCTCGCCGGAACCGGTCCGGACACCGGGCGCGGGCGCGGGGTGCGTGATGTTCATGGCTGCTCCTCGTACGGGACTGCGGTGCGGTCATCGGCCGATGGGCATCCGCCGATGACAGGAAGCTAGTGAAGACGGGCTCCCATGGCAACGATTTGCCAGACTTTGGCAACTTGCCTGTATGAGCGGAGTACGGGCGGGGCGTCGGGTGGAGTACGAGGAGTGCGGGCGGCGTACCCGGAGTACGGGCGGAAGCCCTGGTGGCGCAGCGGCGGAGAGCTCCGGACACACGAACGCCCCCGGACGGCGCGAGCCGGCCGAGGGACGCAAGGGGGCAAGGGACGCAAGGGGGCGAGGAGGCGGGGAACGAAGGGCGAGGGAGCGCGAAGGCGGAAGGAGTGAGAAGGCGGAAGTGCTAGGCGGCGCGGCTGCGCGGCGTGTGGGCGGGGCGCGGGGACTCGGCGAGCAGTCCACCGAGCAGCAGCACCTGGCCGGCCAGCGTGGTGGCGCCCAGGATGTCGCGCACCGGGACGTCGACGCCGAACTCCTTCTCCAGACGCCGCACCAGGCGGGTGCCGAGCAGCGAGTCGCCGCCGAGGGCGAAGAAGTCCGAGTGGTCGAAGGGGACACCGCAGCCGAGCAGTTCGGCCCACTGCCGGGCGACGAAGGTACGGATGCTCCGGGTGGTCACGACGGGCCGGGCCCGGTGCGCCGGCCCGCGGGAGAGCCTCGTGCGGACGAGGACGATCTGGTCCCCGAGGTTGCGGCGCGACATGTCGTGCATCGTGACCACCACGCCGAACCGCTTGCCGACGCGCCGCGCCAGCCGGGTGATCAGGAGCGAGTCGCCACCGCGGGCGAAGAAGTCGGAGTGCTCGGTGAGGCCGGCGCAGCCGAGCAGGTCCCTCCACGCCTCGAAGAGGAACTCCCGGACCTCGCACACCGGATCGGCGGGCCGGACGGGCTCGTCCGCCTCCGTGCTCCGGGCTGCCGGGGTGTCGGCCGGGGCGCCCGTGGCGGCGATGACTGCAAAGCGGTCACTGGTCATTTCGGCCACTCCCGTGGGCATGGTGGGTTCGCCGTATCGGCTCGATCCGTTCCGTGTGTTGCCAAGTCAGCCTAGGGCAGCCCCGACCGACTTGACAACAACTTACCAAGGTTTGGGCAAGATCCTTTGCCAGGCAGGGTGGTACGTATCCCGCCAGCAGCGATAGCTTCCGAGGTCAGACGTTTGCCAAGCGGAATGGTTCATGGATATCCTGTGGCATAACTGGAACGAGCGGTGTGACACGACTACGGCAACATGTGCCAGGGCCGGAATCATCCGTAATCCATCCACCCGTTGGGGCGTGCACGTGCTGGAGCAGCCATCCTTCGGCCGCCGACTGAGGCAGCTGAGGACCGAACGCGGCCTGTCGCAGGCCGTCGTCGCCGGGGACGGTATGTCGACCGGCTATCTCTCCCGTCTGGAATCGGGCGCACGCCAGCCCACCGAACGCGCCGTGGCGCACCTGGCGGGCCAGCTGGGCATCAGCGCCGCCGAGTTCGAGGAGTCCAGAGCCACCTCACTCGCACAGATACTCTCCCTCGCCACCTCGCTCGAATCCGATGAGACCAGCGAGCTGCTGGCCGAGGCACTGGAGTCGTCGCACGGTCAGGAGCCGATGCTCCGCTGGCAGGCCCTGTGGCTGCTGGGCCAGTGGAAGCGACGGCACGGCGACCAGGAAGCCGAGCGCGCCTACCTCGACCAGCTCGTCGTGCTCAGCGAGGAGATCGGCCTGGCCGAGCTGCGCTCGCGTGCCCTGACACAGTTCGCCAGGTGCCTGCGCGTCTCCGGCGAGATCACCCCGGCGGTCGACGCCGCGGCGACGGCGTACCGGCTGGCCCGGGACAACAGCCTCTCCACCCAGGACGTGGCGGCCACACTGCTGGTCCTGGTGTCCGTGGAGGCGGAGGCCGGACGGATGCCGGACGCCCGCCGGCACGCGGACGAGCTGACCGCCCTGGTCGAAGGGCGTTCCGACACCCTGTGGGCCGAGTCCCTGTGGACGGCGGGCGCCCTGAAGGTGCGGGAGGGCGAGTTCGACGCGGCCGAGTCCCTGTTCCAGCGCGCTCTGGACGGCTTCGACAGCCGCGAGAACCTCACCATCTGGCTGCGGCTGCGGGTGGCCATGGCGGAGCTCCAGCTGCAGAGGTTCCCGCCCGACCTCGATGCCGCCCAGCGCTGCATCGAGGCCGCCGAGGCCGCTCTGCCCTTCGCCCGTACGCCCGCACTGGAGCAGTCCCTGACCGCCCTGCGCGCCCGTCTGGCCTTCCACGAGGGCCGGCCGGCGGACGCCCGCGCCCTGCTGGACCGGCTCGGCCGGACCGATCTGCGCCTGCCGTACCAGACGCGGATACGCCTGGAAGTGCTCGGCAATCAGCTGCGCATTCTCGGCGGCGAGGAGGACGAGGGCCTGGCCGGCCTGCAGCAACTGGCCCTGCAGGCACAGGAGAACGCCAACATCGATCTCGCCGCCGAAATCTGGCGGCTGGCCGCGGAGTGCCTGATGGAGGCGCGGGGCAAGAAGCAGGGCGTCGCAGCGGGCTGACCCCCGGCGGCCCCACCGGCCGAGCCCGTTCTCTTCCCTCCCTCTTCGTTTCCTCTCCCTTCCTCGCCGAGCCGCCCTTCTCGCCCTTCCCCTTCGGGCTGTCCCACCGCCTCCCCTCCCCCGGTGCCGCCGGGAGAGGGGAGGCGGTCGCATGCCCCGCTCACCCGTCCGCACTGTTGCCAACGCGTGCCAGGGTGTGGCAATATTTTGCCTACACATGGAAACGTGAATACTGAGCCCGGATGTGACACTTCCGACCAGAGGTGGCGGACCGTGGAAATCGCGAGATCGAACAGGGAATTCTCCGCTGTGGCGGTACTCGTCGACACCGAGCCGCTTGGCAATATATTGCCAACATCCTTTGCCAAATGGGGCGTGGGCGTCGTCCAGGTACGCAGCGACTCCGGTGCCGATCCCTGCCGGACCGCGGCCCTGATCGCCCGGCACCACCCCCTGGGGGTCATCGCCGGCCGGGCCTCCGGCGTACCGCTCGCCGCGGCGCTGGCCGGACGGCTCGGGCTGCCGGGGGTCCCGGTTCCGCCGCCTCTGCCCCGGGCGGCCTTCCCCCGTGCCCCCCACCGGTCCGACGAGCGCGAGTACACCGTGGAGACCGTCTCGTGCGCCGGTCGGCATGTCGTCGTCGCGGTCCGACGGCACCGTACCCGGCGGCAGGGGCCGTTCACCGTGCCCGACCGCACCTCGCTGGCAGCACCCGGTCACGGTCCCGTGTCCGCGCTCATCGCCCGTACCCGGGACACGCTCGACGCGCTCGGGATCACCCACGGCCCGGCCCGCACCTGTCTGGTGCTCACCTCCCGCGGCCCGCAACCGGTATCGGCCCTCCCCCTCCTCGGCGATGTCCTGCCCGGATACGACGACCTGTGCCTGGGCACCAACCTGGCCGATCTGACCGCACTGGCCCATGCGCGGCCCGAGGAATTCCTGGACCGGTGGGCGGGAGCGGACTACTCCCCCCTCTGCGAGGCCGATGTCCTCGTCACCGGGGTGGAGCCGCACGGCACGGCCGACCGGCTCGGCCAGGACGTGATCGACGCGATCGAGTCGCTGCCCTCCGTCTACTGCTTCGACCCGGGTACGCGGCCGGGCACCGCTGTCCGCACGGCCGCCGGCCGCCGGGCCTGCACCGGTGTCATCCACACCCTGCACCGGTCCCGCCGGCAGCTGGCACTGGACCGGCTGCGCATCCGCAGGCTGACCCGGCCTCAGGAGAAGGCCTCGTGCCCCGGCTGACCACGGCCCCGGCCCCGGCGCCGGACGCCGCCCGCACCGCAGCCCTGTCACGCTCCGAGGACCGACACCGAGGCGCAGCCATGACCGACGAACTCTCCCAGCGGGCCCTGCTGGAGGCCGCGTCCGAGGGGCTGCGCAAGCTCGCCGCCGACTCCCTCGTCCGCACCGCCCCGACCGGGCCCGGCTCCGTCCTCCAGGACATCCTGGCCCCCGCCGCGCGGCGCTACGTGCCCGCGCCGGACCGGGCCGGATTCCTCGAACGCGCCGACCGGCTGCGGACCAAGGGCTATCTGCTGAGCGCCGAGTACACCACCGACCGCCCGTACCCGGACGATCCCGCGGAGGTCGAGCGGACCGTCGCGGAGTACCTCGCCCTGCTCGCCCACGAACCGGTGCCGGAGCGGCTCGGCTTCGACCTGGCCCAGGTCGGCCTGGCCCGGTCGGCCCGCCTGGCCACGCGGAACACCGGCCGGATCGTGACGGCCGCGGCCAGCCGCGGAAGCGAGGTCGTCCTGAGCATGGGGCCCGCCCCCGGCGTCGATACCGTGCTCGACGCCTACCGCGAGCTCCGCGCCAGCCACACGAACCTCGGCATCACCCTCCAGGCCCATCTGCACCGCACCCCGCACGACGCGGCGGAACTGGCCCGGCCCGGCTGCACGATCCGGCTGGTCAAGGGCGCCTCACCGGAACCCGGCCATATCGCCCTGCCGCGCGGCCCGGCGCTGGACGACCGATACCTGGATCTCGCCCAACTGCTCCTGGAGCGCGGGGTCCGGCTCAGTCTGGCCACCCAGGACCCCGCGCTGCTCGCCTCGGCGCGGCAACGAGGACTGCTGCGGCGGACCGTCGAGATCGAGATGCTCCACGGCGTGCAGCCGGCCCTGCTGCGCCGCTTCCGGCAGGACGGGCTGGTGTGCCGCATCCACGCCCCCTACGGCACCGGCTGGTGGCCGCATCTGCTGCAACGGCTGGCCGAGCACCCGCCGATGGTGCTGCGGGCACTGGCCGACATCGGAACGGACGGCGCCGCCCCCGCCGAGAACAGCTACTGACCCGGCGGGAAGCGGGAAGCGGGAAGAGCCGCCGGCGCCCGTGCGGAGAGCGGACGGCCACGACCGCCGCCGCACGGTCAGCCGGACAGCGGTCCCCCGGCCGCGACCGCCGCCGCGGCCGCGTACCCCAGGGGCACCGCGACATCCTCCACCCGCCAGCCGGGCAGTGCGGCGGCCGTCGGCCCGGTGCCCACATAGTCCAGCGAGGGACTCCGGGCCAGGCCCGTACCGAGACCCTTGAGGTAGGCCTCCTTCCGTACCCAGACACGGGCGAACGCGTCCGGGCGCACACGCTCCTCACAGGCCGCCAGTTCCGCCTCCTCCCGCGGATGCAGCACCCCCCTGATCTCGTCGGCGGCCTCCACCGAACCCGTGGTCTGCACGTCCACGCCCACCGGTGCGTCGGCGAAGGCGAGGAGCGCCAGATCACCGCTGTGCGACAGCGAGAAGTGCAGCGGCACCCGGAGGTCCTCGGCCGCGGGCCTGCCGTGCGGCTCGCCGCAGCAGGGGCAGGGCTCGCGGCGGAAGCGCACCCGGTGCGCCGCGATGCCCAGATGGGCACCGAGCAGGACCCGGAGGGCGACATGGGCGGTGACGTAGCACCGCCGGTCCAGGGGGCGGTGCAGCTCGGCCGCACGGTCGTGTTCCGTATCGTCCAGAATCTGCCGGGCGAGGTCGTCGACCGCCCCGGGCCGTACGTTCGCGTCGGCGAGCCACAGTTGGCAGGCGCCCCCGGGCGGGCGCACCGGGCCGAGCGCGGCGCCGGGAACCAACAGCCGGGGAACCAAAGGCCGGGGAACCAGCGGCCGGGGTACCAGCGGCCGCGAGACCAGTGGCCGGGGAGCCCGGAGCCCCGGGACCACGGGCGCCGCACCCCGCGTGCTCCGGACGCTGGGCTCAGTACGCATGACCGGAGGCCGTCGCCACGACGAACCGGTACGCGGCGTCCAGGGTCCGCCGGCTCTGCCTGGCGGCGTCGGAGTCCCGGTCCGGCGTGTCCCCGCAAGGCGCATCCCCGTAAGGCGCTTCCCCGTACGGCACATCCCCGTATGCCCCGTACGCCCCGTACTCCACCGGCAGGGACAGCAGTCCGGCCAGGAGCCGGGCCAGTCTCCCGTCGTTCTCCTGGACGAGTGCGAGGGAGCCCTCCCACAGCGCGGCGCGCACCCGGTCCGCGGTGAGCAGGCCGTCGCCCGCCGCCGCCATCGCGAGCAGGCCGGCGATGCGCCGCTCCAGCGGAGTGGGGGTCCAGGAGCCACCGCGCGCGTCCGCCACGAGCGCGTCCAGGAAACCGCACGGGCACACCGCGGACAGGAAGCCGCACGGGCACACCGCTGACGGCTGCGGCGTGCCCGGGGACCGTACGGGGGCGTTCGGCATGGTGACTCCTCATGGAGGAACGGGTGTCGGAGGCGGACCGGCCCCGACGTGGGCGGAGCACTCCGGCGGTTCCGGCACCGCACACGGCCGGCGGGTCCCGTCCAGCGGTGCGGTGACGGGTCCGGAGAGGGGTCTCCGGGGGTCGGGGGCTGCCTGCCGTCCGCCGTGTCCGGCACGCGGGATCACGCGCGGGCGGTCACGCCCCATCCAAGTCGCGGCGGCCGCCGACAGGCACGCGAAGATGGCCAAGTCGCGGCACAATCCGTGGCCGGCACGCATTCAGGCAGGTCCGAAGGGCTGTCCGGGGACGATCCGGCGGTGTCGCATCGATCGTCTCCGCGCACGTGCACCGATCGTTTCCGCGTACGTGCACCGATCGATTCCGCGCAGGTGCACCGATCGTTTCTGCGCACGGAAGGAGACGCCCGCCCCCGGCCACCGGTCCGAGAATGATGCTTCTCGGCACGGGGTGGCGGGCCGCCCGGCGGACCGGAGCACGGACCCACCCGGTACGGAGCCCCCGCCGCGCACCGCGCCGCGTGCACGCCGAACCGCACCACCGGTCCGGTGCCAGACCCGGCATGGGAGGCAGAGCATGAGCGATATCCGCCCGGCGGCCCACGGGGCCGAGAAGGAACCGGCGGCCGCGCCGGCACAGGTGCTCGGGGCGGCGGCCGCCGCCTCCACCGCGTACACCTCGGCGGCGGCGAAGGGCGCGGCCACGGCGCTGGTGCGCATGTTCATGGAGCAGGGGGTGTTCGGCTTCGCCGGGGCCGTTCCCGACGAGGACGGCCTCGGGGACGCGGACGCCTTACGGGCCGCCGCCACCGGGGCCGATGCCGGGACCGCCGCCGAAGTCGCGGCCGCCGCAGCTCCTGCCGCCGCCGAACCCACGGACTGGGACCGGATGTGCGCCGCTGTCGCCCGCGCCGAGGCGAACCGGCCCGCCCTGGAGCGTCAGCCGGCCGGCCCGGGGCTGCGGCTGCTGGGGGAGGCGGTGGCCCGCGCCGGGTCCCGCGCATCCCGGCTGCGGGCGGTGCCCCCGGCCGCCTGAAGTCCCGGGCAGGGCAGGGCGGAGCGGGGCCGGGCGGTGCGGAGCAGTCCTGAGGATGCGCCGACGTGGACCGCGCGGCCAGGATCGGTGCGCTGGCCCGCGGCCGCCGAGAGCCGTAAGGGGAGCCCTGGCCGAGGAGGTGCGCGGCGGTGAGACCTGTTGTCAGGACAGTGCTGCGAGGCGCGTTGAAGCAGGTGCGGTACGTGGAGGCGGTGCCCCCGGGCCGGGCCCGCGGGCTGGTGGCCGCGGTGTACACGCAGGCGGAGAGGGACTTCGGGGTGCTCGCTCCGCCCCTGGCCCTGCACTCCCCCGCCCCGGTGGCACTCGCCGCGGCCTGGCTGATGCTGCGGGAGACCCTGCTGGTCGACGGGGAGGCGAGCCGGGCCGCCAAGGAGGTCACCGCGACC
Organism: Streptomyces sp. NBC_00654; assembly: GCF_026341775.1. Taxonomy (NCBI): domain Bacteria; kingdom Bacillati; phylum Actinomycetota; class Actinomycetes; order Kitasatosporales; family Streptomycetaceae; genus Streptomyces; species Streptomyces sp. NBC_00654. The sequence goes on along the minus strand of NZ_JAPEOB010000004.1, from coordinate 140,751 downwards.
GCCGTCTCCGAGGCCAACACCTGCTCGTACTGCGTCGATGTGCACCGGGCCACCCTGCAGACGCTGGAGCCGGAACCGGCCGAGGCCGAGGCCGCGCTCGCGGCCTGGGCCCGCGCCACGGGCCTGCGCGCCGCGGACGGCCCGCGTGTTCCGGCGGCCTCGGCCGCCGAGGCGGCCGAACTCTGCGGGGTGGCCGTCACCTTCCACTACATCAACCGGATGGCCGCTGTCTTCCTGGCCGACTCCCCGATGCCCGACCAGGCCCCCGGATTCCTCCGCGGACCCATCATGCGTACGGTCGCCCGCTCCATGCGGCCGGTCGGTCCGGGGCCGGTGCCGGCCGGAACCTCGCTGGGCCTGCTGCCCTCCGCACCGCGGCCGTCCCTTCCGGAGTGGGCCGGCGGAAGTCCGGTGGTGGCCGATGCGCTGGGCCGGGCGGTGGCGGCCGTGGACGCTGCGGCGGACTGGGTGCCGCAGCCGGTCCGCGAGCGGCTGGCCGGCCGGCTGGCCGCATGGGACGGGGGCCCGGCGGGTCTGAGCATCCCCTGGCTCCAGGAGGCCTCGGCCGGACTGACGGCGCCACAGGTGCCCGTGATCCGGCTGGCGCTGCTGACCGCCTTCGCCGCCCACCGGATCACCGACGCCGATGTGGCCGCGTTCCGCGCGTTCCATCCCACCGACCGGGAGCTGGTCGAACTCACGTCGTGGGCCTCACTGACCACCGCCCTCTGCGTGGGCGGCAGGCTGGCCGGCCCCCGGCCGGTGCCCGGCCACTGAGCGGTGCCCGGCCACTGAGCGGTGCCCGGCCACTGAGCGGTGCCCGGCCGCTGAGCGGCGGGTCACCGGGCGAAGCGGCGGATGCGCGGCACCGGGCCCGCCGGCCGGCCGGGCCGCAGGAGCGGTGAGCGGTACGGCCGGTGCGGCGGCAGGTACGGCGGTCCGGTCCTCGTGCCCGCCGCCGCCGCACGGGTGCGCGCGGGTGCGGGTGCGGCGGGACCGGCCGCGGGGCCGGCCGCGGCCGTGTTCGCGGCGGTCGTCCCGGCCGCCGCGAGGAGCGCCGCGCGGCCCGCGTTGCCGCGGTCGAGCAGCTCACGCACCCCGTCCGAGGGACCGGAGCCGCCTGCCCTCAACTCACGTGCCAGGGAGCCGAGTTCACCGGCCAGCCGCTCCACCGCCTCCGCCACCACCGAGGCGTTCTGGCCGAGGATGTCGGCCCACAGCGCGGGGTCGCTGCCCGCGGTCCGGGTGGTGTCCGTCACCCCGGCCCCGGCCAGCGCGAGGATGTCGGGGCCGAGCCCGGCGAGCTGTCCCGCGAGTGCGGAGGAGACGACCTGCGGCACGTGCGAGAGCGCGGCCGCCGCCCGGTCGTGGGCGGCGGGTGTCAGATCCCGGCGGACGCCCCCGCACAGCCTCACCAGTGCGTCGACGGCGGCGAGCGCCTCGGGGTCGACCGTCGGGTAGGGGCACAGGATCCAGGGGCGTCCGGCGAAGAGGTCGGGCACCGCCGCACCGGGGCCGGACAGTTCCCGGCCCGCCATCGGGTGGCCGGGAACGTAGCCCAGCAGGTCGCTGCCGCGCAGCGCCGCCTCCGCCCAGATGTGTTCCTTGGTGCTCGCCACATCGGTGTACGCCCGGCCGAGCCCGCGGGCCTGGGCCCGGTACAGGGTGTCGACGACGGCGGACGGCGGGGTGGCGATCACCACGAGGTCCGCGACCGGGGTGTCCTCGGTCAGCGCGGTCCCGGCGCCCATCCGGCAGGCCTCGTCCAGGGCCGCGGTGTCCACGTCGTCGAGGGCGACCCGCACCCCGGCCCGGGTGAGGGCCAGTGCGACGGACGTACCGATCAGACCGCAGCCGATCACGATGACTCGATCCGGCCTGGTGCTCGTCATGTCTTCTCCCTGGTGGGCTTCTGGCACGGCTGTGGCGGGGGCGCGCGGTACGCGGTGGCCGGCCGCCGCTCACTGTCCGGCGTCCGCGAACTGGCCGGGCTTGCGCCCTTCACCGGCCGGGCCCCGGTAGGCCTGCGCGATGCTCAGCCACTGCTCACCGGCCGGTCCGGTCGCGGTCAGGGCGAGGTCGTCGCGGTGCCGGCGGCGGGTCACCAGCAGGGCGAAGTCGTGCGCGGGGCCCTGGATCGTCTCGGCCGCGTCCTCGGGACCGACCGACCACACCTCGCCGGAGGGGGCCGTCAGGAGGAAGCGGAAGGGCTCGGCGGGCGGGGTGAGACCGTGCGACTCGTAGCCGAAGTCGCGGGTCAGCCAGGCGAAGTCGGCGATGTTGCCCAGCCGATCGGTGGGCTCCCTGCGGACTCCGAGGGCGTCGGTGATGTCCTGGCCGTGGGCGAAGACCTCCATGATTCCGGCGCAGCCCAGGACGACCGGCGGCAGCGGGTTGACCAGCCACGGCACCACCTGACCGGCCGGCACCGCGGCGAGCGCGTCGATGGACGCCTGGCCCAGGGCCCGGAAGCGGGCGACCAGTTCGCGGGGCGGGAAGGCCTTGAACTGGGCGAGGGCGGCGTTGACCGCTCCGTCGAAGTTACCGGCGGCCGCGGCGGTGATGGCCTGGAACGCCTGCGGTTCGGCGGCGGCCGTCCTGGCCAGGTTGAAGACGAAGGTGAGGTGGGCGATCTGGTCGGCGACGGTCCAGCCCGCAGCGGGGGTGGGGGTCTGCCATGCCTCGTCGTCCAGGTTCTCCACGATGCCGGCGATCTCGTCGATGTCGGCGGCCAGGTGCTTGAGAACGTCGTTGAGCGTGTTCATTTCTCGTCTCCTTCTCATACGGTCTTCGAGGGCTCTGCGGGGTGGACCCGATCGGGTCCTGTGAAGCAACTCACCGGCCATGGGGACGGCTGAGCGGTGACGCACGGAGCGGCTGAGCGGTGACGCACGGATACGGAACACACGGGCGGAACACGGGTGCGGAACACGGGTGCGGAACACGGGTGCGGAACACAGGGGCGGAACACAGGGGCGGAACACAGGGGCGGAGGACAGGACCACGGGGTCGTACCGGCCGTCCGGGGCGGACCCTGCGCGGGCTCCCGCCGTGCGGGGCGGCGCGGCCGGTCAGGCGGCGGCGGCCCGGCCGGCGAGCGGACGCAGCCGGCCGGTGTACGGCGCGAGCGCCTCGGCCAGGGCCTCGGGGATGACGGAGGGCACGGTCGCGGTGTTCGGTCCCCGCATGCAGGCGATCCGCTGCTTGCCCCGAGCCACCAGCGTCTCGCCGCCGCCCTCGGCCACCTTGACGTAGTCGAAGGTGAACTCCAGCTGGGTCTGGCCCAGTTCCGACAGCCGCATCCGGATCGACAGCTCGTCGAAGGCCGTGATCTCGGCGAAGAACTCGCAGTCGACCTTGAGCGTGAAGAGCTTGAGGTCGTTCTGCACATCGGCCAGCACCGCCGGCGCCTTCTGCTTCAGGAACAGCTCGCGGCAGCGGCCCTGCCAGCGCAGGTAGTTCACGTAGTACACGTTGCCGACGAGGTTGGTCTCCTCGAAGCCGACGGTGTGGGTGTACTCGAAGTAGTCGGTGGTCGTGGTCGTCATCGTCCGTAGCCCTTCGTCGTGGTCCGTGGTCCGTGGTCCGTGTGCCGTCAGGTCGTATCGGGTCCGGCCCTTCGCCGGTTGCTTGAAACAACCCACTGTCCGGACGCGTCCGCCCGGGGCGATACCTCGCCGTGCGGACGCGGGGTGTGCCGGTGGGGTGGAGCGGCGGGTGCGCAGGGGTGCGCCGGGCGGGCCCGGCGCACCCGGGGCGGAATCAGGTCCGGGTGAGTGTGGGCAGCAGCGGCAGGACCTTCTTGCGGCCGCTGCGGGAGCCGTCGGGGGCCGGGGCACCGTAGGTCACGGAGATCCCCTTGCGCTGGGCGGCCTGCACGATGCCGGGGACGGCGCGTTCGGCCAGGGCGGCGATGGTCATCGCGGGGTTGACGGTCAGCGCGCCGGGGACGGCGGAGCCGTCCGTGACGAAGATTCCGGGGTGGTCCCGCAGCTCGTTGCGGTCGTCGAGGGCCGAGGTGAGGGGGTCGTCGCCCATCCGGCAGGAGGACAACGGGTGGACCGTGTAGGCACCGACCAGGTCGTTGGTCCAGGGCATCACCTTGGCCAGGCCGTCCTTCTCCAGGATCTCCTTGACCTCGGCGTCGGAGGCGGCCCAGGCGCCCAGGGTGTTCTTGGTCGGGTCGTAGCGGAGGTTGCCCCGGCCGAGCATCTGCTGGGAGATGCGGTGCGCGTTACCGGTCGCGGGCGGCGGGCCGAAGACGCCCTCGTTGTCGTCCTCGATCATCGAGAAGATCGTGAGCCAGGACGTCCACTTCTTCAGGATCTCCTTCTTCTCCCTGCCGAACCAGGTGGGCCCGGCGGCGTCGGGGACCTGGGCCAGGATCGTGCCGAGGCCGGGCGGGAAGTAGAGCTGTTCCAGGGAGTAGCGGGAGTACTCGGGCAGGGAGCCGTCCAGCTTGTCCCAGCTGGCGACGGTGGGGCCCTTGCCGATCTGGTTGGCCGCGTACGCCAGTCCGTCGCCCCGGTCCAGGCCGAAGAGCTCGGCCGCCCTCTTCTCGTCGATGATGGCGGTGTTGAGCCGCTCGCCGTTGCCGGAGAAGTAGCGGCCGACCGCCCTGGGCATCGTGCCGAGGTGGGCCTCGCTGCGCTGGAGGATGACCGGGGTGGCACCGGCCCCGGCGGCCATGACCACGATCTTCGCCTCGATCACGCCACTGCCGGCCTGGAGGCGGTAGTCCTCGTCGTGGATCACGTTGTAGTGCACGCGGTAGTCGCCGTCCGAGGTGCGCGATATGTGCTGCACCTCGTGCAGCGGGCGGATCTCCGCCCCGTGGGCGAGCGCGGCCGGAAGGTAGTTGACCAGCAGCGACTGCTTGGCCTCGAACCGGCACCCGGCCATCATCCAGTTGCAGTTGACACACTTGGTGTTGTCGATGGCGACGGCGAGCGGATTGGCCGTGCGGCCGGCGTGGTCGCAGGCCGCGGCCCACAGGCCGCCGGCGTAACTGACGTCGTTCCAGTCCTGCTTGGCCACCGAGAGGGACTCCTCGACCCGGTCGTACCAGGGGTCGAGCGTGTCCCGGCTGACCGCGCCCGGCCACATACGGCGGCCGATGGAGCCCTGCCGGTCGAAGACGAAGCGCGGGGCCCGGGGCATGGCCGCGAAGTAGACGACGCTCCCTCCGCCGACACAGTTGCCGCCCAGGATGCTCATCCCGTCGCCGACCACGAAGTCGAAGGCCCGGGTGTAGGAGGAGCCGAGCTTGTAGTCGTGCTCGAAGTCGGCGCTCTTCAGCCAGGGCCCCCGTTCCAGGACGGTGACCTTGGCCCCGCCGGCGGCCAGGTGGTACGCGGCGATGGCGCCGCCGAATCCGCTGCCGATGACGAGGACGTCCGTGTGCTCGGCCGTGCTGCTCATGCTGGGCTCCCGGAGGGCGTGGTGTCGGGGTGGAGTCGGGCGAGTTCACGGCCGTAGCCGAAGTCCTTGAAGCGCCAGAGCCCGTCCGCGTCGGGGTGCGAGAGGCCCATGGCGGCGAGACCGGGGTGGCCGTCCGCCAGGGCCTGTGCGGTGGGCAGATGGGCCGCCGAGTCGAAGGCCATGTTGCAGAAGAGGGAGAGCATCACCCAGAAGTCCTTCTCCGGGTGTCCGGGGGTTGTCAGCAGCAGGATCAGGGCGGCACGGTCGTCGTACTCCAGTGCCACGAAGGGCGGTACGGACGGGTCGAGGGCGATGCTCCGCTCCGCCGCGTAGGCGGTGGCGTGCTCGTTGACCAGGCGGGCCAGGTCGTCCAGCCCGTCGTGGATGCCGGTGGCGTCCCACTGGAGGAGTTCCAGTGCTCCGGCCTGGACCGCGCCGCCGCCGGTGGCGACTCCGGCGATGGCGCGGTCACCGTCATGACGCTTCTGCCCGGGAACGATGGTGTCGGCATAGGCCTCCAGGGTGATGGTCCGGAGTTCGCCGTCCGGCGCCACTCGCTCATTTTCGCTTCGCAACTCGGTCTCCTTTCGGATCGTGCGGAGTGGGGCGCCTTGCGGCGTGATGGAAAGCTAGAACCGGTCACGCCGTTCAATCAACTCGCCAAAGTCGTCGTGAGCGATTCTCCGACTCCCCTGAGTTGTCTCTTCGCGGCCCGGGAACAGGCCTGATCTGCACTCTCCTCATTAGGCTCCTTACCTGGCTGTATTCAGCACCCGCACGTGACATTCCTTCTGCTCCTACACGGGCACGCAGAAGTGGGCCTGGTCTCATGCTTGGGGGAAACGTGAAAGGCACGGACGCTGACCAGCGTGAACAGGATCAAAAATCCCCGCAGTTCGTGCGGATCAATGAACTCCGCCCTGCCGACTCACCTCGTCTGAACGGCATCGACCAGGCGCACGTACGCCGGCTCGCCGCGATGTACGCCTCGCTCCCGCCCGTGCTGGTGCACCGGCCCACCATGCGTGTGGTCGACGGCATGCACCGCATCGGTGCCGCCGAGCTGAAGGGCCTGGACGCGGTCGAGGTCCGCTTCTACGAGGGCGCCGAGGACCAGATCTTCCTGCAGTCCGTGTCGGCGAACATCACCAACGGCCTGCCCCTGTCGGTGGCCGACCGCAAGACGGCCGCCGCCCGCATCCTGACCTCCCACCCGAGCCTCTCCGACCGCGCCGTCGCCGCCCATGTGGGGCTGGACGCCAAGACCGTGGCGGGCGTCCGCGTCTGTTCAGCCGCGGGTTCTCCGCTCCTGAACATACGTACGGGAGTCGACGGCCGCGCCCATCCCCTGGACCGCACCGCCGAACGGATGCACGCCGCCTCGCTGCTGGCCAGCAACCCCGACCTGCCGCTGCGCACCGTCGTCGAACGCACCGGGCTCTCGCTCGGCACCGCCCACGACGTCCGCAAGCGGCTGCTGCGCGGCGACAACCCCGTTCCGCGCAGCCGGCAGTCCACCGGCGCGGCCGCGCCGGCGACCGAGCCCGCGGCCGCGCCGGACGACTCCCCGGCAGCCGCCGCCCCGGAACCCGTACGGCCCGCTCCCGCCGGCACCCAGCCCCCGGTCTCCCCCCGGTCCCGCGCGCCGCTGGACACCCTGCGCAAGCTCGCCAACGACCCGTCCCTGCGCCACTCCGACAACGGCCGCGAGTTCGTCCGGTGGCTGCACAGCCGCTTCATCGTCGACGAGGCCTGGAGGAAGCGGGCGGAGGCGGTACCCGCCCACTCCGTCGACGCCGTCGCCGATCTCGCCCACCACTGCTCCGAGGTCTGGCAGCGCTTCGCCGACGACCTGGCCAAGCGCCGGCACGCCCCGGGAACGCAGATCGCGGAAATCCGTACGACTCAGCCAACTCGACGTTGACGCAATGCCTCGACAGGGAGATACGGTGACCACCAACACCATCGAGCACGCTGTCCGCCGGGTGATCGGTTACATGCACGTCAACCTCGGTCAGGACCTCACGATCGACGACATGGCGCGTACGGCCATGTTCAGCAAATTCCATTTCACCCGGATCTTCCGTGACGTCACCGGAACATCGCCGGGCCGTTTTCTGTCCGCGCTGCGGATCCAGGAAGCCAAAAGACTTCTCGTGAACACGGATTTCAGCGTCGCCGATATCAGCAGCCAGGTCGGATACAGCAGCGTCGGAACCTTCAGTTCCCGCTTCAAGGCCTGCGTCGGGCTCTCACCGAGCGCGTACCGCGATTTCGGCGGTGTGCTGCCGAACTTCCCGGCGACCGTCACCCGCGCCTCGTCCTTCGCGTACACCCGTCTGTCGCTGCGCGGCCGGGTGCTCCTCACCCCCGGCCAGCGGCCCGGTGACGTCTTCGTCGGGCTCTTCCCCAGCCGGGTCCGTCAGGGCCGGCCGGTGCGCTGGACGATGCTCGACGGTCCGGGGGACTTCGAGCTCAAGGACGTACCCAACGGCGCCTGGTACGTCCTGGGCCACTCCGTCCCCCACGGGCACGAGCACCAGTCCTTCGGCTCCGGGGAAACGGACATGCTGTCCGTCGGGCAGCACGGGCCCGTCTCCGTCCACCCGGGTGAGATCCTGCGGCCGGTGGAGATCCTGCTGCGCCCGGTGGACGAGCTGGACCCGCCGCTGCTGCTGGCCCGCTTCGGCTCGGCCGACACCCTCTCCCGGGGCGCGCTGCGCTGACCTCGCGGCGCCCCCCGGGCATGACGATGCGGGGCCGGACACATCGGTTGTGTCCGGCCCCGCGTCGTCATGCCCGGGGGCCTCAGCCCACCGGATGCACCGTCATCGGCAGCCCGCCGCGCATCCGCAGCGAGAGCATGGGCTCGGCCACCGCCCGGTGGCCGGGGACGGTACGCAGTTCCAGGTCCCGGGTGACCAGGGCCGTGACGAACACCGCCTCCATCATCCCGAGGTTGCTGCCCACGCAGAACCTGGGTCCGGCGCCGAACGGGATGTACGCGTACCGGGGCCGGCTGGCGACCCGCTGCGGGTCGAACCGCTCGGGGTCGAACCGCTCCGGCTCCTCCCACAGGCTCGGATTGCGGTGCATGATGTACGGGCAGATCAGCACGTCCGCCTTGGCCGAGACCCGGAAGCCGCCGACCTCGTCGGCCCGCTGGGCGACCCTCGGCAGCACCCACACCGGCGGGTACAGCCGCATCGCCTCCTGCACCACCTTGGTCGTGTACGTCAACCGGTGCAGATCCTCCACGTCGGGGACCCGGTCACCGAGGACGGCGCGGGCCTCCGCGCGGACCGCGGCGCGCACCTCGGGATGACGCTCCACCAGGTGGAGCGTCCAGCCGAGGGTGCTGGCCGTGGTCTCGTGCCCGGCGAGCAGCAGCGTGACCAGTTCCTCCCGCAGCCGTTTGCGGACCCCGGCGGGGTCGTGCCGCTGCTTGCGGGCCGCCACGATGATCCTGGACAGCGCGTCGTCGGCCGGCTCACCGCCGGCCATCCGCGCGCTGCGGTCGGCGACCAGCAGGTCGACGACCCGGTACAGCTCCCGGCGGGCCACGCGGAAGCGCCGCTGCGCGGGCAGCGGGAGCCACCAGGGCACCATGCCCTGGCTGACCATCTCCAGCATGGCCTGGTCCTGGACGTCCTCGAAGGCGTGCGCGACGGATTCGTGGGCCGTGAGGTCGGAGTCCAGCAGGGTGCGGCCGAGCACCCCGAGGGTGAGCCCGGTGACCTCCTGGAGGACGTCGACCGGGCCGCCGCCCTCGTGGGTGCGCAGCAGGGCGACGAGCTTGGCCGCCTCCTCGGCGACGGCGTCGGCCTGCTGGTTGATACGGCCCGGTTTGAACGCGGGCTGCACCGCCCGGCGCTGGTTGCGCCAGACCTCACCGTCGCTGGTCAGCAGGCCGTCGCCCAGCACCCGGCGGGCCTGCACCAGGCCGATGCCCTTGTGGTAGTTGGCGCTGTTGTCGGCCAGGACGTGTTTGGCGTAGTCGGGCCGGTTGAAGATGTAGAGCTTCTTGGGTCCCATGGACACCCGGACGGCGTCGCCCAGGGCGGCGGCGTCCTTCATCATGCCCAGCCGGTCGACGGAGAGCTTCCTCAGGAGCCCCGGCAGGGCCCGGACCGGCGGTCCGGGCGGGTCGACGCTCATGCCGCCCTGCCTTCGCGGTGTTCGGGGAGGAAGCCGCGGAAGCGCCCGTCGGAGAAGAGCAGGGACTCCCGGTCGGGCCAGCGCGCGGCCGTGAGGACCTTGCCCAGGAAGATCGTGTGGTCACCGCCGTCGTACACCTGCCACTTCCCGCACTCCAGGTGGGCCACCGCCCCCTCGATCAGCGGGGCGTCGGAGACCTGTCCGGGCGTCCAGCCGACGGTGCCGAACTGGCCCGCTCCGGCGGGGCGCGACCGGTTGGCGAAGTGCCGGGCCACCGCCTCCTGGCCGGCGCCCAGCACCGACACGGAGAAGGTGGACGAGTGCTCCAGGTTGTGGTGCATCACCGCGTCCTTGTTGACGCAGAACAGCACCAGCGGCGGGGCGAGGGAGACGGAGGCGAAGGAGTTGGCCGTCATGCCCCGCGGGGCATCCCCGCCGACGGTCACCACGGTGACCCCGGTGGGGAACGCCCCGAAGGTCGCCCTCAGTTGTTTGCTGTCCAGCACGTCGACGAGCTCCGCGGGCGGAGCAGCCATCAGACTCATATCTGCCTCCCAGCCGAAGGCCGGGAACCGGCCGCGTAAAGTGCCAGCACTCGCGCCAGCACGTCGGGGATCATTGCGGGAACGGGGGCGGTGGGCGGACCGCTCATGACGGCGACGCGCTGCCGGCCGTGGGCCACCAGCACCTCACCCTGTGGTGTCTCCTTGACGTACTCGAAGACGAGACCGAACTCGGTGTGGCCGATGTCCGCCACCCGTACACGGACGGACAGCCGGTCGCGTGCCTGCACCGCCTCCAGCAGTTCGCAGTCCGCCTGGAGGGTGAACAGCCTCGTACCGTCGGCCCGGTCCTCCGCGTGGCCGAGCGCCTCGCGGAAGAACTCCCGGCGGCAGCGTCCCTGCCAGATCATGTACGTCACATAGTCGGCGGTGCCACAGAGATCGGTCTCGGCGAAGGCGACCGTGTGCCGGTACACGGAGTGGCTGTCCGTACCCGTCGTCGCCGTCATGGCGCTCACCCCGCCGCCCCCTCGGCCCGTTCGGTTTCCCGGCCGTCCGTGAGGAAGGCGAACACCGCCGGTTCCAGGGCGTTGCGCAGCGACGTGACGAAGGTGGCGATGCGCAGTCCGCCCGAGGTGAGGACGACCCAGTTGTCCCGGGTCTGCGGGACCAGGGTCAGGGGCACCCCGCCGAGCAGTCCGGCCTTCTTCAGGCACTCGACGGCACCCCACACCCGGGTCGCCGCGGTGTCGGGGGTCTCCCCCGTCTCCTTGGCCACCAGGGCGGCCAGCCCGGCGTGTTCGCCGAGCAGTCCCTCCCATTCGGCGGCGCTGCGCATGTTGACCGCCTCGACGTCGCAGGCCACGGTCGTCGCGGCGACGACCCCGAGGGTCACCCCCAGACCGTGGGCCGCCGAGAGGTGGCTCCCGTCGTCGAGTTCGGGGCGGCCGTCGGGCCGGTAGCGCACCTCGGCGCTCTCGCCCAGGGCCCGCTGAACGGCCCGCGCGGTGGCCGCGCGGCGATCGGCGGCGGACTTCCCGGCGCCGGGCAGGTCCGGTTCGACGGCGACGTCGAGATGGGTGCCGAGCACCTCCTCCAGGGTCCGTTCCAGGTACGAGCCGAGCAGCGGCGCGACCCACGGTCCGGAGCCGTCCGACTTGCGGACGGCGTTCAGGGTGAGCCCCTCCCACCGCTCGACGACGGTGCCGTCGGGGGTGCGTACCGCGATGTCGTACACATAGGTGTCGCCGTCCCGGTAGCGCTCGGTGGCGCAGTAGCGCACCTCCTCCGGCAGATCGGTGCCGGCGGCCATGGGGTAGAGCCGCTCGATGCCGGACGGCAGCAGGGTCGCGTCGGGGACGCACACCTGGTTGCCGTGCATCAGCGCGTCCCGCATCCCCGGGTCGGCCAGCAGCAGCGTGCCCGGCAGGAAGCCGGCGAACCAGCCGGACGGCGCGCCGATCGCCACATCGGCGTCGACGTGCCGGGCGGCGGCCCGGTGGAAGCGGCGCAGCCGCTGGAAGCGCTCGCCCTGGAAGAGGACGCCGCCGTACAGGTCGGCCGCCGGGTCCAGCGGGGCGGCCGGGACGTCCGGGCCCACCTGGGCCGGGGGCCCGTCGGGGATGGCCGTACCGGAGTAGTCCAGCCTGGCCCGGAAGTGCTCGGCGACGAAGCCGGTGTCCTCCGCGTGGATGGCTACGTCCACCGTGTCGGTGTCGGTGACGGTGGCCGCGATGCGGATGCGGGTGGTCCCGGCGGGCGGCACCACGATGGGCCGCAGGAACCGCGCCCCCTCGATGACCGGTACGTCGGTGCGCCCGGTGGCCGCGGCCGCGACCTGGACCATGGCCTCCATGCCCAGCACGGCGGGCAGCAGCAGGTTGCCGTCGAGCAGGTGATCGGCGAGGTAGAGGTCGGTACCCGCGTTCAGTTCGACCTCGGTGACCAGCTCGACCCCGTGGTAGCGGATGAGCGGGGCGCCGGTGAACCGCAGCAGCGGCAGCGGCGGCAGGTCCCGGCGTACGGTCTCGATGCCTTCCGTACGTCCGCTGATCACCGTCACCACGGGCGCGTCCGGGTCCGAGATCAGCCGCAGCAGGATCTCGACGCCCTGGTCGGGCGAGACCGGGACGATGCCCTCGCGGGACAGGGACTCGACGACGGAGAGCTTCTCGCCCATGCCGATGCCGGACCATACGGACCACTCCATGCACAGGGCACGGCAGTCGGGGTTGTTGCGGGCGACCTCCTCGGTGAGGTCGGCCAGCCATTCGTTGGCGGTGGCGTAGTGCGCCTCGCCGCGCAGTCCGGCCCGGCCGATGATGCTGCCGAAGGTGACGAGGAGCTTCAGGTTCTCCTCGCCGACGGCGTCCAGGACGGTGCGCAGCCCGTCGACCTTGGGGGCGAACGTGGCGCGGACGGTGTCCATGCCGAGGCCGGTGAGGGCGGCGGGTTCGTTGCGGCCCGCTCCGTGCAGTACGGCGGTGACCGGGCCGAGCGCCTCGGTGAGTTCGGCGACGGCCGCGGCGACGCGCACGGGGTCGGTGACATCGGCGGCGGCGTAGCGCACTGTCGCCCCGCTGTCCGCCATGCGCCGCAGGTTCGCGGCGAGGTCCTGGTCCTGCGCGGGGTCGGACCGGCCGAGGACGGCCAGCACGGCTCCGGTCTCCCGGGCCACGGCGAGCGCGCACTCGGCGGTGATGCCCTTGCCGCCGCCGGTGACGAGCAGGACGTCGGAGGAGTTCAGCACCTGGTCGGTGCGCTCGGCACGGACCGGCAGGGCGCGGAGCACCGGAACGCGGCGGCTGCCGTCGGCGGCGAGGTGGACCTCGCTGAAGCGGCCGGTCGCGGCGACCTCGGCGGCCACCCGGTCCGCGGCGCCCTCGGCCACCGGGGTGTGGACGACGGTGGTCCGCAGGTGCGGTGCCTCCAGGTGCAGGGTCTTGGCCAGTCCGGCCGCGCCCCGGCCGTGCTGCACCAGGACGAAGCGGCGTTCGCGGTCGCCCGCGAGGGCGGCCCTGGCTCCGTCCAGCGCGTGCGCGATCTGCTCCTGGGAGCAGCCGGGCGGCAGACAGACCAGGACACCGGAGCCCACCGCGGCCCCTTCCAGGGCGCGTTGCACGTCCTTCGCGAAGGGGTGGTCCGGGGCGGTGAACAGCTCCCAGCTCCCGTTCTCCCCGCCCGGTACGGCGGCGGGCCGCGTGATCGCGTCGAGGTCGACGGCGAACGGGCGGGCCCAGGCGGCGGAGCCCGCCACGACGGACGCGGTGTCCGCTCCCTCTCCGCCGGTCTCGGCCAGGGTGGTGAGCGCCTCGGCCAGTTCGGCCACCGTGGCGGTGGCGAAGTTGGTCGGTACGTGGGCGGCGGTGAGGCCGAGCTGGACGGCGGCCTGGTTGACGATCTGGCCGACCGTGATCGAGCTCATGTGCAGGTCGTCCAGGAGGCTGCTGTTCTCGTCGACGAGCTCGGGCGGCAGCTCGGCCCGCTCGGCGACCAGGGCGCGCAGCACGTCGAGCGCCGACTCCCCCGCCGAGCTGCCGGCCTGTGCGGTGGCGCCGTCGCCGGAGTCCTCCGTACGCGGGCCGCGTGCGGCCGGCAGGACGACATCGGGTGCCTGCTCGCAGGGGTTGGTCAGGAAGCTGAACTCCGCGCCGACCTCCAGCGGCCGGGTCAGCCGGTCGTTGAAGAGCCGCTCGTGGATGAGCGGGGCGCCCAGCACATAGGCGGCGCCGACGACCTGGAGCAGTCCGCGCAGGGACTCGTCGTCGGTGTTCAGGGCGACGGCCGGTACGTCGGCGGCGGCTGCCGCCATGCCGGCGAGCACCCGGCCGGGGCCGACCTCGATGAACAGGTCGACGTCGGCGGCGGCCGACCGTACCGCCTGGGTGAACAGCACCGGCTCGGTGATCTGCTGCCGCAGCAGCTTGGCGAGGTCGGTGTCGCCGTCCAGTTCCTCACCGGTGACGGTGGAGACGACCCGGCGGTCCACCTCGTCCAGGCGCGCTCCGGCGAGCCAGTCGCCGAAGGAGTCGGCGGCCGGGGCGACGAGCGGCGAGTGGAAGGCGTGGGACACCGCGAGGCGGGTGCAGGTGACACCGGCCCGCCCGGCCCTCTCCGCGACGGTGGCGATGGCGTCGACGGTTCCGGCGACGACGGTCTGCCGGGGGCTGTTGTACCCGGAGATGACGACGGGGAGCTCTTCGATGAGCGCCCCGGCCTCCTCGGGGGTGGTGGCCAGCGAGGCCATGGTGCCCGAGGCGCTGTGCTCGGCCATGGCCGCTCCGCGTACCCGGGCCGCCTCCAGCAGGGTGGCGGAGTCCAGGGCGCCCGCCCAGTGCAGGGCGGAGAGTTCGCCGAGGCTGTGGCCGACGGCGATGTCCGCCTCGATGCCGAGCGCGTCCAGGACGCGCAGTCCGGCGGCGGAGCCGGTGACGATGCGCGGCTGGGCCACGTCGGTGGCGACCATGTCGCCGGTGGTGGGCAGCTTGGCCCGCCGGTACACCTCGGCGGCCTCGGTGAAGCGGCGGGCGAGCGCGCCGCCGCCGGTCGAGGTGCCCGAGCCCTGGCCCGGGAAGAGGAAGCCGATACGGGCGCTGTCGGAGGCCCGGCCGAGGAAGGTGCGTCCGTCGGAGGAGAGGACCGGGCCGTCGCCCGCCGCCTCGTCGGCGGCGGTGCCGGCCAGCCGGCGCAGCCGCAGCTCCGCGTCCTCGGGCGAGGTGACGACGACGGCGGCCCGGTAGGGCAGTTCGCGCAGTTCTCGCTGGAGGGTGGCGGCCAGGTCGGCGAGCTGTGCGTAGGAGACCTGTGCGGCGAAGTCGGCGATCCGGGTGAGGCGTTCGGCGAGTGCCTGGGGCGACTCACCGTCCAGGAGCAGGAGTTCGGCGTCCTGGAGCGAGTTGGCCAGGGTGGTGGCGCGGCGGCTGACGGCCGGGCGCTTGGCGGGTACCGGTTTGTCGAGGACGACATGGGTGTTGATCCCGCCGAAGCCCATGGCG
Source organism: Streptomyces sp. NBC_00654 (assembly GCF_026341775.1). Lineage (NCBI taxonomy): Bacteria > Bacillati > Actinomycetota > Actinomycetes > Kitasatosporales > Streptomycetaceae > Streptomyces > Streptomyces sp. NBC_00654. The sequence continues at coordinate 125,675 of NZ_JAPEOB010000004.1, read as the reverse complement.
GTGATCCCGGCGCGCAGCGGGGCGTTCTTCGGCCAGGCCTCGGCCTTGCGCAGCACCCGCAGGTTGGCGGATTCGCCGGTGAGAAGTTCGTGCGGGTCCACACAGCCGATGGCGGGCGGCAGCATCGCCGCGTCCAGGGCCATCGCCGCCTTGATCAGTCCGGCGATCCCGGCGGCGGCCTTGGTGTGGCCGATCATGCCCTTGATGGAGCTGATGACGGCGCTGGGGGCGTTCGGGTCGGCCTGGGCGCGGGCGCCCATGATGGCCGTGAGCTCGGTGGCGTCGCCGACGGCGGTACCGGTGCCGTGGCCCTCGAAGAGCGGCACGGTGTCGATGCCGAATCCGGCCCGCTCGTAGGCGCGGGCCATGGCGAGCTGATAGCCGCTGACCTCGGGGCGGGTGATGCCGCCCTGTCCGTCGGAGGAGATGCCCCAGCCGGCGATGGAGGCGTAGACGCGGTGCCCGCCGGCGATGGCGTCCTCCTCGCGCATCAGCACGACCATGCCGCAGCCCTCGCCCGGCCAGAAGCCGTTGGAGCCGCGGTCGTAGAGCCGCATCTCCTTCTTGGCGAGTGCGCCGGTCTTGGCGAAGCCGATGATCTCGAAGGGGTCGATGGACAGGTCGACGCCGCCGGCGACGGCGACGTCGAGGTCGCCGCCCAGCAGCGAGGAGGCCGCGGTGGTGACCGACAGCAGCGAGGAGGAGCACGCGCCGTCGACGGTGTAGCCGCCGCCGTTCAGGTCGAAGTGGTTGCAGATCCGGCCGGCGATGGTATTGGACAGGCCGCCCGCGAGGGTGTCCTCGTCGATGGCGGGGAACGGCTTCTTGTAGGCGTCCTCCACTCCTTCGAGGAATTCGCCGAGCCGGTCGTCGTCCCAGTCCTGCCCCTTGAGGGCGTCGGCGAGCACCCGGCGTACGTACGGCCAGCGCAGCCGCATCACGTTGGCGCGGGAGAACTCGCCGGTGAGGGTGTTGCCGACGACGACGCCGGTGCGCTCGCGGGGCAGCCCCTCCCCGACCGGGAAGCCCGCGTCGGCCAGCGCCCGGGTGGCGGTGTCCAGTGCGAGCCAGTGCGTCAGGTCGGTGGAGCGGTAGGTGCTGCCCGCGATGCGGTGGGCGATGCGGTCGAACTCCCAGCCCTCCAGGACCGCGGCGTTACGGGCGTAGAACTTGTCCGGGGCCGTGGGGTCCGGGTCGTAGTAGTCGTCCAGGCGCATGCGGACGTCGGGCAGCCTGCGAAAGGCCCGCCGGCCGGCGACCGCGTTCTCCCACAGCTCGCGTGGGGTGGTGGCATCGGGGTAGCTGCACGCCACCCCGACTATCGCGATCCTGTTCATACGGGCATCGCCACCTTTTTGTCGTTCTCCGCCCGCGCGGCGGCGCACTTGCCGTGGAAGCAGGTGCCGTCCTGGCACGGGTCACCGGTGGGTACCGCCACGACCACGCCGGCCGCCGCGGGTACGGGAGCGGGGGCGGGTACGGCGACGAGCTGCTCGGCCGGCTTCGCCTGCGCCTGCTTGGCCTGCTCGGCCTGCTCGGCCTCCGCCGCACGCTGCTTGGCCATGAAGTGCAGGCCCCACAGGTAGCCGCCGCGGATCAGGCAGACCAGGGCGGTGGCGAAGAAGATGCCGTACGCGATGCCGAGCCCGGTCAGCACCCCGTACATCGCGGCGACGCCGCCGCCGAAGGCGATCTGGGAGGAACGCTTGGACGGCGAGGTGCCCGGGTCGGTGACCATGTAGTTCGTGAAGAGGATGAAGGCCACCCCGGTCATCATGCCGAGCGCCGAGGGGATCGAGGTCCCCATGACGAGGCCGCGGATGATGGCCTGGAGCGCGAAGCCGATCAGCCAGGCGCCGATCAGCCACATACGGCCCGTCAGCTTGGCGTTCAGCATGGTGCCCAGGATCAGGATGATCGCCGGGAGGACCCAGTCGGCGGGGCCGTAGAGGTACTCGGTGAAGTGGTACGGCGGTGCGATGCTGGCCCACGGGAAGAGCAGCAGGATGATCGCGATGCCGAAGTTCGACGGGTTCATGTAGTGCCGCATGCGGCCCTTGAGCGGGGCGCGGAGCACCCACTTGGTGCCGACGGCGACGATGACGCCGAACATCATGACCCAGACACGGTCATTGACGTACGTCAGCATGTTCACCGCGAGACCGGTGATGTGCGCGGGGAAGAGGAACTCCACCATGCCCTTGAAGCCGCCGCCCGCGTAGCGCGGTGCGCGCTTCTCGCCGCGGGCGCTGATCGCCTCCAGGGCGATCTCCACCGTGTAGGCGGTGATGACCGCGATGAAGGGCCACAGCCAGGGCTGTTCGAAGCCGAGGAAGGTGTACCCGGCGATGTTGAGGACCGAGATCGAGATCGCGAACCTGCGGAGCGCGGTGATGACTTTCACGTCGTGCCGTGGAGCGGCAGCTTTGGTCGGTTCGGCAGGCACGGTCACTTCTCCTTGGCATCGGTGCCGAGCTGGAGTGAGTGCCAGCCGGGGCTCAACTGAAGGTCCTGGTTGCGCACCTGTCCGGTGCGGTCACGCCAGGTCAGATGGGTCTGGACCGGTCCGTCGGCGTCCTGGCCGAGGCCGATGTGCACATCCTGGCTGCGCTTGCCGGAGTGGCCGCTGCCGCCGTCGACACGGCCCAGGCGCGTACTGCCGTCGGACAGGGTCACGGTGGCCTGCGCGCCGATGACGGGCGATCCGGTCTCGTCGGTGAGGTTGAGGCCCAGGAAGCCGCCGGCGTCCTGGCTCATGTTGCAGTAGAAGACGGGGTCCTCCCACTGCCGGGCCACGACCAGGTCGAGGCGGCCGTCGCCGTCGGCGTCACCGGTGGCGATACCGCGGGTCGGCACGGGCACGGCGAGGCCGAGCTGCTTGGACAGGTCGCTGTAGGCGTCGCCGTCCTTGTTCTTGACGTAGAACCGGAGGTGCTGGTCACCGGCGAGGTCGTCGCCCTCTTCCACGTGGGGCCAGAAGTACGGGTTCTTGACCAGCCCGTCGTTGGCGGTGGCCAGCTCCTGGAGCTGGGCCCAGCGGTTGCGCTTGCCCTTGACGAAGCCGACGGCCTGGGTGATCTCCTGGATGCCGTTGTTGTCGAAGTCGCCCATCTTCACGTCCCAGCCCCAGCCGGACCAGGCGAGGTTGAGCGGGGCGCTCTCGTCCTTGTACGGGGCGACGCCGTCGCGGAACTTGGCCCGCAGGTCGGCCTTGTCCTTGGCCGTGCCGATGAAGGCGAAGTTCGACTCCTGGATGCCGAAGGAGGTGGTGATGTTGGAGACGAACGCGTCGTACATCCCGTCGTTGTCCAGGTCACCGAAGTCGACACCCATGCCCTTGAAGGAGCTGCGCCCGATCTCCTTGGACTTCGGGGTGGTCGCGGTGTGCCTGGCCTTGACCTGGCTGAACCTGAACTTCCCGGGAGTCGACTTGTTGTAGAGGAGCGCCGAGGTCCCGAAGTCGTGTGCGAGATACATCTCGGGGCGCTGGTCGCCGTCGAGGTCGGTGGCGGAGACACCGAGCGTCCAGCCCTTGTCGATGCTGTCCGGCAGGACGTTCTTGACCTGCTCGTAGCCGGACGGGGTCCAGCGGAAGAAGTGGCCGCCGCCGCCGTTCTGGGCGTGCGACAGCGAGTCGTTCATCGTCACACCGCCGTCCTTGGTGTCGTCCAGGACGGGGCTGTCGGGGAAGTAGTTGCCGATGTAGATGTCGTTGTGCCCGTCGCCGTCGAAGTCGGCGACGGCCGCGGCGTTGGAGTTCCACAGCGGCCCGGTGTAGATGCTGCCGCCCTGGCCGGGCACCAGTTCGACCGGCTCGAAGCACTTCGGGTCCATCGTCGTCGTGGTGTGCCCGGGTTCCCTCTTCGCCTGGAAGATGACCGGGGTGCGGCCCCAGTAGTAGACGAGGAGGTCCATGGCGCCGTCCTCGTTGTAGTCACCGGGGACACAGCCGATGGGGGCCATGATGTCGCTCTTGGGCAGCGGCGACGGGTCCAGGACGAACGGGGCGTACGACGCGCTCTTCCGGCCGGGCACCGGCGCGGGGGTGACCACGGCCTGGTCGATCTGCGGGTCGGTGATGCAGAGGTCGTTGGGCAGGCCGTCGCCGTCGACGTCGTTCATGGCGACACCCGCGCCGACCGAGGAGATCCAGGCGTTGATGTGCTTGTAGGCCTTATTCACCTTGCGGATGGTCTGCTGCTTGTATCCGCCCGGCATCGCAATCGCCATCGGCTCGAAGGCGAAACTCTGCGCCAGCTCCGCCTTATCGGCGGCACTCGACTCGTGCGGTTTCACCGCATAGAAGGTGCTGACCATAAGAGCAAGGGCCACGACTCCGGGCGCCTGCTTCCGCAGCCAGGAAATGGGATGTGTCATGCGACGGCGCCTTTCTGCGCGTGCGGAACGGAAGTGATCGCTGCGGCGATGTGCTGCCGCCATTTCTCGAATGCCGGGATCTCGCCGCCGTCGCAGCCCGCGGGCGCCGAGTCGGTGCACACCCGCGCGGCCTCCTCGGGGGTCCGGCCGCCCAGCAGGACACGGGCCGCCACATGCGTATGGGCGATGGTGGTGCCCGCCCGCTCACGGGCCTCGCAGGCGAACGCGGAGCCCTGTGCCAGGTTCGGCAGGTGCACGCCCGCGTGCTCGGCGAAGCGCCGCAGCTCGCTCTCGTCGGCGCTGCCCGCGTAGGTGCAGGCGAGCCCGGCACCGGCGTACATGTCGCCGTGGCGGTGCGCGGGGTAGGCGCCGATGAGGTCGGCGACGACATCGGGGTCGGTGCCGCCGACGAACCACAGGGCGCGGCCGATGCCCTGGTCGACGACCCGGGCGCTGTAGGCGTCCGGACCTCCCTTCCAGCTGAAGGGATGGGTGCGGCCGGGCTCGCGGACGTAGGCGTCGGTCTTGAAGTACGCCTGGTGGAAGCCGTATCCGTCCAGGATCAGCCAGCGCAGCACCGGATCGGTCCGGCTCACGTCGGGCCACAGGAACCTGGGCAGCCTGGCCATCGCCCAGCCGATGCCGACGTAGATCATGTAGTTGTGGTGCCGTCCCTCGCCCTCCAGGATTCCGGTCAGCCGTTTGTCGCTGCCCGTCAGCGAGTCGAGCATGACGGCACCCATGCCGGCACCCTCGTAGGCGAACCCGCGGAAGGCCCGGGGAACGGTCTCCAGCCATTCGATGGCCTGGCCCGCGGAACGCGCCTCGACCGCGTAGGCGTATCCCTGGAGGAAGCTCGCCCCGACGGTTTCCAGCTGCTGTTTGGCCTCCGCGTTCTTGACGTGGAATCCGCGTGTTTCCAGCTGCGTTTCCCGGACATTGGGTGTGAGGACTCGGCGCCTCAGCGCACGCAAGATGGACACCTAAAAGACCGCCCCTCGATTCCTTTACCTGAATTTCCCGTTCGTTAAATCGAACATATTGAGTCGGGGTATCCGACCGTCTACTCCAGAAATGCTCAAAGGGCATTCACGAGCAGTTGTTCACGTACTGCGCGGCGCCAGAGTTCGTACGTGGGGACCGCACCGGCGGCGCTCGGCGCGGGCGCGGCGCCGTCCGCGAGCGCGGCCGCCGCCTCGACGGTGATCCCGGCCAGCGCGTGCAGCGCGGTCCGGGTGTGCTCGGGGATGGTGGCGGAGAAGTGGCGGGCCTTCGCCGCGAAGACGGAGCCCTGCGCCACATGGCCGCGCAGCTCACCGGCCTCGGTGCGCAGCACGGCCAGTTCGTCGGCCGTGGAGCAGCCCGCGAAGGTGGCGGCGAGTCCGACGCCGGCCCACAGATCCGGCTGCCGTTCGGAGGCGAACCTGCGCACGGCGGCGCAGACGTGCTCGACGTGCGCGCCGTGGATGAACCACAGGGCGCGCCCGATGCCCTGGTCCACCGCCCGCTGGAAGTAGTCCGGGCGCCCGTCCCAGGCGTACGGGGCGTCCAGGCGCTGGCCGTCGACCCAGCGGGCGGGGTCGAAGTAGGCGCGGTCGAAGCCGTAGCCGTCGACGGCGAGCCAGGTCATCGGCGGGTAGAACTCCTCGCCGTCGAGATCGTCGGGCATGACCTTCTTCCACAGCGGCCTCGGAAGCTTGGCCATCGCAAATCCGATGCCGATGTAGTTGAGGAAGATGTGCCGCCGTCCGGCCCCCTGGAGCAGTTCCGCGGTACGTCCGCCGCGGCCGGGCATGGAGTCCCGGATGACCGAGGCCATGGTCGCGCCCTCGTACGCGAAGCCCTGGAGTTCGAGGTCGACGAGGGACAGCCGACGCTCGGTCTCCCACAGGTCCCTCGACTCGATGCCCCACTCGAAACCGGTGACCACCGTCTGCGGTATGGCCTCCAGCTGTCTGGTGGCGGCGGTCTCGACCACCGGGAAGCCACGTCCGGCGAAGCTCACGTCACGCAGGGACGGAGCCATCATCAGTCTGCGCACAGAGCCCATTGCCGTTGCCACGCGACGCCTCCTCGACCGGCCACCGGGCGGTGGCGAACGGCCTCATGGTCGGCTGGCGGCAAAGATCAGGGCATCTTCGCAAATGCGCAACACCCGTGCGCTGAAAGGGGTTTGAGGCCCCCGGAACGGGCGCGTCAACTCAGCGCGTGCGGCGCACCGCGACCTCCTCGTCGTGGATGTCACGGCCGCACGAGACGCACTCCATCCGGACCCGTACATCGCCGTCGCAGCCGATGTGCTCGGCGCGCCGCGGCGGTCCGAGCTCGGTGGGGAGGTTCCGGTCGCCCCACTGCATGAGGGCGATCACGGCCACGGTCAGGTCCCGGCCCATGGGGGTGAGCGGATACTCGTGACGCACCGGCTTGTCCTGGTACGGGACCCGCTCCATGATGCCGAGGTCGACGAGGCGGGCCAGCCTGTTGGTCAGTACGTTGCGGGCGATCGGGAGCTGTTCGAGGAATCCGTCGAACCGTTTGACCTCCAGGAGGGCCGAACGGACGATCAGCAGGGTCCAGCGCTCCCCGATCACTTCGAGGGCACGGGCCAGCGAGCAGTCCTGTCCTTCATACGTTCTTGGCAGCATCCTTCGACCGTAGCCGTGAGTTGCGTGAAAGGACCCGGACAGGTGCCCGCGGAAACGAATTCGGCAAGCAGGAAGAAGCCCCCGCACCGGCGCGACTGCTGTGCTGTGATGAGCCACCGGTCCCGGATCATGGAGGTTCACTCATGGCAACCAGCACCGAAGCGCCACCGCATCCGCTACGGGGCGGGCTCGACTCGCTCAACAGCAGGCACCATCAACTCGGCCTGCGTATCTTCATGTTCATCGTGGTCGCGCACTGGGCGGAGCACCTCGTCCAGGCGGTCCAGATCTATGTCATGGGCTGGCCGATACCGGAGGCGCGAGGCGTCCTCGGGGTGCCCTTCCCGTGGCTCGTCACCTCGGAGTGGATGCACTACGGCTACGCCCTGATCATGATGATCGGCCTCTTCCTGCTGCGCCCGGGGTTCACCGGCCGCTCGGGCACCTGGTGGAAGGTGTCGTTCGGCATCCAGGTGTGGCACCACTTCGAGCACCTGCTGCTCCTGGTCCAGGTCCTCGCCGGCTCCTACCTGATGGGCAAGGCCGTTCCCACGAGCATCATCCAGCTCATCGCACCGCGCGTGGAACTGCACCTCTTCTACAACACGCTGGTCACCATCCCGATGGTTGTGGCGATGTACTACCACACCCGTGCGGGCCGGTCCGACAACGCCGACGCACGCTGCGCCTGCGCCCCCAAGGACTGACACGGCGGCCATGAGCACAGGCGGGAGGAAGAGAAAACCCTCGGGGTTCGTGTCCCTGCTGCTTCTGCTGACGGGAGTTCTGCTGCTGTACGTGGCGCTGCCGAATCTGGGCAACGCGGCCAGGGCGGCGACCGCCGACGGGCCACGGGGCACGTTCACCGCGGGCCGGCTCAGCTGTGTGAGCCATCCCGGGCACGAGACCTGCGAGTGGTCGGGAACGTTCCGCTCCACCGACGGCACCGTGGAACTGCGGGGCGTCAAGCTGTACGGCAGCGGCCGGGACACGTTCGAGGCCGGCCAGAAGGCGGCGGCCGTGGACGTGGGCAACGCGGGGCGGGTCTACGACCCGGCCGGTTCCCATGAGTGGATCTTCACGGCGCTGCTGCTGATCGCCGGGTACGTGCTGCTCGCGGTCGTGGCCGGACGGCATCTGATGCCGCCGTCGCTGCCCCGGCCGCCGTCCCTGCCGGTGCCCGCGCGGGCCACCGGAGCGTGAAACAGCGGGTGTGCCCGGCGTAGAGGCCGGGCACACCCGCTGCCGTTCGCGCCGAACGGATACGGCATCAGACGGGTACGGCCGTCAGGGCGGACACCGCCGGCATCACGGGCATCGGCGGCACCGCGGGAAGCGTGGCGTTCAGTTCGAGCCGGCTGTACGCACCGGCCGCGGACACCAGCGTCATGTGGTGGTGCCAGCCCGGGTAGGAGCGCCCCTCGAAGTCGAGGAGGCCGAAGTCGTCCTCAAGTCCCTGCACCGTGGTGCCCGCCCGGCGCTGGAGCCGGGTCAGCGCGGCCAGTTCGTCGGTGCGCCGGTGCACCATGTTGGTCAGCCACATCCGGTGGGAGCGGCGTCCCGCGAACGGGCGGACGGCGAACAGCCGGTAGGTGTGGTGCGGTGCGTGGCGGGCGAGCCGCACCTCGGGCAGGCGCACCAGGGCGGTCATCACCGAGGTGCGGTCCGCCCGGCCGCCGAGGCCGTCGTGGGTGTCGAGCCGGAGGTGGCCGCTGCGCTTGAGCTCGAACAGACGCTGCGCCTCGACGGCCGCGGGCAGCTCGGAGGCGTACGCCTGCGGGGCCGGTGTCCGGCCGGCGGGGACCACCGGGGTCCGGGCGGGCAGGCTGATGACGAAGTCGCGGCCCCGGGCGCTGAGTCCGCGTACGAGCGAGGTCACACCGGTGTAGTAGCTGAGGTCGGCCACGACCGGCGGGGCGCTGAGGTGGGTGCTGTCGCTCAGCGCGTCGACCAGGTCCAGCGCGTGCTGCTCGATGGTGCGGTGACCGGCCTCGTCGGGGATGCGGGCGCGGGAGCGCCGCTGCTCGTCGTTGACCCAGGGGCCGGGCAGCAGCAGGCCCCAGTGGACCGGTACGGCTTCCCTCTCGGTGGTCAGGAACGCGCCTATTCCGAGCTGGCAGTTGACCGAGCGTCCGGTGGCCGGGACGAAGCGGCGGTGCACCCCGCAGGAGTGGTCGCCCCGCTTGCGCAGGACCGCCACGTCGAGGGTCCAGGCGCGCGGGGTCAGCCGCTGTTCGACCCATCGCATCAGCTCGGCCCGCGCCGGGTCCCACTCCCAGGGGCTGGCGTTGACGAACTGGTGCATGGACTGCGAGGCGGTCGGCGAGCCGGAGACCGCGGCGGCGATCCGCCGGACCGACTTCTTCCCCTCGGTGGTGAGCAGGCCCGTCAGATACGCCTGCGCCCAGCCGCGCTGGTCGGCCCTCGGCAGGTGCCCAAAGATCTGTTCGGTGAACGCGGAGACCGGCAGGTGCGCGCGGTCCAAGTCCTGTGCGGCCATGACTGGTTCCCTCCGGCTTCGGTCATCCGATCGACTACCACTATAGAATAGCGAACGTTATCTTTTTTTCCAACGGAGGAACGGCGCTCCTCCTCGGCGGAAGGAGAAACGATGCGGCCACAGGCCGGGCACCAGAACGCCGATCACCACGCTGACCAAGGGTTTTTCCCACTTCGGCAACTCCGCGTTGCCCTCGCGCGACCGGTCCGCCCAAGCTGGGCCGATTCATGTCGTCCGGCGGAAGGGAACACCGGAACACCGCATCGGCTGCCGGGTGCCGCGCCAGGAGCGCCGCGCCCGCCGGTGCTTTCGGGGACACCATGGTGAAACAGGAGAGGGCCGCGAGGACCCGCGAGACCCTGGTGAGGGCGGCGGCGGCGCAGTTCGACCGCGAGGGCTACGCGGGGGCCTCACTGTCCAAGATCAGCCGGGCGGCCGGCATCTCCCTGGGTGCGGTGACCTTCCACTTCCCGAACAAGGCGGGACTCGCCGAGGCCGTCGAGAAAGCGGGCCGGGACGAGGTCACCCGTACCCTGCGGCGGATGTCGGACTCCCCCACCGCCCCCTTGCAGCAGCTGGCCGACCTGACCCTGGAACTCGCCCGGCTCATCGAGCAGGAGGACACCGTGCGGGCCCTGCTGCGGCTGGAGCGGGAGCGTGCGGCGACCGCCCCCTGGACGGAGATCTGGCTGCCCACGGCCGATGAACTGCTGCGGCGCGCCTACGACAGCGGCGACCTGCGCGCCTCCGCGCACCCCAAGGCCATGGCGACCCTGGTCGTGCATCTGGTGGCCGGGGCCGAGATCGTGCTCCGCCGTCACCGCTCCGCCGGGGCCCCGGCGCCCGAGAGCGCCGCTGACCTGCTGGCCCGTATCTGGCAGCTCGTCCTGACGGGGGTCTCGTCCTCGGAGGCGGCGCGCCTCTGAGGCGATGGTCCTGCCGGAGACCGGCCCCGGCCCGGTACGGGCCCGGTTTCCGGAGCATGCGGTGAGGCCCCCGCGGCGGGTCAGACCGCGCTGCACCCGCCGTCCACCGGAACGGCACCACCGGTGACGAAGGACGATCGGTCACTGCACAACCAGGCGGCGGCCTGGGCGACTTCGGAAGGATCGGCCAGCCTGCGCTGGATGGCGCGTGCGGCCACGGGCCGCCCCGACCCGGCGCTCGCCTCCGTCAGCTCGGTGAAGGTGCTGCCCACCACCAGGGCGTTGACCCTGATCCCCCTGGCGCCGTACTCGGCGGCCGCGGCCTTCGTCAGCCCGAGCACGGCGTGCTTGGCGGCCACATAGGGAGCCAGCGCCCCGGTGGCGAAGAGCCCCGCGGTACTGGAGGTGTTGACGATCGTCCCGCCGGTCGACTGGTCCAGCATGAGCGGGATCTGACGGCGCAGACAGTTCCACACCCCCCGTACGTTGACGTCCATGATCTGGTCGTACGCGGAGTCCTCGGTCTCGTGCAGATCGGTGCCCCTGGACCCCCAGCCCGCGTTGTTGAACGCCGCGTCCAGCCCTCCGAAACGCTCCACCGCCACCGAGATCACCCGCTCGACGTCCCCGGGGCAGGTGACATCACCGGTGACCGCGACGGCGCGCCCGCCCGCGGCGCGGACCTCGTCGACCAGGTCGCACAGAGGTTTCTGACGTCGGGCCATCAGGACGACCGACGCCCCTTCGGCGGCGAAGAGACGGGCTGCGGCGGCCCCGATCCCACTGGACGCGCCCGTGATCATGACTCTCTTGCCGTGCAGTAATCCGTTCGACATCTCGCGCATCGACCCCTCCCCCGCACACTCCGCCGACGGCGGAGTGTGATAGCGGTCACCGCATTCCCGGGGGATGACCATAGCGGGCAGTCGATGAACCCCCGAGACCTGACAGCAGAATTTTTGTGGCCCGGTTCACCCGGCCACGGACGCGGCCTTCCTGCGGCGGGCGGCCGACCGGCCCCGCGCCTCGCCGAACACCATCTGCTCGGCGACGCCCGGCACCGCGATCGCGGGAAGCATGCAGTGCCAGATCTCCTCGACCCGGTCGGGCAGGTCCCGGCGTCCGGATTCCATCTGCGCGTGCATCTGCGCCCCGGTACAGGCGCTCACCAGCATCCGGGCGAGAGCCGGGATGTTGACGCCCTCCCGGAGCTGCCCCATTTCGTTCGCTTTGGTGAATGCCGACATGGCCACCTCGGTCCACTGCTGGTGCGAGTTCTCCTCGGTGGAGATGAAGAGCTCCTGATCCGTCACCAGCCGGGCACCGGCCAGCAGGAGCGGCTCGTCGAGCATCTGGTAGGACCAGGTCAGCGTGATGTCGATCAGCTTCTGGAGACCGTCCGAGGGGATCGGCGGCGAGACGATTTCGGGCTGACTGCGGACGATCTCACGCGCCAGCGCCTCCTTGTTCTTGAAGTGGAAGTACATCGCCCCCAGCGTCACCCCGGCTCGGTCAGCGATCCGCGAGACGCTCGCTCCAGCAAATCCACTCTCGGCGAAGACCTCTGCGGCAGCTCTGATGAGGCTCGCCCGTGTCCGAAGTGCACGCTCCTGCTTCACTGGACGTTTGTCAGGCAATTCGGACACCACGCCTTTCCTCGTAGACAAAAAAAAGAATAATCCTTATTTTACAGCACAGGTGCCCGACGCCGGCTTCGAGCATCTGCACATCCAGGCACCCAAGCACGGTCAGCTTCGATGATCCATGGGGAGTGCACGTGATGACTTCATTCAGCGGCCACGGCTCGACCACCCTTCACCCGCAGCGGTCCACCGTAGCCAATCTCCTCGTCCGCAAGACGGACCCCACAGAAGTGCTCGTCACTGAGTGGTACGAAATCTCGGACACCCAGCACGTCGTCACCACCGAATGGCCCTGCTCACACCCGTTCTACACCCCGGAGCAGGAGATCCACAGCCCTCTGCTCTTCACGGAGAGCACACGGCAGGCCCTGGCTCTCCTGTCCCACACCGAGTTCGGAATCCCCCTGGACCACCGGCTGGGCTGGGAGTACATCAGCTGCTCCACCACCCCCGAAGGGCTGCGCACCGCGGGGTCCCCGGCGGAGGTGAAACTCCACATCACCCACACTTCGGTGAACAGGCGGCGCCTGGGCTGCGCCCGTCTGACCGCGGAGATCGAGGCCACCCGTGACGGTGTACGGATGGGCAGCGCCCAGATCAGGTACACCGCCTACCCGGAGAACGTCTACCGCCGGCTGCGCGGGCGCTACGCCAGTGCGGCCGAGTCCTGCGCAAGGGCACTGCCGCCCGGCCGGCCGGTGAACCCCGCCCTGGTGGGCCGGAAGTCCGACAGCGATGTGGTCCTCAGCCCGACGACCCACGACAACCTCTGGTTCCTGCGGGCCGACCTCACGCATTCCGTACTGTTCGACCACCCGCACGACCACATCCCGGGCATGGTGCTCCTGGAGGCGTTCAGTCAGGCCGCCGGAATAGTCTGCGCACCGCAAGCCGTCCGGCCCCTGTCCTTCGACGCGGTCTTCAAGCGGTACGTGGAACTCGACCAGCCCTGCCTGATCGAGGCCGAAGCACTCACCCGTTCCAGCGTCAAGCTGGTCGCCACACAGGGGGACACGGTGACCGCGTCGGCGATGGTCACCACCGCACCCGCGTAGAGACGCCCACGCACCCGCACCGGCCTTCGCCGGCCCGCCGCCGCACTCCGGCCGAACCATTTCTGACACGCACCTGTGGACAGGCGTCGACAAGTAAAATGAGTACGGATTATGTTATCTCCGTTCCGCAGCTCTCACGCGGTGGGAACGGTCACCGTGGTACTCGCGCCTTGCTCGGCACATGGTTTGGCCCCTGAGTCGCTTCGGTCGCTGAGAGGAAGCGCATTGCCCCTTCATCTGGGATTTCACGGAAGTGGCTCGGGGCTGCGCACCCCCTACCTCCATCGCTCGAAGACCGCCGAGATCCGTGGGCCCGCCGCAAAGGCGCGGAGCCCACGGACAACACCGTTACACCAGACACCGTTACGGCAGAGAGCTGTCCGGCCGACGGCAGGGAGAGGCCGTGGCTGAGGGGGTCAGACCCGAAGCGCCAACGGCCCCCGACCGGCAGAGACAGAGCGCGGCCAAGGAGCCCGGACGGGAGAACAGGCTTCTCCAGATCGTGCACAGCGTCCCGGACACCCCGGCCCCCCGGCCTCAGCCGGCCGGGAAACGGACCCCCGCTCCCCCGCAGCCCGGACAACGTGTCGTCGGTCTCCCCCCTGCCCTGTACTCGGGTCTGTTCCACCAGTCCGCGGGGCACCCGTACTCCGCCGTCCCCCGACCGGACGCCGAGGCGGGGCTGCTGCCCGACACCCTGACGGACCGGGGCAACGCCAAACTCTTCGCCTCCCTGCACAGCAGCCGGTTCCGCCATGTACCGGGGCTGGGCTGGTACGCGTGGACGGGCAGCCGCTGGGAGCTCGACGAGAACGAGCGGGTGCTCTGGGCGGCCGGGGAGATGGCCGAAGCCCTGGCGGTGACCGACCCGGCCGGGGACCACACCGGCGCGGCCCTGCGCCGCCACCGCCGGAGGGCTCTGTCGACCTGCGGAATCAGGGCCATGCTGGTGCAGGCGAGGTCGGCGCCGGGGATGGTGTTGAGTGCGGGGGTGCTGGACGCGGATCCGTATGTGCTGTGCACTCCGGCGGGGATCGTGGATCTGCGGTCGGGGGTGCTGCGGGTACCGGACCCGGACCGGGACTTCCATTCACGCTCGACCTCGATCGGGCCGCGCCGGATGCCGACCCCCCGCTGGGACCGGTTCCTGACCGACACGTTCGGCGACGACGACCAGGGCGAGGAAATGATCCGCTTCCTCCACCTCCTCCTCGGCTACTCCCTCACCGGAGACGTCGGCGCCCAGGTCATGCCCTTCCTCTTCGGCTCCGGGAAGAACGGCAAATCGGTTCTCCTCGACGTCCTGATCAAACTCCTCGGCGACTACGCCGACGCCGCACCCCCCGGCTTCCTCATGGCCCGCCCCTTCGAAGGACACCCCACCGACCTCGCCGAACTCCACGGCCGCCGCGTCATCGTCTGCTCCGAAGTCAAACCCGGCGACCGCTTCGACGAAGCCCGCGTCAAACTCCTCACCGGCGGCGACCGCATCAAAGCCCGACGCATGCGCCAGAACTTCTTCTCCTTCGCCCCCACCCACAAACTCTGGCTCCTGGGCAACCACCGCCCCGAAGTCGGCACCGGCGGCTACGCCTTCTGGCGACGCATGCGCCTCATCCCCTTCGAACGCGTCGTCTCCGACCACCGCAAAATCGACAACCTCGCCGACATCCTCGTCACCGAAGAAGGACCCGGCATCCTCAACTGGCTCATCACCGGAGCCCACCACTACCTCAACAGCCCCCGCGACCTCACCGGACCCGAAACCGTCCGCATCGCCACCACCGCATACGCCGAAACCGAAGACCACACCGGCCGCTTCCTCAACGAAAGCTGCACCCTCCAACCCCACCACCGCGTCGAACAAGCCCACCTCTACAACGCCTACAAAACCTGGTGCGCACAGGAGGACACGAGCCCCGTCTCCTCACGGGCGTTCGCCGTCCGGGTCCGCGAATCGATCGGCCTCGCCGATCACCGCGTGATGCTGCTGTCGAACCAGCGCAAGTACTACCCCGGCATCGGACTCCTCACCGGCCATGAGGAAACGCCGGACCGGGGGTGACCCCACCCGCTCCCCGCTCCCGGCCTGGATTATCACGGCGTGATAATCCAGGCCACCGCTCACCGAAGCACGAGAGGGCCGGAGAGGGGGAGGAGCGAGAGCTACGGAGTCAGGCCTGGCCGGTCTCGAAGCGGCTGATCCGGTCGCCGTCGGTCTCGAAACGCCAGCGCGTCCGCATCTCGCCCCAGGTCTCGTTGCGGAACCTGGCGACGAGCTCCCGTCCCGCAGCCTCCTCCGTCTCCACCTCCATATGGCCGCCGCTGCTGAAGATCTCCTTGTCCACCCACGCCGCGAGGTCACGGTCCGAGCCGTCGTCGGACATGCTCGCGCCGGGGGTGAGGCAGTCGAAGAAGGCCGCACGGTCGCCGGCGTTGACGGCAGTCACGAACGCGCGCACGGCAGGATCGCCGAGTCTGTCGAGGGGAACGGTCATGACGGGCTCCTCCGGTGATCGTGGGACGTGGGTCGACGCCCTCGGGCAAGCAACCCGACGTGCCGCCAGGAGGACACGCCCACACCGCCAGATGGCCGCCCGCCCGCCAAAGCCCAGCCGGAGAAAGCCTCCTGGCCACTCCCCCGCCCGCACGGCCCCGGATTATCACGGCGTGATAATCCACGGACCGGTCCGGAGCGGCTACTGCCGCCGTGTGATGCCCAGTTCGCGCATGGCGCTGGAGGGCGGCCCGCCCTCGGAGCGCTCCGTCTTGTAGCCCTTGGTCGCCTCGGCCAGAGTCCGGGGGTCGACCGACTCGGAGGGGGCGCCGGTGGCGTAGAGGCCCTCGGGGTCGGTGTCACGGTCGTGCGGCAGCAGCCAGAACACCCGCCGCCGGAAGGTGCCCGACGACCGCGACGCCCTGGCCCCGGGGCCCAGGACCGCGTAGCCGACCATGCGTCCGTCACGGTGATAGGCGGGACGCCCGCGCCGGGTGGGCAGCCGGTCCAGACTCTGGCGCACGTAGTCCAGTACGGACACGTCCTCCAGCCAGACCAGCTCCGACTCGTCACGAATCTCGTCCTCGTCGATCAGAGCACTCACTCTGCCTCCTCCTCGACGAGCAGACCTACCGCCTCATTCTGACACCGGGGCGCGGCGAGGGGCAGCCTGCCGCCACATAGCTCACCCGCACGGGGGCGGCATGGCACCTGCCGGTCCGGGTCTCCCCCGGTCAGGCCGCCCACGGTGCGATCGGATACCAGGGGATGATCTCCCGGCGCGCGAGCATCCTGACGTCCCAGTAGAGGAAGGTGAAGACGCCCGCCACGATCAGGGTCACCGCCGTCACGGCGGCCATCCGGCCCGGACCGGCCGTCATCCAGGCGGACAGCCGGCCCCCGGCGAAGTACGCCATCAGGAAGAAGAGCACCGCGATGATCACTACGTTGCCGACCGACTGGAGCACGAAGGCCGCGGCCCCGTAGAGCGGGTTGCCGCTCTCGGCCGCATCACGGAAGAGCTGGCGGAAGAGCGGATACGGCCGCCCGACGAGGAAGCCGCCGACCAGCACACCCATGAACACCGACTGGGCGTGGGGAAAGCGGCGGGCCGTCTTCGCGAACGGATCGCGGGTGTACCCCAGCGAGCTCAGCCCCATGTAGAGCATCGCCAGTCCGATGACCCCGAAGGTGACCATCGACTGCACCGAACGCCCCGACAGCACCCCGGGCGCGGCCTGCGCCTCGGAGAACTGGGGCATCGACGTACCCACCAGGCCGACCACCGCGCCGTACACCGCCGAGACCGCGGCCATGCCGAGGAAGAGCCAGCCGAGCGGCCTGAGCGCCTGGACGGCCCGGCCCGCACGGCTGTCGACGGTGCCCAGCATCGGCGCGACCGTACCGAACACGGCGATGTTGCACGCGGTGAACGTACCGGCGAGCCCGGAGGTGAAGGCGAAGGCGATCCCGGCGGCGACCGAGGCCAGCGGGGAGGTCTCCGGGTCGTGCCCGAGGATCGACTCGGCGATGTTGCCGCCGACGGTCCTGTCGACGAACTCGGCGGACCAGATCACCGTCAGAAGGAATCCGGCGACCGTGCTGAGAATCAGCAGAAGTCCGCGTCGCCGGACCGCGTTCTCCCCTGTGAGGTCTCCGCGTTCACGAACCGGTATGTCAGCGATACGTGCCACAACAGAGCTCCTTGTCGGCTGTCGGACCGGTGACAGCATAGAAGCGGGCGGCTCCGCGTTACGTCTTCGAGGATGCGGGCCCGGCATCCTCGGTCTGCGGAGGGGCGGCCCTCCCCCACCCCGCGCAGGGGGAGCACCCCGCACAGGGGCCTCCTCACAGAGGCCTCCTCACAGGGGGAGCGTTATGCCCAGTTCGCGCATGGCGCTGGAGGGCGGCCCGCCCTCGGAGCGCTCCGTCTTGTAGCCCTTGGTACAGACGGTGAGGGTGCCCGGGTCCACGGCTTCGGCGGGTGCCCCGGTGGCGTAGAGGCCCTCGGGGTCGGTGTCACGGTCGTGCGGCAGCAGCCAGAACACCCGCCGGCGGAAGGTGCCCGACGACCGCGAGGCCTTGGCCTGCGGACCGAGCACGGCGTAGCCGACCATGCGTCCGTCACGGTGATAGGCGGGACGCCCGCGCCGGGTGGGCAGCCGGTCCAGACTCTGGCGTACGTAGTCCAGTACGGACACGTCCTCCAGCCAGACCAGCTCCGACTCGTCACGAATCTCGTCCTCCCCGATGAGAGCACTCATCCTGACTCCTCCTCGACGAGCAGACCCACGCCCGGGTAGTACTTGCGCTGGTTCGACAGGATCATCTCCTTCGGCGAAGAGAGTCCCGCCAGCTCTCGCACGCGAGCGGCGAAGGCTCTTGAGGAGACCGCGGTGACCCCTTCATTCTGACACCAGGTTTTGTAGGCGTTGTAGAGGTGGGCTTGTTCGACGCGGTGGTGGGGTTGGAGGGTGCAGCTTTCGTTGAGGAAGCGGCCGGTGTGGTCTTCGGTTTCGGCGTATGCGGTGGTGGCGATGCGGACGGTTTCGGGTCCGGTGAGGTCGCGGGGGCTGTTGAGGTAGTGGTGGGCTCCGGTGATGAGCCAGTTGAGGATGCCGGGTCCTTCTTCGGTGACGAGGATGTCGGCGAGGTTGTCGATTTTGCGGTGGTCGGAGACGACGCGTTCGAAGGGGATGAGGCGCATGCGTCGCCAGAAGGCGTAGCCGCCGGTGCCGACTTCGGGGCGGTGGTTGCCCAGGAGCCAGAGTTTGTGGGTGGGGGCGAAGGAGAAGAAGTCCTGGCGCATGCGTCGGGCTTTGATGCGGTCGCCGCCGGTGAGGAGTTTGACGCGGGCTTCGTCGAAGCGGTCGCCGGGTTTGACTTCGGAGCAGACGATGACGCGGCGGCCGTGGAGTTCGGCGAGGTCGGTGGGGTGTCCTTCGAAGGGGCGGGCCATGAGGAAGCCGGGGGGTGCGGCGTCGGCGTAGTCGCCGAGGAGTTTGATCAGGACGTCGAGGAGAACCGATTTGCCGTTCTTCCCGGAGCCGAAGAGGAAGGGCATGACCTGGGCGCCGACGTCTCCGGTGAGGGAGTAGCCGAGGAGGAGGTGGAGGAAGCGGATCATTTCCTCGCCCTGGTCGTCGTCGCCGAACGTGTCGGTCAGGAACCGGTCCCAGCGGGGGGTCGGCATCCGGCGCGGCCCGATCGAGGTCGAGCGTGAATGGAAGTCCCGGTCCGGGTCCGGTACCCGCAGCACCCCCGACCGCAGATCCACGATCCCCGCCGGAGTGCACAGCACATACGGATCCGCGTCCAGCACCCCCGCACTCAACACCATCCCCGGCGCCGACCTCGCCTGCACCAGAAGCGCGTTCATCCCCGATGTGCTCAGGGCACGGCGGCGGTGCTTGCGCAGGGCGGCGTCGGAGTGCACGCCCCGGGGGTCGGTGGTGGCGATGTTCTCCGCCATCTCCCCCGCGGCCCACAGCACGGTGTCGTCCTCGTCGCTCTGCCAGCGGGTGTTGTCCCAGCGGTACCAGCCCAGGCCGGTGACATGCCGGTAGTCGTGCGCGTAGAGCTTCACGAAGAGTTTGGCGTTGCCCCGGTCCGTCAGGGTGTCGGGCATCAGACCGGCGGGCGACACATGTTCCTGGAGCAGGGACGTCCCGCCCTGCGCCGGGACCGGCGCGGGTACCGCGGGCTCCGCCGTGGAGGTGCCCGCGCGGTTCGTGGTCCGGGCGATGATGTCGGCTGCCACTGCCTGGGCGTCGAAATCGAACAGCGAGCCGTCGCCGGTCGGAGTCATCCGTGCCTCCCCAGGTACAGCGGCCGGCGCGAACCGGCGCTCATTCCGCTACGGATGATCTGGGCGGCTCGCCGGTCCTGCCCCGGGCGGGCGACAGCGGCGGCTGACTGAAGGATCTGTTCGGCCTGTTCATGAGTGAGATGTCCGGCGGTGACGAGTCCGCCTGCGGTGTACGAGGCGCGGTTGAGCTTTTCCGAGAACCCTGCCCCCTCCGCGACGGCCGCACAAGCGGTCACCTCGGCCAGCACGGCGCCGAGCGCACCGGCGGTACGTTCCCGGCCGCCACCGGCGGCGATGACCGCCTGGAGGGCCCTGGAGGGGACGGGACGGGGGCCGGGGAGCCGCTCCGGGGGCAGGTGTCCCGTGCGTTCGAGTTCCTGGGCCAGCCAGCCGGGCAGGACCGCCGGGTGCCGGGTCGTCCCGAGCGCCGTATAGGTGCCCGCGGCGGTGGTGGTGCCGGGCGCGATGATGTAGCCGCCGTGCGCGCGGACGTCCACCTGCCAGGCCAGGGCACGCCCGTTGCCCGAGCCGGTGGAGCACTGCCACTGTCGGGTGTCGGGGGCCCGGTACCAGACGTGGAGGCCGCCCGAGGGGGTCCGTACCCGCAACGTCGTCCCGTCGGCCGCCGGGTCGGGGGCGCCCCGCAGCGCGGCCAGGACGGCGAGCGTGTGGAAGCCGTGGGTCAGACCGGTGAGGTCGACCTGTTCGGGGATCGGGATGCCCGGCAGCAGCCGCTCCCGCGCGGGCAGGCTCTGCGGATGGGCATCGATGTCGATCACCACGAGTCCCGCAGGACCGCACGAGACCCCCACCCCGAACTCGGGGTTCCTCCCCCACCATTGATCGATCCTGTTGGCGTCACGGGTGGCGGCATGGAAGCCGTGGCACCAGCGACCCTCGGCAGCACAGCCACAGTCCCGGTGGGTGTGACCGGGCCGGCGGCAGGCGTCGCAGTTCCCCGCGGGCGTCTTGCGCCCGGCAGCGAGCGGGTGCACCGGCCAGCCCTGTTCGGCACACCACCGGGCGGTGGCCACAGCCTGCGGAACGACCGGGTGCACCGGGGCCGACCGCGAGGAGTCGAGGCCCACAAGGCGCAGCTCAGGAGCCATCCACATCCCCCTCATAGCGACCGAAGCGACTCAACGACGAACATAGATTAGCGAAGACATGCCCGGCGTACGGAACGTAGCTCCCCGAATCTTGCATCGTGTCGACCTTGGGCCCCGGTCCCCCGACGCCGGGCGCTTCAGCGACTGGAACCGTTGAGTCGCTGTCTGACCCCGACTCGCAAAACCGCAGGTCAGAGCATATGCCGGAGTCAAAACAGCGACTGAAGCGACTCAACTCACCTATATATGACGCACACGCGCACACGTGAATGTCTTCATATACCCAGACCTTCGGTCGCTTGAGTCGCTGTCCACTGACCAATACCCCTCTGACCTGGTGTTTTGTGTTTCTGAAGGGCAGCTACTGAAGTTCCGTCCGGTCGCTGCCCTTCAGTAGCTGAGCCGGGAAGGCCGCTCAGCCGGCAGCGACCGCAGCGACTGAACCGCCGGAACGACTCCCCCGTCCCCTCGTAGCAGCGACCGAAAATCGCACCCGCCCCGGCGCGTCCCGGCTGGAACATGCCTTGACGCCGGGTCACCCCCAGCCGCCCCAAGGCTGGACCAAGATCACGAATTATCACGGCGTGATAATCGCCCAGTACCCCACCGCCACCGGGCCGTTGATTATCACGCCGTGATAATCGACCTTCCAAGTAGTGAAAACTAACGTGTCGCTGCCCCAACATCATCTCTTCGTTAGTAAAGTTCACTCCATGGCTTCCCCCGCTACCCCCGGCGACCGCGAGAAGGTCGTCTCCAAACTGCCCGGACAGCTCCGGCAGGACCTCAAGGTCCGCGCCGCTCAGCTCCGTATCGAGATCCAGACGGCCGTCGAGCAGTCGGTCGACATCTGGTGCGGTCTCGCCTCGGTGTCGGCCCAGGTCGACACCTCGGGCGCCGACTCCTTCTCCACCTGGCTGCCCGTCGGCCAGTGGGACGCCTTCAAGGCGACGGCGGCCGACCGCAAGGTCTCCCTCATCCAAGGGCTCGCCCAGGCCGTCCAGGTCTGGCTGCAGGCCAACCCGGCCCCCACCGTGGAACGTCCGGAGATCCCCCGCCGCATCATCGTCTGCAACCAGAAGGGCGGCGTGGGCAAGACCGCGATCACCGCCGGGACCGGTGAGGCCCTGGCCGAGGACTCCGGCGCCCTGTATCCCGTACGGGTCTCCAAGCACTTCGCCGCACTCCTCGACGAGAACGGCTCCGCCGACCCGCTGGCGCTGGAAGACCTTCCCGGCATGGGCCTGCGGGTCCTGCTGGTCGACTTCGACCCGCAGTGCCACCTCACCAAGCAGCTCGGGTACACCCCCCTGCCGATGGACGGCGACAGCCTCACCAAGCACATGGCGGGCGACACCACCGGAGAGCTCCGGGATCTGATCGTCCCCATCGAGGAGGAACGCTTCGGGCAGCGGCTCCACTTGCTGCCGAGCTGCAATGACGCCTTCCTCCTCGACGTACGCCTCTCCGGGGTACGGGCCCGGGAGGCGGCGCTGGAGCGCGCGCTCGCCCCCGTGGAGGCGGACTTCGACGTGATCATCGTCGACTGCCCGCCCAGCCTGGGACTGAGCATGGACGCCGCCGTGCACTACGGCCGCCGTCGCGGCAATGAGGCCCCGGGCTCCTCCGGCGCACTCATCGTGGTCCAGGCGGAGGACAGCTCGGCCGACGCCTACGATCTGCTCACCACTCAGATCGAGGACCTCCGAGGGGACCTGGCCCTGGAACTCGACTACCTCGGGATCGTCGTCAACCACTACGACGCCCGCCGCGGGTACATCGCCACCTCCTCGCTCCAGGCCTGGATGGACATAAAGGAACCACGCGTCGTCGGCGTCATCGGTGACCTGAAGGAACAGAAGGAAGCGGTACGGCTGAAGCGGCCCCTGCTCGCGTACGCCCCCAAGTCCGACCAGGCCGTCGGCATGCGTGCCCTCGCACGGGAGATCTCATGAGCAAGGCCGACAAGCTCGGAGCCGGCGCCTCGTTCGGCCAGGCCCGAGCCGTCAGCGCCCGGCGCGCGGCGATCGGCGCCGCCACCGGCGCCCCCACGACAGGTGTTCCCGACCCCACGGAACTGCCCGTCGGCGCCATCAGCCAGAACCCCGACAACCCGCGCGACCATCTGCGGGACCTGGACGGGATGGCGGAGAGCATCCATGAGCTCGGCGTCGTCAACGCCATCACCGTCGCCACCGTCGAGGCCTACCTCCGCGAACGTCCCGACCGGACAGCGGATCTGGACGACGGCACCACCCATATCGTCATCGACGGCCACCGCCGTCTCGAAGGCGCTCGCCGGACCGGTCTGCGGACCATCAAGGTCCAGGTCGACAACGCCCGGGTCGCGACCGATGAGGCACTGCTCGAAGCCGCCTTCGTCTCCAATGTGCAGCGCGACAACATGACCGACCTGGAACAGGCCCACGCGCTCGACGCGCTGGTGACGTTCTACGGAAGTCAGACCAAGGCCTCCAAGCGTCTCGGCCTCTCCCAGGCCTCGATCTCCTCCAAGCTCTCCCTGCTCAAGCTGTCACCGGACCTCCAGGCCGAGCTGCTGGCGGGAGAGCGCCAGGTGGAACACGTACGCAACCTCGGCAAGCTGAACCCCCAGGAGCAGCGAGCGGCAGCGGACGCGCGGGCCCTGGACGCGGACCGGAGCCGCCGCAGGCCGAAGCCCGAGCCGGCCCAGCCGGCCCAGCCGGTGGCTCCGGATTATCACGCCGTGATAATCCGCGATGCCGAGCCGACGGGGGAGCGCGAGCCCGGAGGCGATTATCACGCCGTGATAATCGCTGACACCGATCCGGCGGGGGAGTCCGAGCGGTCCACGGATTATCACGGCGTGATAATCCGCGACGACCAGTCGCCGGGGGAGCCGGACCCCACGGGCGATTATCACGCCGTGATAATCGCGGACAGCGACCCGACCGGTGCCGCGCTGCCCTCTCAGCCCGGCACGACCGGTGCTCCCCGAGCACGGGAGAACACGGTCGACGGGGGAGTGCCCTGGCACGACCCGGTAGCTCTCGCCGCCCTGATCTGCGAGCACATGCCCTACCAGGAGCGCACCCGGCTGACCCTGCTCCTGGCCGAGAAGAACCGCGCCGATCTCAAGGGCTGACCATCCCGGCCCGGGGCGCCCCAGCGGTTCTGCCGCCCGGGGCCCCCCGGGCCTGTACGCGAGGTGTACGCCCTGAGTACGCGGTAAGTCCGCACCCATCGATACGATGCGACGGGAGGTGTTCATGTCCGAATTGTTCGACGCCGTCGACGCTCTGATCGCCGGGCAGTCCCCGCTGCCCCCGACAGCGGAGCGGGAGCGGCTGCGCAAGGCCCACGGGCTGAGCCAGGAGCAGGTGGCCTCGGCGCTGAAGGTCCGCCGTGCCACGGTGGTCTCGTGGGAGAACGGCAAGACCGAGCCGCGCCCGCCCCAGCGCGAGGCATACGCACGTCTGCTGAACCAGCTCGCCGAGCTCTACCCCGCCGAACCGCCGAAGCCTGAACCGGCACCCCCGGCACCCCCCGTCCAGGCCCCGGCCCTCCCTGCCCAGGCACCTCTGGCCCCCTCGGCCCCGGCCCCCGCCCCGACCTCCGAACCGGCCCCCGTGGCTCCGGTGGCGGGGAGGACGGTCCCTCCCCGGCCGGATTATCACGGCGTGATAATCCGTGGTGCCGAGCCGACGACCGCCGAGCAACCTCCCCGACGCCCGACGCCCGCCCCGAAGACTCCCGCGACGAAGGCTCCCGTCAGGGCCTCCACGAAGGTCACGAGGACCCCGGCGAAGACCGCCACAGCCACCGCCGTACCCCCCGACCCCCGCTTCGCCAACGGTCCGCTGGGTGTGCTCGACGGCGACGGCTCGCTGTACTGCGTCGGCGGCCTCGTCCTGGACTGCCCGGCCACGACCATGGCCTCACTGGTCGAGTGGACCCTCGACGAGTCGCGCCTCGGCTCCCCCCGGCTGAACCGCAACGGCAAGGACGGCGATCCCCTCATCGTCCTCACCGACGCGGCCGCCCAACGCCTCGGACTGCCCCCGACGCTGGAGGACCGCAGGGGCCTGCGGCTGCCCGAGGGCCACAAGGTGCTCAAGCAGCTGGCCAAGGCGCACTGGCAGCTCACCCGGCGCGGCTTCGGCCCCTGGGCTCGGATCTACCGCCCGGCGGACTCCGGCCGGCGCCGGTGCGTACAGTTCGCGGTCCTGCCGTGGGGTGCGCTCGACGCCCGCTCCTGGGGCGGCGCCGACCACCTGCCGCCGGAGGAACTCGCGGTGGTGCTCGGCACGTTCGCCCGCAGGGTCATCACCCCGCGCGGCTCCACCGCCGTGTCCGGCCTGGAACTGATGACCGCGCTCCGCCCGCCGACCCGCGCGGTGCGGGACGAGGCGTCCGGCGGCTGGCTGTCCGGCCCCGTCCCGGGCTCCCTGACCGAACCGGTGGACCCGGCCCCCCCGGAGGCCCCCGACGAACACCCCGTCGTCGCCGCCCTGTTCCCCCGAGGACACCAGCGGACCCCGGCCGAGGTGCTCGACGAAGAGGCGTACGAGTGGGTCCGTGATCCCCAACTGCTCACCGACGCCGAGTGCGAGCGCCCGTACGCCGTCGGCATCGACGTCAACACGGCCTTCCTCGCCGCCGCCAACCGTCTCCCCGTCGGCCTCGGCGCCCCGGTCCATGTCACGGGGCCCGCCTTCGACAAGACGGTGCCCGGCTCCTGGCTGATCGATCTGTCCGGCATCGAGCCGGACCCCCGTCTGCCGTCCCCCTTCACCCCGCACGGCGTACGTCCCGAAGGCCCGGCCTGGTACGCGACGCCCACGGTGGCGTACGCGTACGAACTCATCGCCACCTACCGGCTGCCCGTCACCCTCGCCCCGCTGGAAGCCTGGGTCCGGCCCGATTCGGGCCCGTACCTCGACCCCTGGTACAAGCACCTCAGCGAGGCGTACAAGGAGACGATGGCCGACCTCGGCATCGTCTCCGGCATGGGGGAGGGGGAGTTCCTCACGGCGATGACCACCCACAAGGAGACCGACCCGGGCATGGGCACCGTCCTGTCCGCGATCAAGTCGACGGTCAAGGGCGGCATCGGAAAGCTCCGGGAACGCCCGCAGGGCGCCTCGTACAAGTACGGGGAGCGGTGGCCCGCGCTGGAACGCCCCACCTGGCGTCCCGACATCCGGGCCGCCGTCATCTCCGCGGCCCGGATCAACATGCACCGCAAGATCCTCAGGACGGCGCTCGCCACCCAGTCCTCGCCCGCTCCCGACGGGCATCTCACCTTCGGCGAGGACGCGTTGATCCCGGTGGCACTGCTGTCGGACTGCGCGGTCTATCTCTCCGACGGCCCCTCTCCGCTGGACGTCCTGCCGCACACGCCCGAAGGGAAGCCGGCCCCCGGCAGCTTCCGTCTCGGTGTGTCCCCCGGCATGGTCAAGCACGAGGGCACCCAGGATCTCCTGTGGGCCGTGCAGATGCTCGACGCGGGTCTCAACCCGGCCCGGCACATCAAGGGCAACGACGCCGCGGACGACGGAGAGTAGAGCACCTCGATGGGCATCTTCGAAGACAGCCTCGACAAGGCGGCCGCCAACACGGCGACCCGCCCGATTCCCAAGTCGGCCGGGGCCCGGGTGCGCTTCCTGGTGAAGCAGCTCAAGGGCTCGACCAGGGCCACCGCCCAGCTGCTCGGCGTCTCGCAGCGCACCGTGGAGCGCTATCTCACGGGCCGGATCAAGCAGCCGCGCCCGGAGCTCGCCGCCCGCCTGGAGGCCGAGGTCCGCAAGCGCTGGCAGCCCCGGGTGCGCGACCGCGCGATGAAGCAGGCCGCCACGGAGACCGGCATCGTGATCGAGACCCGGGCCCGGTTCGGGTTCACGGCCGCCCCCGGTACCACCGACGACGGCCGCATCCGGCTCATCACCCAGCATCTGCCCCCGGTGTACGCGGCCCGCCTCTTCGACGCCCGGACCGCGGGCGCCGAAGAGCGGCAGCTGCGTGACATCGCTGCCGAGGGCCTTCAGGAGCAGTACTTCAAGGACCGCGGCCGCCGTGCCGAGGGCCTTCAGGTCGAGTTCACGGACATCGACTACGTGGAGCTGGACTTCTGACAGCCGCCCCGGCAGGGACGACGCGAGGGCCCTCGGTCAGCTCTCCGTGTCCTGCGGATACCAGCGCAGCTCGACGGTGTTGCCATCGGGATCCCGTACGTAGACCGACTGCGCGTCGCCCCGGGCACCGTAACGGTCGACAGGGCCCTCCAGCACGGTGAAGGTGCCCGAGTCGATGACCTGCTGCCAGTCCAACGGATCGACGACGAGGCAGATATGGTCCACGTTCGACTCGCCGCGCGGGCGGGCGAGCAGATCGATGATGGTGGTCGGGCTGACCCGTACCGAAGGGAACGGGACCTTTCCGGCCCGCCATTCGTCCACCCGGACCGGCTCCAGGCCGAGTGGCCCGCAGTAGAACTCCAGGGCGCGCTCGACGTCCTGCACGTTGAGTACGAGGTGATCGAAATCCTTGACCCGCACGTGCGTTCGCTCTCTCATGTATCCATCATCCCCTTGTCCGGACCCGTCCGCTCCGGTGGAGCCTGCGGAGGCACCGGAGGCCAGGGAACCCCGGTCAGGAGCGGAAGGATCGTCGCCTCCTCGTAGTCGAGGTGCGCGTTCAGCTGTGCCGACATCCTCTCCAACTCGACGCGGAAGCGCCGGGGTTCGGCGATGGTGATCCCGGCCAGCAGCTCCACCAGTTCGCCCTGGATGCGGGCGACCGTGCGGTGTTCCGCACGGAGCCGGTCGAAGACGTCCCCCAGATCGGGGTGATAGCGCGCGATCCCCGGGAACAGATGTGCGTCCTCGCTGGTGTGGTGGAACTCCAGCGCCTGGCAGAACGCCAGGCAACGCTGCCGGATCTGGAGCCCGAGCCCGGGGCCCGGCGGCTCACCGGGCCCCCGGTGAGCCGCGCGCAGGGCGAAGTGGGCCTCGGCCTCCGCGCCCACCTGACGTACCTGGGCGCGCAGCCAGGTATGTACCTCCATCAGCTTGTCGGCGAGGGTCCGTACGTCGGCGGGTTGCTCCCAGCCGTCGGGTTCGGCGCGCTCCAGCACCACCACGGGCAGCACCCGGGAGGTCCGGTCCTGGTAGTCGCCGTACCCGGGCTCCGCCCGTACGGCATGGGCGAACAGCTCGTCGCGCCGGGCCCCTTCGGCGGGGACCGCGAGAGCCTCGAACGTACGGGTGCCGAGTTCCACCCGGACCACGGGACGGGCGAGCAGGTTGTGGTACCACGCGGGGTGGGCCGGTGCGCCGAGGTTGGAGGCGACGAGCAGGAGGGTGTCGCCGTGGCGGACATAGCCGAGGGGAGTGGTCCGCTCGGCTCCCGACTTCGCGCCGGTGGTCGTCAGCAGGAGCAGGTTCCCGCCCTCGAACGGGCCGCCTGCCTTCCCTCCGTTGGCGCGGAATTCCTCGATGACCGATTGATTGAAAGACGTGGGCATACGGCTGTGTGTCTCCGGAAGACGCGGGTGAGTCCGGTGAGTCCGCAGTGACTGCGGTCATGGCCGGTGATGAGGTGCGCGGGGCGCAGCGGCCGCACGGTGCGAAGGACGAACAGCGCACGCCGGGTGACGGCGGAACGCGAGGACGACGTGCGGCTTGCGCTACGTCAGATACAGGGCGCGGAGTGGAAACTCATGACGGACCCCTCGATGCTGGGTGCTCGCCCGATCACCGGCCGGCCCACTGCTCTTTGACCGGCGTCACGCGACACCGGCTCCATTACATGTGGGCGACCGCAACCTGTCAACACGCAGGATCACGAGGCGGCTTCGCGCCCCGGGCCGGATGCTCAGGGCCCGGTGGCGGGCAGACGCGCGCACTCGCGGCAGGCGCGTGCCGAGGCGGCGAGACGTGTGTGGAGGGCGATGGTGACGACGCAGGCGGCCGCGCTCAGCGGCCAGTTCGCCGCCAGGACCGAGGCCACGGTGAGCGTCAGTGCGCTCAGCGCGAGGGCGGCGGCCGCGGTGGTGCCGGTCCACGCGACGACGAGCGGCAGCCGCTGCGGGGTGGGCAGCAGGCGGGCGAGGGAGCCGGTGGCGGCGAGGAGCACCCCGGCCAGCAGCGCGGTGAGGGCCGCGGTGCCTCCCAGGTGGGCGATCCACAGCTGCACCGGGCCGGGCAGCCGGTGGACGGCCGTACCGGCGGAGAGTGCCACCAGGTACCAGCACAGGACCGGCCCGGGGACGATCAGGAGCACGGTGCGCGCGGTGCGGCGGGCCTGGGCCATGGTCAGTTCGTGCTGGAAGCTCGGTGCGAGCTCGGCCACGGTGCCGAACTCGCGGACGGCACGACGGGCGGCGTCGCGGTCGCTTCCGGGCTCGGCCGACATCGCCCGTGCGGCGTCGAGAAGGCCCTCGCGCAGTTCGGCCACCATCCGGCCCTTTGCCCCGGCAGGGCCGTGCAGGGCTGCCGTCAGATCGGCGAGGTGGGACTCGATGGGGTCGTCGGTACGGGGCCCGGTCGTCCTCATGTCGCATGCCCGGGGGACGGCGTGGGTTCCAGCACCGAGCCGATCGCGGCGGTGAACTCCCGCCACGTCGTGCGCTCGGCGGCCAGGCCGCGGCGGCCGGCGTCGGTGAGTTCGTAGCAGCGCCGGCGCCGTTCGCCCACCGACTCCCAGACGCTGCGCAGCAGTCCGAGCCGCTCCAGCCGGTTCAGGGCGGGGTAGATGGTGCCTTTGCGCAGCTCCAGCACGCCGTTGCTGCGTTCCGAGACCGCGGTGATGATCGCGTAGCCGTGCAGGGGGCCGGATTCCAGGACGGACAGCAGGAGCCCGTCCAGATGCCCGCGTACCGCGTCCGTCTTCATAGTCAGGCAGCCTACCCAAACGGTGCGTGGATGTGCTACTTATCGGTTGGCAACCAATCCATTGGCAACCAACCTGTTGATGGCCGATCTGCGATGAGCGGCTTCGCGCGGCTGATGAGCGGCTTCGCGGCCATCGGCCCGGAGAGGGCTCCCGTGACCAAACTGCTGCTGTCCCTGCACGTCCTGGCGGCGATCCTGGCGATCGGGCCGATCACGGTCGCGGCCTCGATGTTCCCCCGCTACGCCAAGCCACCCGCGGACGGCGAGGGCCCGGGGGAGCGGGACAGCGGGACCGCGGCGTTTCTGCACAAGATCTGCTGCGGGTACACGGCCGTCGGCATAGCCGTACCGGTGTTCGGCGTCGCCACCGGCGCCCAGCTCGGCGTCCTGACCGATGCCTGGCTGCTCGCGTCGATCGTGCTGACGGCCGTCGCGGCGGCCCTGCTGCTGATGGTGGTCCTGCCGGGACAGCGACGGCTGCTCGCCCACCACGCGGCCCCCGCTGTCCCCGGAGCAGGCACCGGCGCGACCACGGCCGGGAGCGGCGCGGCGGCGATGCGTACGGCGGCGGCGCGCCTCGCCATGACCACCGGCATCTTCAACCTGCTCTGGGCGGCCGTCGTCGTGCTGATGATCGTCCGTCCCGGATCCACGACAGGAGCCTGAAACCGTGAGAACTCTGCGCATCGCGGCCGCGGTCGAGGCCGTGTCCCTCGCACTGCTGCTGCTCAACCTGTTCACCGTGCACGCCGGGTTCGTCTCGTCGCTGGGCGGCCCCGTGCACGGCACGGCCTATCTCGTCACCGTCCTCGTGGTGTGGAACACCCCCGGCACCCCGCTCCCGGGCACCAGATGGCGCGCCGTCATCCCGGGCGTCGGAGGTCTGCTCGCGCTGCGTCGGATGCGGCGGCAGGCCACCGGCCCCGCGGCGGTCCGCTGACGGCTCCCGTACGGGACGGACGACGGGCGACAAGGGGCACCGGCGCTTGGACACCGCCGCGACGGCTGCGTACATCCTCAGGATGATCTTCATACCGAACGGGTATCCAGCGCGCTGTGCCGCCCCGCCGGTACGACGGCTCCCGGCGCGGTGTGAGGGACGCTCAGCTGTCGGAGAGCGGTGCGTGGCCCTCGGACCAGTCGTTCACCCAGCCGCACCCGGGGCAGGCGTACCGACCGTCGAGCCCGGCGATCTGGGTGCCGCACTGTGCGCATCCGATGTACGTGATCTCCGGTGGCCGGTAGCCCGCCGGAGGTTTCTGTTCCGCCATGCCCGGAGCGTACCGCCGTGGGCGACGGCGTAACCCCGGGCGGCCCTCCGCCGCCCGCGACGACAGCCCCGGGCTCATTCCGGACGCGCTCCGAGCCGCTCGGCCAGGAAGGCGATGATCTCGTTCCGGGCCCGCACGGTGGGGTGGCCCTCCTGGTCGACGAGGTGCGCCGTGACGACGCTGTGGGCACAGCCGACGACATCACGGAAGAAGGGCGGAGGGTTCGAGTTCGCCGTCCCGCCTTCGAGTACGCGCCCGTCGAACGCGTCCCCGAGCAGCGCTTCGTACGCCGCGAACCGTTGGCCGGTGCACCACTTGTCGTCGTCGAAGCGGTAGGCGAGAACCTTCAGTCCGTCCCGCGCCACGCGTTCGGCCACGGCAAGGGCGTCCTCGTCGCTGATCTCCAGCCCGCCGGCGTCGTCCAGCGGAAGCGACGGATGGTTGACCACCGGTGCGATGACGGCGGGTTCGAGAGCCATGGTCAAGGCGAAGTTGCCGGTGAAGCACAGCCCGACGGCGCCGACGCCCGGCCCGCCGCACTCGGCGTGCGCCCGGCGGGCGAGGCCGCGCAGCCAGCTGACGACGGGGCTGGTGCCTCCACCGGCGAAGGCCCGGAACTCGGCGCTGACACACGCGCGCCGGACGACGGTCTCCTGGGCGTCGGCGAGCGGATAGGCACCGTCGACGCCGAACAGGGAGGGCAGGTACACGGAGAATCCGGCATCGCGCACCCAGCGCGCGAACCGGGCGACGTCGGGACTGATGCCCGGCATCTCGGGCATCAGGACGACTGCCGGTCCCGACCCGGCAACGTACACGGTCTTGTCGACGCCCTCGACGCCGACGGTTCTGCGCGTGAAGTCGTCCAGGGGGTCGCGCTCTCCTCGCAAGATGTTCATGACCGAGATGATGATCAATGGCCGCCCTTCTGAGAAGCGGCGGAATCGCCATGTTCCCCGGTAATATCGCCACCCGTTCCACGATGCCGGAGGGCCGTATGAGTCCGCTGCGAATCGGAGTGCTCGCCTACCCCGGCTGCTTCGCGTCGGAGGTGTTCGGAGTTCCCGACCTCCTGACGATGGCCACTCATGTCGCCGCGGCGCAGGGGGCGTTCCCGTCGGCGTACGAGGTGACGGTGGTCTCTCCCCGGCGGCGGGTGGTCGCGTCGGGCGGCTCGGCCATCGATGTCTCGCCGGTGCGCCAGGCCGACGTCCTGATCGTGCCGGGCTTCGAGCTGTCGCCCACGCTCGACCTCGACGCGGCACTCGCGGGCCTGGGACCGGAAGTGGCGTCGATCCGATCGCAGGCGGCCTCGGGGACCGCTGTCGTATCGATCTGCGTGGGCGCCTTCCCGGTCGCCGAGGCCGGGCTCCTCGGCGGGCGAGAGGCGACCACGTCCTGGCTGTTCGCGGATCGGTTCGCCCGCCGGTACCCCGATGTGCGTCTGCGCCCGGAGAGCCTGGTCGTGACCGACCGGGGGGTGACGACCACAGCGGCCTTCAGCGCCATGTACGACTTCGCGCTCCAGCTCATCCGTGAGCATGACGGCCCCCGTGTCGCCCGCAGCACGGCGCGCATCGCGCTTGTCGACGACGCACGCTCCACACAGGCCCCCTATGTCGACACGGGGCTCATCCCGACCGCGGGGAGGGAGTTCTCGCTCGGGGTCAAGCGGTGGCTCGACCAGAACCTCAGTGCCCGCTACGACCTGCCCGCCCTCGCCCGGGAGTTCCACGTGAGCACGAGGACCATGCTCCGTCGCTTCGGCGACGAGGCCGGCGAGACGCCGCTCTCGTACCTGCAGACGGCCCGGGTGCGCCGGGCCGGGCACCTGCTGGAGACGACCGGGAAGACCGTCGCGGCCATCGCCGCCGACGTCGGCTACCGCGACCCCGGGACGTTCAGCGGCATCTTCGCCAGACACACGGGCCGGCGCCCGAGGGAGTACCGCGCGACATTCCACCGCGGCAGCGACCAGGACGGGGCGGCCCGGCGGACGGCGAACCGATCCGACGGAGGGGGAGCCGAGTCACCCGGCGCACGGCCGGATGTCCGACGTGTGCCGTAGTGTTCGCGGAGTTTCGCTGCATCGGGAGATCTGCGTGTCTGTTCGTGCCCGGCTCCGTGCCACCGTCCCCGCCCTCATGCCCGTGTCACTGGCGGACCCGCCGGACATCGCCGGACAGCCGGGGCGCAGGATGCTCCTCCAGCGGAGCGACGAGGAGATCGTGGCACAGCTCCTGGACGACGCCTTCGTCGCGCGCCCCGGGGAGAGCGTCCGCTTCCCCGCGCCCTGGCCGCGCGGGCGCGGTACGTGGGTGGTGGCGCCGGACGCGGATCTGGCCGTCTTCGCGGGAGTCCATGCCGTGCGGGCGGTGGAGCCGTCGGGTGCGACGCGCTGGGAGGTCCGGCACGGCTGCTGGCAGGGCTGCCGGGAGACGCACACGTCGTACGACGAGTACGCGGACCGCCGGGACCATCGGTACCCGGACAGCGGCTCAGCCGGCATTTCGGCGGACGGCGCACTTGTCTGGGCGCACGTACGCGGCCCGTTGCCCGAGGGTGAACTGACTCCGGACACGGTCGACGAGTGGCTGGTACTGGACGCACGGGACGGCCGGGTGCTCGCGCGGGTCGACGCCGGGACCGCGGCGGCGGGCAGCTTCCACGTCCCCCACCCCGCCGATCCGCATCAGATGGGACTGAGCATCGGCGAAGGGCAGGACGGGGCGCCCCTGCGCTGGGGCCGATGGGACGGACAGCGGGCACAGGCCGGGCACTTGGGGGACGACCTCTGCCTGCTGAGCGTGAGCCCCTCGGGCGAGCGGCTCATGACGGTCTCCCACGACCAGGTCTCGCTCGCCGTACGCGACTGCGGCGGCGCTGTCGTCCAGGGGCTGGAGTGGGACGCCGAGTCGGTGATCCCCCGGCACCCCGATGCCCCCTCGGCCGGTGACGACGACGATGACGATGACCCGCCGGTCTGCTGGGACTGGGCGGGAGGTTTCGTCGATGAGACGACCCTCGTCGTCTCGACCGTCGAGAGCGACGAGGAATGGGGCCGAAGCCGGCACTGGCTGGTCGGTACCACGGGATCGCACGGGATCGCTCCCGTCGCCTATCCGTCGCCGGTCGACAGTCAGCCGGCCGCTCTCGGGAACGGCGCCTGGTCGACGCTGTCGGAGTCCCGCGACGCCCTGTACGTCTGGACGCCGCAGACCTCCGAGCGCTGACCTCGGCTGTGCTCGCAGCGGTCAGGTGAGTTCCCGCAGGAGCGGATCCGCATCCATGAGAAGGAAGAGGTGCCCGCCGTCGGGGATCGTGCGCAGTTCCGCGCCGTCGATCTGCGCGTGCGCCCAACGCGCCACCTCGATGGGGACGTTGCCGTCCGCCTCCCCGTGGATGAACACGGTCGGCACCCGGATCGATCCCAGTGATTTCGGCAGCGGGCGGGAGTATCCGGCGAGATCGGCCATGGCGGCGTCCATGCCCTGACGCCGGGCCTCGGTGGTGTCCAGCTCCGACAGCTCCTGGAACTCCTTCTCCCTCATGATCAGTTGATCGGCGAGCGGCCAGGCGTCGAGGCGCGGCTCACTGTTTCTCATGCCCTTGAAGATCCCCGTCCCGGCGAGCATCGGCCGGGCGATCACCGGGGCCCAGCGCACCAGCCCGTTCAGCCACTTCACGATCGGGATCCGGCGCGCGTACGCCTCCCGGGGCGCTCCGGGGACGGCGGCGCACGCGAGGATCAGCTTCGTCACCCGCTCGGGGTGAGCCTGGGCGGCGGAGAGCGCGTATCCGCCGCCGCCCGAGATCGCCACGAGCGGCGCCCGTTCGTGACCGAGGTGGTCGAGCAGGGCCACGAAGTCGTCGTTCCAGCGGTGGAAGCCCCGGCCGGGTACGGGATCGGTCTCGCCGTACCCGGGACGGTCCGGGAAGACCAGGTGAAGGCCCGTGTCCGTGGCCGCCTGCCGCAGCGCGACCCCCTCGAAACGGCTGCCCGGGGTGCCGTGCAGCACGATCACGGGCGGGGCGGAGGGGTCCCCGTACGAGCAATAGGCGATACGGCGCCCGCCGGGGGCCGTCAGACGGACCGTCTCGGGCAGGTCCTGCAAGGAGGGGGTCATCTCTGCTCCTCGGGCGATACGGAGGTGGCGGCAGCGGCGGCGATTCCACCGATGACGAGGTCGAGACCGAAGGCGAACCGGCGGTCGTAGTCGTGGTGGTCCGTGAAGACGGACCTGGCCCCGCTGCCGGACCCGTCCCCGCCCGGCAGCGGGGCACGGCGGCCGAGGCGGATCGCCACATGGCCGGTGACGAAGTCGTGCAGGGTGCCGTACGCGTACGCGGCGGACTCGTCGTCCAGCCCTGCGGAGCGCAGTGCCGCGACGACCCGGTGGGCGGTGTCGTCCGCGCCCGGCCCGACGAGGGGGGCGCGGCGGTGCGCCTCCAGCACGACGGGATGCCGCATGAGCAGGTCGTGGAGGGAGTCCGCGAACAGCCGGACGACACCGCGCCAGTCGTCCGGCCAGATCACGGACCGGGTCACCTCGCCGACGATCCTGGAAACCAGCGCGTGCTGGAGTGCCTCGATCCCGCCGGTCGTGCGGTGGATGGCCATCGGAGACACCCCGAGCCGGTCGGCGAGCGCCCGGAAGGTCACCGCGTCGAGGCCCCGGGCGTCGGCCATCCCGGTCGCCGCGTCCAGGACCGCGTCGAGCGTCACCGCCCGGGGACGGCCGTTCCTCGGAGCACTTGCTTTCTCGCCTGCCATGCCCGCACCATATCGATACGCGTAACGAAACATCAATGGGAGCGCCCATGACGGAGTTGCACGACCTCTCGGCCCTTCAACTTGCCACCGCGTACCGGTGCGGAGAGACGAGTCCCACCGAAGTCGTGGACCATCTGCTGGCCCGCATCGAAGGCGGCGACCGGGTGGGGGCTTTCACCACGGTGTCGGCCGACCGGGCCCGGGAAGCGGCGGCCGGGGCCGCGCACACGCTGCGCTCGTCGGACCGCGCCGGGCTGCCACGTCTGTTCGGTGTGCCCACCGCGGTGAAGGATCTGGAAGCGACGGCGGGTGTACGCACCACGCTGGGTTCCACGCTCTTCCGTGACTGGGTTCCCGGACACAACGACGAGATCGTCGACGTCATGACCGACGCCGGGCTGATCAGCCTGGGCAAGACCACCGTTCCGGAGTTCGGGGCGGCCTGCTACACCGAGCCCGAGGTGTCGGAGCCCGCGCGCAGCCCGTTCGACCTCAGCCGCAGCGCGGCGGGCAGCAGTGGCGGTGCGGCGGCCGCGGTCGGTGCTCTGCTGGTGCCGCTCGCGCAGGGCAGTGACACCGCCGGATCCGTGCGCTCTCCCGCGAGCGCCTGTGGTGTGGTCGGGCTCAAGCCCAGCCGCGGGCTCGTCACGGCCGGGCCGGCCGCTTCCGACGGGATGGGGCTCTCGGTACGGGGTCCGCTCGCCCGCACCGTACGCGACACGGCCGCGTTCCTCGACGCGCTGACCACCCGTACGGGAGCCGGGACCGTGCATCCGTTCCGTGCCGACAGCTACGAACACGCCTGCGACGCACCCGTGCCCAGGCTCCGGGTGGCGCTCGCACAGGGGTCGGTCTCGGGGTCCCGGGTGGACGCCGAGGTCGCCGCGGCGGCGGAACTCACCGCCCGGACACTGGCCGAGCAGGGTCACCAGGTGTTCGCCCGGGACCAGGCGCCGGACCCGGAGTTCACCGAGGGGTTCCAGGTGATGTTCACCGCGCTGGTCGGCTCCAGGGTCATGGCGTTCGACGAGACGGCCCTGCGCCCGATCGTCCGTCATCTGCGGACCCGCTCACAGCAGTGCACCTCGGGCGAACTGGCGGCCGCCATCGGTGTCGTCCAGGCCCGCGCCCGGGCCTGGACGCTCGACTACGCGGACGCCGACATCGTGATCACCCCGACCGTGACGACCCCGCCGACACTCATCGGCCGGCTCCGCGACGACGACGATCCGGCGGCGGAACTGGCGGCGATGACCGCCTTCACGGGCAATACCGTCATCGGGAACGCCACCGGATACCCGACCATCAGCCTGCCGCTGGGCTGGAGCTCCCAGGGGCTCCCCCTGGGAGTCTCGCTGACGGCCGGCTGGGGCCGCGAGGACCTCCTGCTCGGCGTCTCTGCCGCGCTGGAGGAGGCCCTGCCATGGGCCCACCGCTACGGCGGCTGAGGGCGCAGCGCCTCGTCGGCCCTGGCGGGCCGCCCCGAACCGCGAGCCCGGACGATCGGTCCGGGCCCGGGCCTCAGAGCATCGTCATTCCCACCACGGCCGTCGCCACGAGCACGACGAACAACAGAACGCTGAACGTCACCTCCCGCCCCTCCGAGCGGTGTGCGGCCGCACGGTCCAGCGTGAACCCGGCCGGGTCGGCGGACGCGTAGTGGACCGTGACGTCACGGCCGTACGCGCCGGCGGGGTCCGGAAGGTGCGACACGCAGTGGGCCGTGACGGCCGCGCCCTCACGGGTGGTGAACGACACGACCGGGGTGATGGTGGTCGAGGTGTGGCCGCCGTCCTGGTCGACGCTGACGTCCTTCAGAACCGCGACGACCCGTCCCTGCACGGATTCCATCGTGGCCAGTCTCTCGACGCGGCGGTTCTTGGCGCGTACTGCCCCGGGCAGATAAACGGCGGTGGAGACCGCCCAAGGCCCGCAGAAGCCGATCAGCGCCCATGGCCACCCCCAGCCGACCGCGGCGAGGACCACCAGCCCCACGTAGACCAGGAAGACCGCGAAAACCGGCCATCCCAGCCCACGGCTGGGCTCCTCCGGAGTGTTGGAGAACCGGTAGGCGTGCGGTCTGCCCCGCGGGTGGCTGACCCCGATCTCCCGGCCCTCCCACGCACAAGTGATCGTTTCGCCCCGCTCACCGTCGTTGGTCACCGTGACCTTCTGACCGGAGGCCGGGCTGTCAACCGACTCCGCATCTCGGGGGAACCTCAGACCGCTGTTTTGATCTCGTTCTTCGTGTCGATGAGGATCGTCACGAGGTCGTCCCTGCGCTGGCCCGCGACATCGACGCCGGACGGACCGACGCGTACGACGCCGCGGACCGCATCCGGTCCTGGCGGGTCTGAGCTGGATTCGTCACGCGCTGCCGAGCCCAACGCCGTGTGGCGGCTCTGACGCGCGCCGCCATCCGTCTGTGCCCGCTCGGGCGGGGGCCTGACGCTGGTGAAGGCCCCCGCCGCTTCCTGCGAGTCAGTTCTTGGAGGGCGCAGGTGGAGGGGAGGGGGCGGGGCCGGCCGGGACGGCTGCGTCGTCGACGACGGCTCGGGGGACGTCTGTGGGCGGCTGGCCCGGTTTGATGCGGTCGATGACCGGGGTGAGCGCGTTGTACATGCGCCGCGCCATGGGACCGTCGTCGCTGTTCGCGTTGGCGCCGCCGTGCGCGTCGTAGTCGAGCATCCGCAGGTACTCGACCAGCTGAGGTCCGGTGAGCGTCACGGTGACCAGACCACGCCCGCCTTGTTCCCCGCCGAGCTTGACCGGCTCAGGAGCTTCGTCGTTGCGCAGGCCCGTCCAACTCGCGGCCATCACCACCAGCTCGGAAAAGGCTCATTCATCCGGGCCGCTGAGAGCAGTCAGGGCTGGGCTCCTCTGGAGGGCCGACCAGGTGAGCACCGGCACCTCGCAGGCATCAGAAGGACGCGGTGGCAGAGGGGCTGTTCCCGTTCTGCGCTTGTTGTGCCCGGTCCGCCAGCATCCGTGCGAGTGCGGTGAGCGACGGCTCCAGGTCGTCTACCGCGGTTGTGTAGCGGACGAGGACGACGTTGCCGGGGGTGAACTGGTAGGCGGTACTGGTGTCGCCCATGGACGGGAACGAGATGAGGGTCTTCTCCGACGAGTCGGTCAAGTCCCTACGAATCTTCTCGAACGCTTGGGCAGCGTGCGGGGCGCTGTCGTAGGCCGCAACGTAGAGCGCGGCCGTCTTCTGCGGTCTCTCGCGCCCCATGGTCGTACTGGCAGCGAACAGAAGCCCCTTACATACGGGCTGACAGCCCTGTTCATCCGTGGTCACCACCGGATCGCCCTGGCTCTTGAACTCGGCCGGCAGGCTGTCGCTGTCGGGGAGGACGCTCTTGACGGTGGCCATCTCGGAGAGGGGAGCCACCTTGCGCTCACCTTCGTCGTCGTCGAGCGACTGCACCACGCTGCGGAGGCCCAGTGTGACCAGCAGGGCCAACACCACGCCGATGACAGCGAGGGTCGCCACCACGCCCGTGGTCTTCTTCAGGTGCAGCGGCCCAACGTTGATGGTGGCACGGTTGGCGTCGCCGCCGATGTGGACACGCTGGACAATCGCCGGCGGGTGCGTCGGAACCGGTGGAGGCCCGTGCTGCAGAGCGGCCCGCAACTGCTCGGCGAGACCGGGATCCCCCTCCAGCTCCACGGTCAGGCGTGCCCGCACCGCCTCCGCCGCCTGCTCCGATCCGGGTTCCGCGTCCCACAGGCCGAGTGCCCCGCGCCCCTCATCCGAGCGGCCGAGGCGACTGCGCACGAGCTCTACGAGGCGAGTGAAGGCAGCGGTGCCAGCACCGGACGCGGCACCTGAAGCGAGGGCGTGACGACGGCACTCGCTAAATCTGTAGGTGACATGCACACATGATTCCGGAACTGAGCTGTTTCCGAAAGAGAGTGAGTCAACTGAGAGGGCGGCATCCGCATGGTCCAAAACGGATTCCGCGACGCTTCGTCTCGTTTGGCGTGTGTAGAACGCCTTCCACCGGCTCCGGACCTTGCACTGCTCGGGCCAGGCGACTGATGTCTGCCGGGGGTGGGAGGCGTGCCGGGCTGGCGGAAGAAGAGAGGCGACTGTGAGGTTCCCCCGTCACTCGGGAGTCGCTGATCAGCTGGTCAGGACGGGTTGGCGGGCGTTCAGGTTCGCTTGTTTGGCTGTCGCCTGCTCGGCGTAGTGCCTTTCCTCGAACTCGATCGGGCTGAGGAAGCCGAGCCGTTCCTGGATGCGGCGGGAGTTGTAGAAGCCGTCGATGTACTCGAAGAGCGCGACGTTCGCCTCGGCCCGGGTGGCGAAGGTGCGGCCGCGGAGTCCCTCGGTTTTGATGAGCATCCAGAGGTTCTCCGCGAGGGCGTTGTCGTATGAATCTCCGACGGACCCCATGGACGCCTCAGCTCCCGACCGCATCAACCGGGTTGTGAGCTTGATGGATGTGTATTGCCCGGACTCAATCGGTTGTCGCAACACCGGCTTCTTGAGTCAAGAGTAGGTGTTCGTTGAGGGCTTCAGCGGGTGTCTTCCATCCGAGGGTTTTGCGGGGGCGGCTGTTGAGGGCGAGTGCAACGGCTGCGAGGTCGTCTGTCTGCCATCGGGACAAGTCCGTGCCCTTCGGAAAGTACTGCCGCAGCAACCCGTTCGTATTCTCGTTCGTGCCGCGTTGCCACGGGCTGTGCGGGTCCGCGAAGTAGATTTCGAGGCCGGTGTCGACGCGGAGCCGGGCATGCTGTGCCAGTTCTTTGCCGCGGTCCCAGGTCAACGAGCGACGCAGCTGCTCGGGCAGCGTGGTGATCGTGGAGGCGATCGCGTCCCTGACGGCCTCGGCCCCCAGACCGGCCAGCGCCGGCCCGTTCTTCACCCTCGGCTCGGTGCCAAAGCCTTCCATCCGGGGCAGGTGCAGCAGCATGGTAAACCGGGTCGTGCGCTCGACCAGAGTGCCGATCGCGGACTTGCCGGTGCCGATGATGAGGTCGCCTTCCCAGTGTCCCGGGACTGCCCGGTCCTCGGCCTCGGCCGGTCGTTGGCTGATCATCACCTCGGGGGTGACGTGCCCGTTCGCCCGCCGTCGGGCTCGGGCGCGGGGAACCCGCAGCGCACGCCCGGTACGCAGACAGCCGACCAGCTCACGCTTGAGGGCTCCACGTCCTTGGATGTAAAGCGCCTGGTAGATCGCCTCGTGCGAGATGCGCATGGACTCATCATCGGGGAAATCCGTCCTGAGCCGGCCCGCGATCTGCTCGGGACTCCAGGCCGTCGCCCACCGCCGGTCCTGACGGCGGGGCTTGTTCCGTCCCTTCCACCGAGGCGTCTTCGGCCCGGTGACCTGTGTTCCGTCCGGACGACGTACATCCCCGGCGAGCCGGTCCTGCACATACTCACGCAGCCGTTCATCGGCCACGAGCTTCGGCGTCTTCGGACGCCGTGCCGCCAGTTCCGCCTTCCACTGGGCGATCGAGGCCCGGTAGCCGAGCTGCCCGCCGCGGGTGGCCGCGTTGCGTCGCAGCTCCCGCGAGATGGTCGACGGATCCCTGCCCAGGCGGCGTGCAATCTCGCGGACTCCCAGGCCCTGGGCGTTGAGCAGCGCGATTTCTTCGCGTTCCGTGAAGGACAGGTATCTGCCCGAGGGCGTGCTGAGCTGGATCGACGGCATGCCGCCACGTTCACGGAACCAACGGGACCCCACCACTGGGGATACGCCGCACGAGACCGCCGCCGCCTCGCTGGTCATCCCCTCGGCGATCTTCATCCAGAAAGCCCGCTCCACCTCCCGACGGATTGGGGGCCGTCCCGGCGACCGCATTGCCGGACGCCCCGTCAGCCGCGTGGCCCATCCCGCTGGCCGACCCATCCAACACCTCCAGGGTCGAGGTGTTGCGACGATCAGTTGAATCCACCTTGGCAGCCGTGATCCGCATGGTGAATGAGCTTTCCGGGCTCGACCTCGCGGCTGGCGAGCGCGTACTCCAACGTGGTCAGCACCAGGTCGGCGTCCGCGCGGGCAGAGGTCTCCCAGGCCACCACCCGGCGGGAGAAGGCGTCGCGGATCGCCGAGAGCCACAGCGGCCCCTCCCCGGTGGAGATCATCGTCAGGTCGGTGACCCACAACCGGTTCGGCGCCGGTGCGGTGAAGTTCCGGTTGACCAGGTCCGGGGCGAGGGTGGCCTTGGGATCCCGGCGGGTGAAGCCCTTGCGGCGTGGGCTGACCCCGGAGATGTCGGCTTCGCGCATCAATCGCTCGACCCGTTTGCGGCCCACCCGGGCGCCCTCGCGATGAAGGACGGCGTGCACGCGCGGAGAGCCGTAGATCCCGCCGGACTCCGTATGGATTTCCTTGATCCGCTCGGTCAGCTCGACGTCGCGGCGCCGGCGTTCGCAGGGCTCCTTCTCGGCGCGGCGCCAGCGGTAGTAGGTGGAGGAGGGGATATGCAGTTCCCGAAGTACGCACTCGACTCCCAGGCGGGGATGCTCGCTGACGAGCGCCGTTACCTGGGCCGGGTCGGGTCGAGTTGCGCCGCGAAAAACGCCGAGGCTGTCCGCAGGACATCGTTGGCCCGCTTGAGCTGGGCGTTCTCCTTACGCAGGGCCGTGAGCTCGGCGCGTTCGTCCGTGGTGAGACGGTCGTCGCGCTCGCCGGCGTCCGCCTCGGCCTGGCGGATCCAGCCGCGCAGAGCCTCGGGGTGCACGCCGAGGTCGACGGCCATCTTTTTGATCTGCGGCTTCGGCTCAGTAGTGCGATACATCCGTACCGCACGCTCACGCAACTCAAGCGAGTATTTCCGGGGAGCAGCCATGGTCGATGTTCCTCTCATGAGTCCCATCTGACCTGCTGTCAACCGACTCCGCATCTCGGGGGAACCTCACTGCGGGCGGTATCCGCATATAAGGGGTCTCTTGGTCGAAAACACGTCTACCGGGCACTTCGCCCTGTTGCCAGACTGACTGCCGCACTCCAGAGCAAGGTTGGAAAAGGCTCACTGATCCAGTCGGCACCACCTGACCGTTGTTTTCTGACCCTTCCACGCGGCCGCAGTCCTGGCGGCGCGGCGGGCCGGAGCGACGGGCCGGAGCGACGGGCCACGCTCCCGCACAAACCAATCCCGGAAGCGACAACGGGCCCTCCTTTCCGGTGGGACGGAATTGACAGTGCGGCCTGGTGGTGGAATTCGTGACCGTGGAGAGGGCTCGATATTTCGTTTTCGGACGCACGGAGTACATTTCCATTCCGACCACAGGGAAGGCCGTGTGAGTCTCCCTTTTCTCACACCCGGCGCGGCCGCGCCGGGTGTGAGACGGCCGCTCGCCTTGTGGTTCCTTGTGGTTCCGTGCGGCGCGCACGCAGTGCACCGGCTCGGGAGCTGATGCTCGAAGTCGCCCCGCGTAGCTGTCCGACACCGAGGCCGCCGACTCCTCGCCCCGCTGTACGACCAGATCGGCGACACCCTCGACAACGCCCTCGCCGCTGCCCCCTGAGGACAGCTGGTGCTTCTGGTCGTGCTGCTCGTGGTCCTGGTGGTGGTGGGGCTTCGCGGGGTGCTGTCGGGAGGCTGGCGCTGCTGCGTACGACCCGGACTGCACGCGGTTGCTCGCGTGCAGTCCCGCCTTGGCTGGTGCAGTAGCTGAGACCTGTTCCGGCGACTGCGGAGCATCACAGATCTGCGATGCTCCGCGCGAGATCCATGCACAGTTGCTGCATGGATCCGCTGCGGTCCGAGCAGCAGCTGGTTGTTCTGGACACTTAGAACAATCCGGTTCACCTGGTGCTACCGGCGTGGGTGCGGGCGGGTATGCGGTAGGCGCCGTACTCGGAGGTGCGGCGCCGTCGGATCCTCGTTTGGCGTGCGGGATGACGCATGCGCTGGCCTTGCCGTCCGGCGGGGCTTGCCCGCTCCTCGTTTGGCCGTGCCACTGGTGTCGTGCCGTATAGCCGGGCTGCTGGCTATACGGTTCGGCGTGTGGGTACGGCGGCTAGGTGGCGCTTGGGAGGGGTCGGCAGCGCCGGTTCGGCGAGTTCACCGGCTTTGATGGCCTCGATCGCGTTGCGCAGCGCTTCTTCCATCTCCTCCATGTCGGAGTACCCGGCGAAGTACGGGTGGATGAAGTAGCTGCGGTAGCGGCCTGTCGCCGCCCGATGCTCTTGCGACATCGGCGGATCTCTGGCCTGTGCTGTTTTAAATATGTCCGAAAGAATCTTGGAGATCGTTTCCTCAGATGGTTGCGATATTTGATGGCCTGTCAGGTGGCTTTGGGTTGAATGCGAATGATTTTCGCCATTGGCTGTAGATCAATGTTGCAAGTCTGATGGGATGTCGCAGGCGTCTCGGGTCGCGCGTAGGAAGCCGGTGGCGATCTTGAGTCTTTATTGCCATATTTTGTCCGCCTTGTGGGCGGGTGTAATGGTGATCAACTCTTGGGTTTTTGACCTTGGTTGGGCGTGGGGATCTTGTCCGGGTGATCCGTGGCGGTGGCGCGACTCGGCCGGTAAGCGGCGGTTGCTGGGGGCAGATACCCGAAGTTGGCGGGGGAGCCGACGGACGTGATCTTGGCGTGGTCCGGGGGCTGGAGGAGGCCCTGGGCCACTCCGCCACTCGGCGGGCCTCACTCTGGCGGAACCGCAGGCTGCTTGTCACACCCGGCCGTTACGCTCCCGGGATGAGCCGCACACTCACGCGTCCCGCTGATGAGCTCCCGGGCGATCCAGCCCGCCTGTACTTTTCCTACAGTCATGGCCATCCGGTCGAACAGTGGGGCGACGAGGACACTCTAGAGTGCTGGCACGTCGCGATCACCTACGGACTTCCCGGTGATGAGGACGAGGACAGCGATCTGCCCGAACAGCCCGCGCTGGGTGCGTCGGTGGGCGGCATCATGCTGTACCGGCTGCGGGATGTCACCGGACGCGACCGTTGGCAGGTCGCCGACGCGCATTCGGGAGACCTGGAGGTCATTGCGAGCGCGGTGTTCTCCCGCAAACACGGTACGTACGCGAAGGCCTTCGACAAAGCCATCGA
Organism: Streptomyces sp. NBC_00654; assembly: GCF_026341775.1. NCBI lineage: Bacteria > Bacillati > Actinomycetota > Actinomycetes > Kitasatosporales > Streptomycetaceae > Streptomyces > Streptomyces sp. NBC_00654. The sequence goes on along the minus strand of NZ_JAPEOB010000004.1, from coordinate 81,173 downwards.
GCTGCCGTTCGGTGACCTGCTGATCCTGGACCGGGTCCGGCTGGACAAGGCATGGCGCGGCTTCGGGCTCGGGCCGCTGTGCGCTGCGGAAGCGATCCGCCGCTTGTCCGGCGGATGCTGTGCGGTCGCGGCCTACCCGGCGATGTCCGAGTACTCCGGCAACCGGGACGAGGTCACCGAGGACTACCGGCAGCGGCGAAGACGAAGATCGCCGCCTTGTGGGAGAGTGTCGGCTTCCGCCCCTTCCGGCGCGGCGTATGGCTCCTGGACACGGCGCTGCGTGAACCCGACGACCTGCTCCAGGCCCGTCAGGAGGACCTCCAGGAACTGTCGGCGGCCTACCGTGAACACCGGGGACGCTGAGCCGCCCCGGCACGGTGCGATCTGGGCCCGGGTTCTCGCCGGACAGTCAACTGCGCTCCGGCGCACACCATTTGGGCCGCGGACGGTCGGGTGCCTCCGTGCGCCGGTGGCGCAGTTGCTGAAGCACCACCGTCGGGGCAGGATCGCCGCGACGATGGCGCTGTTGCGCGCGGAGTATCCGGCACCCCGCTCGCGCACGCTCCCCGGGAAGGGGGCCGTGGCCGTGTCCCTGACCTCACAGATCAGCGCGCCCGACAGCCCGTTCGCGATGTTCGCCGCCCGGCACCTGCCCCGCCAGCGAACCGTGATGGACGGCTACCGCACAGCCGCTCGCGCCGCACCGGTGCCACGGCAGCCGGGAGCGCCCCCGGGTACCAGGCCGGTATGGGGCACGATCGGCGCGGCGATCGACCACCGCCTGCGCTACGCCTTCACCTGCTGCGACATCGTGGACGGAGCCGTTCGCCAAGGCATTGAGTACACGGCGGGGCTGGCGGCCCAGGCGCGGCGTGCCGAGCACGCCGAGGCTCTGCTGGCCGTCGGCGCCGACCTGGTGGCCGAACTGGCCGGCCTGCTGGAGCGGGAGCGTCCCGACGACCGGGACCGGCCCGTGCTCCTGGAGGCGGCGGCCGAAGAACGCCTGGACCGGTTGTGCGTGGCGATGGTCTGGTTCGAGGAGGTGTACCGCAGCGGCGTCCTCGCCGTGACCAGCCCGATCGCCCGCCTCGGCGCCGGTCTGACGCTGCCCGCCCTCCTGGCGGAGGTCCCCGGCTACGTGGTCCGGGACCTGGATGTGCAGGTGCGCCTCGCGCAACACGCACTCGCCGGGCTGCGCGCCCAAACCGGCCGCGACAACTGCCACTCCGGGCCCACCTTCGCGGGTTCGCACGCGGTGGGCGGCGCCGACGCGGACCTGATCGCGGGCAGCCTGCTGGTGGACTTCAAGGCACTGAAGGACCCGGTCCGGCTCGCCCCGTCCGCGCTGTACCAGCTCGCCGGGTACGCACTGCTGGACTTCGAGGACCGTTTTGGCCTGGACCAGGTGGGCTTCTACCTCACCCGCAGCGGCCAGTTGATCACCTGGGGGCTGGAGGACTTCGTCCGGCTGCTCGGCGCCGACCTGTCCGTTCCCGCGCTGCGGGCCAGGCTGGCCGGCAGCATCGTCCCCGGCCGGTGACACCGAGACCGGCCACGGCTGCGTCCCGGTGTCACCGGCCGCCGGCTCCGCGCAGGGAGGAGGTCCGGTCGGTGAGGGTCCGTCAGGACGTCCTCCGCGTGGCGAGGAACTCCTCGATCACCGCGGTGGGGGAACGGTCGGTCACCGTGCCCAAGACGATCGAGCCGGTGGCCCGGTCCGCGCCCAGCACGATGTGGACAGGCCCTTGGGTGCAGGTGGAGGGGACGATCGTGAAATCGGTGTCCGGCTCGCTCATAGTGGCGCTCCTCGGCTCGTTGCGCGGCAGCCGTCAGGCGGCGTGGCCGCCGTGGCCCTGCTCGCTGGCGCCGTCGATGTAGATGCTCTCCAGCAGGTCACGGGTGATGCGTTCGGTGTTGTCGCTGATGGCTTCCTGGGCGGCGATGCACACCAGGTAGGACAGGGCCCCGATGAAGCCCTGGGTGCGGTCGTAGAGGTAGTCGGCGAGCGCGGTCAGCTCGCCGGGGATGTGGTGGAACAGGCACAGGGCGTCGTCGTAGCTGGCGACCGCGCTGTGCCACAGGGCCCGCTCCTCGGTGGTGGTGTAGTTGAACGGGCGGATCTGAAGACGCTGGTTGCGGCGGGCGATCTGTTCGCCGCGGGTGCCCGAGGTCATGATGTTCCAGGCGTCGATGCCGGCATACACGATCGTCGCGGACAGCCGCTCGCTGAGGGTCTTGAGGTGGTCCGAGGTGTGCTCGCGGTCGGCGGCGTCGGCGAGCAGATGGATCTCGTCGACCAGGATCAGCTCGGTGCGGGCCCGGTCCATCACCGTGCGGATCGAGGCGACCAGGCTGGTGAGTGACCCGGTGGTGGGCAACTGCAGGAACTCGGCGATCGCGACGAACATGTTGTAGGCGTTGTTGCGGTCGTTCTGGGCGGGCAGGGCGATGTAGACGACCGGGATGGTGTCGTCCAGTTGGGGGTACTGGCGGCGCTGGTGGGCGCGGCCTACCTGCTGCAGGATCGTGGTCTTGCCGGTGCCGCCGCGGCCGTCCAGGACCAGGCCCAGGTGGACCCCGTCGCGGCCGGAGCCCACCCGCACCAGCTGGGCGACGCGTTTGCGTGCTTCTACCAGGGCCGGGGTGCGCACCACGGTCAGCCTGCTGTGGTAGCGCATCCTCGGGTGGTTCGGGAGCAGTTTGGTGCCCGCGGGCGGGCACAGTGCCAGGTCGGGGCGTACCAGTTCGCGTTCGGCGAAGGCGTGCCAGGCGGGAAAGGTGATGGGCAGCTCGTTGCGCTCCGCGTCTGCGTCCGGGCCGGGGCCGGGGGTCGGCACTGCGTCCGGGGCGGGGTCCTGCGGGGGCGGTTGCATCATCGTGGCCGGCTTCCTTCGCTCGGACGCATACGGTGCGCTGGGGTGGGGGCTAGTCGTCGTCCTCGGCGTTGCCCAGAGCCTTGATGCGGGCGGCTTCCTGCACGGTGAGCGGGGCGGCTGCGGGCTTGCTGGGGCGGGGCTGGGCGGGGCGGCGGGCGACGGCCTGGAAGTGGGGGGTGGCCGAACGTGTAGGCGTTCTCGTCTTCGTCGGGGTCGAATTCCCCGAAAGGCTGCACGGTGGCGGGGTCCAGCGGCGGCAGGCCGGTCAGGTCGAGCTGGTCGCCGGGCAGGGGCGGGCGGGCGGTCAGCAGGGGCGGGGGAGCGGCGACCAGTTCCGGGCGCAGCGCCTTGGGGCCGGCGCTGGCGCGGGCGAGCAGGTCGGCTGTCAGGCGTGCGATGGCGTCCTGGTCGTCCTTGCGGCCGCCCTCGCTCAGGTGCTGCTGGCGGGCGGCTTCCCACATGTCCTGGGTGAACGGGCCGCCGACCAGTGACAGGTCGGTGAACAGGGCCGGGACCCAGCGGCGCTCGGGGCCGCGAGTGTCGCACAGCCACACCCGCGACAGGTCGTAGGGGTCGTGGCGGATCATCCACTTCGGGGTGCGTTTGAGCCCTGAGGGGGTGCGCCGGTATTCGCCCAGCTCGTCGCTGTCGTAGCGGCGGTGGTCGATCTCGATGCCCTGGTCGGTGACCGGTGCGAAGGTGGTGTCGATCAGGCTCAGGTAGCGGTCGGCGTCCATGGGGACCGGCAGGTAGCCGGCGGTGGCCACGCACGCGGTGTACTTCTCGTTGGGGGTCAGCGCCCGCCCGCGCACCTGCGGGTCGCGCAGTTCGTCGTGCTCGCGCTCCTGCCAGCCGAACACGATCCACTGCTGCAGGATCTCGTTGGCCTCGTACAGGGTGAACAGCGGGCCGGCGGCCGCACCGCGGCCGCGGTGGGCGGGGTCGCCGCCGGTGTAGCCCTTCAGGTGCTGCGCGAGCAGGGTCTTGACCGACAGGTTGGTCCGCTCGACGACCGACTTGTCGGTGGGGGTGACGTATCGGCACGGGTGCACCACGATCCGCATGCTGGCGCAGGCGTCCAGGAACGTCTGGGAGATGTAGGGGCCGCCCTGGTCGATGTAGACGTGCTTGGGCGTGATCACGGGGCGGGCGGTCGCCTGGCCCAGGCGGGCGTCGATCTCGATCAGCCGCTGGTGCGGCAGCCGCGAGGACGTCATCGCGGCGCGCTGCGGCCAGGTGGGGCGCATCGGCTCGGGCACCAGCATCCGCCCCAGCAGCAGAGCGCAGTCGATGCCCTTGTGGGCGCGGCCGCGCCGCAGCACACGCCGCTTCGCCTGCTTCTTCCCTCTACGGCTCCTGCGTCCCTTCGCGCGGCTGCGGCGCGGTTCCTTCTCCGCGGTCAGTTTCTCGCGCAGGACCGCCGCGCAGATGCTGCGCGTGGCCACGTCGACGGCCAGCACCAGCTCGACCGGCACCGGCTGCCCGAAGGACCCGATGACCATCACGTCCAGATCGGTGGTGTCCATCTGCACGGCCTCACCGGGCCTGCTCGCCAGCGTGGGTGCGTACGCGGTCGACGGCTTCCTGCCGCCGCCGCGTTCCAGGTGGGCGTGACGGCGCGGCCGGATGCCCAGCTTGACCAGCAGGTTGTAGAAGGTGGTCTTCGACGGGAGCCTGGGCACATCGCCTCCCCAGTCCTTGGTGTGGTCGCTGATGTACCGCTCCAGGCGCTCCTGGAGCCGCTTGCCGTTGCCGGGGGACTCCCGGTCCTCGGCCTCCTTGCGGCGGATCGCGCGCAGCGCGTCGACCACGCGCGCGTCCACCCGCCCGAACGCGGTGGCGCAGCGGGTGTGCCGCTTGTCCACCAGGCCCCACAGTCCCTCTTCGACCCAGCGCAGGCGTTTGCGCTGGATCGTCTGCCAGGACACCTCCGCGCCCTGTTCGGCCAGTTCCGCGGACTTGGCCTGGTAGCGCTGGACCAGGGTGGTGGCGGCCGGGTCGTAGCCGGTCCTGGGCACGGTGCGCCCGGGCATCAGGCCGGTGTGGCACTCGATGATGTGCGGCTCCCAGTCCCGCGCGTCCTGTTCGGCGTGCTCGGCCAGCCCCGCCAGCAGGTCGGTGGGCGGCAGGTCGGGCACCATCATGGTGCGCTCCGCGGCCAGTTCGAAGCGGCTGGCGGCGGCCAGCAGGCTCACGTCCGCCAGCCGTGCCACTCCAGGCGTGCCGGGTTCGGGTTCCAGATGGACCATGCTGCCGCGCAGCATGGCGACCCGGTACAGGTTCCCGTCCCAGCGCACCTGGTCGCCGACGACCAGGACGCCCTGGCACGGTTCGAGGACCCCCGCCGTCACCGCGCTCATGACGCCTGCGCCCACACCAGGGCGCCCAGATGCAGGGGGCTGGCGAAGCCCAGGCGCAGCAGCTGGCGCCACATCAGGTGATAGGCTCACGGCAGCAGCGCGATCGGGTCGCCCACCGAGGCCACCGCCTCCTCTAGAGGCCGTGGCCGGGCGAACGCCTCCAGGAGCTGCTTCTCCAGATCGGGGCGCGGCGCGGGCACCGTGCGGTACTCGCCGAGCATCGCCAGCACCGCCATGGCCGGGGAGTCGGGGACCTGCGGGGTGGCCAGATGCCAGTCAGCCTGCACGCACACCTGTCCGAGCACCGCCTGATGGGCGTCCCACTTTCGGGAGGATCCGTCAGCGGGCGGGCAGGCCACCAGCAGGCCGGCCCCGTCGCAGCGGCGGGCGAAGAAGTCGGGCACCATCGTGCGGTCGCTCCCGTCCGCGTGGGGCCAGACGAGCCGCATCGGCCACGAGGAGAAGGTCCGGATGTCGGGGGCGAAGTCCAGCAGCAGGGCGATCCGCTCCCGGTGCGCGGCCAGGACCTGAGGCAGCGGGCCCAGGTCCACGAAACCGCGACCGGCCCGGCGCCCGTCGTCCAGCCAGCGCCCATGCCGGGCGCACACCTGCCACCCGTCCGCGCTGGCCAGCCACACCGGACCTTGCGCACCGTGACGCGCCGCACACAACTGGCACGCGGGAACCAGCGTGCACGCGCGCCGCCAGGGCCACTGCCACACCGGATCGGGCCCCTGGACCAGCATCCGCTGCGGCGCCAGGCTCGGCAGGGCCCGCCGCAGATGTTCCACCGGCCGCCCGCAGACCACCGAAAGCAACTGCGCGGAGGCCTGGTTGAAGTAGATCTCGGCGGCATCCGGCTCCGAGGCGAAGGCGCCCTCGCCCAGGCCGCGCAGCAGCCGGTCCAGGGCCAGCCCGTTCCCCCTGGCCAGCCGGTCCAGGTACGAGCCGTTCGACTCCCCGCCCAGCGCCCGGACCCTGACCGGCAACGCCCCCGCCGGCCGCCAGGCGGCACGGTCATCGAGCTCCCACGCCTCGAACTCGCCGCTGTCCCAAACGGCCGGCCCACCCTCGAGCGTGGATCCCTGCTCCTGCGTGCGCGGCACCCCGGCCTCCCTGCGCCCGTGCCCGCCCCCTGCGGCCCGGACGGCGGCTCGCGGCGCCCCCTGCCCACCGCACCCCAGTATCCAAACCGTGCAGTACCCGGTGTCACCCCTTCGGGTGAATCCTGGCGCGGATCGCCGCCACGGCCGGCCCCCGACCGCCGACGCTCAGACAAGCAGGGCGCAGCACCCGCGCCGCCATACGCCGACATCCGTGCGGGAGGCGTCCGTTGACCACCGGCACCCCACCGGGCACGGCGGCAGCCAAGGTTCTGCGGCCGCACCAGGAGCAGGCGGTCGACGCCATCACCGCCGCGCTGGAACACCTGCCACGCGCCACCGTGGTCTCGGCCTGCGGCACCGGCAAGACGATCATGGCCGCGCACGCGGCACTGCGCCTGGCCCCCGCCGGCCGGGTCCTGGTCCTGGTCCCCAGCGTGGACCTGCTCACCCAGACCGCCCGGGAGTGGGCCCAGACAGGACGTCGGGGAGCGCGGATCGGCGTCTACCACCTGCCGTCCAAGGACCCGGCCCGCGCCGGCTTCGACGCCGTCACCACCGCCCCGGCCGCGATCGCCCGCCACGTACGCGACCACGACGAGGGCCCGGTCACCGTGTTCGCCACCTACGCCTCCCTGCAACGCCTGGTACAGGCCCACAAGCAGTACCGCCTGCCGCCCTGGGACCTGGTCGTCGTCGACGAGGCCCACCGCACCTGCGGCGCCCTGACCAGCCCCTGGGCCGCCATCCACCAGGACACCAAGGTCCCCGCCCGCCGCCGCCTCTACATGACCGCGACCCCGCGCGTGTGGAAGGACACCGACCGCGGCCTCGGCCCCGACACCGCACCCGCCGCCTCGATGGACGACCCCAAGATCTTCGGCCCCACGGTGTTCCGCCTCGACCTGCCCACCGCCATCAGCATGGGCATCCTCGCCGACTACGAGGTCATCGTCCCGCAGATCAACAACAGCGAACTGCACGGGATCCTCGCCGCGATCCCCGACGGCACCACCGCCGACTTCGACCGCCTGCGCCTGGGCGCGAAGCAGGCCATGGTGCTGCGCGCCATGAACGAGAAGAAACTGCGCAGCGTGCTGGTCTTCACCTCCAGTGTGCGCCACGCCGAGGTCTTCGCCCGCACCTTCGCCACCACCGCCGCAGCCGCCCCAGACCACCTGCGCCTGGCCAACCTGTGGACCGCCTACGTCAGCGGCCGCCACTCACCCGCCACCCGCCGCCGGCTGATCGGCGAGTTCTCCGCCCACCCCCTGGCGGCCACCGGCCGCACCCGGGCACGGCTGCGCCGGGCCGTGATGGCCAACGTCAACGTCTTCCGCGAAGGAGTCGACGCGCCCGCGATCGACGCGGTGGTCTTCCTGGCCCCCAAACGCAGCGCCATCGCCGCCATCCAGGCCGTCGGCCGCGCCCTTCGCCAAGCCCCCGGCCAGGGCAAGAAGGCCACCATCGTCGTCCCCGTCTACATCGCCCGCGGCCAGGACGTCGAATCGGTCCTGAACTCCTCCGACTACCGCACCCTGTGGCAGATCCTGCAGGGCCTGCGCGCCCACGACGAACGCTTCCGCGAACGCCTCGAGCCGCTCCTGCGCGACCTGCTGGCCACCGTCGAGCAGCCCGGGCCCGACGCACCCGAACGCGTGAACGAGATCGCGATGGTCATGGGCCTGCGCATGCTGCAGCCCGACAACGGCTCCTGGGGCATGGGCCTGGACGCCGCCATCGACTACCTGCACACTTTCGGACACCTGGACATCCCCGCCCGCTACACCGACGATCGTCACCGCCCGATCGGCCTGTGGATCACCCACCAGCGCAAACTGCACGCCACCGGAAACCTGGCTCCCGAGCGCGTCGAGGCGCTCGATCACATCGGCATGCTGTGGAAGCGGCCCGCCAACACCTTCGACCGCCACCTCGCCGTCGCCACCGCCTACGCCCGCCGGCACGGGCACCTCGCCGTCCCCACCCGGCACGCCGTCGGCGGCCACCGCCTGGGCAGTTGGCTCTCCGCCCAGCGCCACCGCCCGCTCCCCCACGCACACGCCCAGGCCCTCGCCGCCCTGGACCCCTACTGGAACCCGCCCTGGTCCCTGACCTGGCAGCGCGCCTACCACCTCGCCCGCGCCCAGGCCGGCCAAGACCGCGGCCCGGACACGCCCACCGACGACCTCACCCCCACCGGACAGGACCTGGAGTTCTGGCTGGAGCGCCAGCACGTCACCTGGCTGCGCCTGCACCCCACCCAGCGCCACCTGCTGACCAACATCGGAGCCACCCCCACCGCCGACCACTTCCTGCGCCACCGGCTGACCGGACGCCGCGGTACCGCCTTCCACACCGGTCTGCTGGCCGCAGCCGCCCACCGGGCCCGCGAAGGACACCTCAACGTCCCCTACCGGTACGTGGAGACCAGCCGTCGGCAACGGTTCCACCTGGGCCGTTGGCTGTCCCGCCAACGCACCAACCGTGGCCGCCTGACCCCCTATGAGATCCTCGCGCTGACATCACTGGGCATGGTCTGGCACAGCCACGCCCCCCGCACCAGCCCTACCGCATACCACCACAGCGGGGCACTGCGCGCCGCCTGAGCACAGCCGGCAGCACCGGCCGCGGCGAGGCCGGTGCCGCCCTCGGCGTCGACCCGCAGTCAGCCCGTCGGCCCGCCACCAGCTCTCCGTGCCGGGGCCGGGGACGGCTACACCCAGCGTCCTGGCTTTCCGTCACCATGACGCCGGACGGAGTTGGTCATGGCTCTGGACGGCGCGCACCATGGCACGTCTTGGCCGGCAGAGGCGGTGGATATCCCACGGCCCTGCGGGGATTGCGAAGCGTAGGGTTGTTCCGTGCCTGATCTTCCGTCAGATGGCCCCCGCCTCTTCCTTCCTCTGCCGCCCGCCGCGGGCAGCGCTGCGGGAGCGGGGTCGGCCCAGCCCGGCCGGGCGTGGGCGGCGCAGCGCCTGGGACTCACCCCGGTGCCTGCCAGTGCCTCATGGCTGGAGCTTGCCCGGGTCTATGTGATCGCCCGCGAGTACCTGGGACCCGCCGAACACGCCCGTGGCCGGGAACTGGACTGCGCGGCATGGATCACCGCGCTGCTGGCCAGGTACTCCCGCGAGGAGTACCTGCATGTCCTGGCGGCCCTCAACCACGCGACCACCAGTGACGTGCTGACGGAGGTCTACCAGGAACGGTTCCTCGCCCGGCTCGCCCCCGACGCAGCGCAGCTCCTGCGTACGGCCCTGGCAGGCGGGGTCGACGGACAGCAGCGCTGGTTCCTGGCGCGGCAGATCGTGCTGCGCACCATGAGCCTGGTCCTGGTGTCACCCCGCCCCGAGATCGACAGCGTGCAGGCGGAGATCGCCACCGCGGTCGGGCAACTCGATCTGGAGTGTGCCTCGGTCCTGCTGGTCCACCTGGTCGGGGACACCCTCACCCGCGAGCGGACGCCCCGGGAGCCCCTGCTCGGCGGCAGTCCGCAGTCCCTGGCGATGGAGATGATCGCCAACAACCTGTTCAACGAGCCGGACGACGCCGGCGACCTACTCGCGCGACACCGTCTGCTGTGGATCCTGCACGGAGACCGCGTGGCGGGCGCCAGGGCGCGCCCAGTGAGCATGCTCGAAGAGGCCACCGGCCTGGCCTTCGACGACATCATCGCCCTCGCTTTCGTCTACTACTCCAGCATCGCCTCGCACGCCCCTGACAACCCCGTCGCGGTGAACGCCTTCACCGGCATCGCCGTCGACCCCGAAGTGATCGAACGCTTCCTCGACCGCTTCGCGGTTCGCCCCGATGACCTCGCCGCACAACTGCGTGACTGCCCGCTGCCGTGGCAACTGCTCCCGATCCAGGACCGCCCGCTGCTGCGCCTGGACGACAGCGTCGTGGTCCTGGACGAGCGCTATCTCCTGGAGCGGGCCACCCAAGGGCTGTACTGGCTGGTCCACGACCACGAGAAGTACCAGCACGGCGAGAGGGCGCGCCTGCAATGGACCCAGGTCTACGCGGCGATGGTGGAAGACCGGGTGAAGGAGCAGCTGCGCCGCTTGGCTCCACCCCTCGTGGGGGCCGGCGCCAGCACCCTCTTCACCGAGGACGATCTCGCCCTGGCCTTCCCGAAAACCAAGGCGGCGGATGTCGGTATCGATTTCGGGACCAGCACCGTGCTGGTCGAGATCGTGAGCGCGACCGTCAGTGTCGCCACTCGCGAGCACGCCGATGCCGATGCCTTCCGCAAGGACGCGGAGAAGATCGTCGTGAAGAAAGCACGACAGCTCTCCGTGACGGCCCACAACCTCCTCACCGATCCGCAGCCGGCACACTCCCCGCTCACCGGGCCCGCAAAGAAAATCTTCCCGGTCGCGGTCCGAGGCGGTCATTTCCCCGTCAACCCGATCACCCGCCGTTACCTCGAAGAGTGCTTCGCCGACGAAAGGCTCTTCCAGCACGGCGGCATTCAGGACCTGGCCCTGCTGGACATGGAGGAGTTGGAAGCCTGCGAGGCCCTGCACCAGAACCTGCACCTCACCCTGCCGGACCTGCTGGCCGACTGGCAGGCATCCGAGTACAGCAAGACGTCCTTCCGTAGCTTCCTGACTCTGCGGTTCGGCGGCCGCAATATCGGCCGTCCCGACGACATTGAGGCCGCCTTGCACGAGACCACGGACATGATCGCGGACCGGCTCGGGTTCCGGGAGGACAGCACCGGATGAGCGGTGAGCGTGGGTCCCTGCATGGTGACTGCCTCTGTGGCGATGCTGGTCCCTGTCGTGACCGTGGCCGCCGGCGTGGTGAGTTTGCGGGCGAAGGACCGGCGGGTGCGCCGATCGCGAGCGGGCCGCCGCCGACTGGCCTTCGAGGACGCGGCCCGGCAGGTGGCCTTCGCCGCCGAGTGGTGGAAGGCGAAGCAGCTGACCGCCGGTACACCGGAAGCGCTCCAGACCCCGACCGTGGTGGCGAACGGCTGGCTGGACGGGGCGTCCGCGCGGCCGAGCAGGCCGACACCGACGAGGAATCGCATGTCTCGGTCAGCAGGCTGCTGCTGTTCTACCGGTTCCGCCGCCGCTCCGCGGAGGCCGTCCGGGTCGCTTCTGCACGGCGCCAGGCTTCATGGCCGGTGTGGTCACAGTGGTCATGAACGACGCCGAGTCCCGCAAGGACACCGGTCTCAACGTATGGATCATGGCCTCCTCCGGGACACTCGCGCCGTTCCTGCGCTTCTGGGCCGTCTCCGCGGACTCTGCGGACCTCGCTGAGGCGGTCCGTGCTGACCGAAGCCCGGACCGCCGAGGAATGCACAAGAACTCCGGCTGTCTTACGTGGCGTTGCCCCCGCCGCGCAGATCGCGGCTGCTGCCCGACGGACCACGGAACCGACGACGTTCGCCACGCCCGAACTGAGCAAGTGCGCCAACTCGCCCGGCACGGCCGGTTGCCGGCTGCTGCCCAAGTGCTGGGCTGCCGCCCTCCCCGGGTGAAGACAGCAACCGGCTTAAGACGGTGAGCAGTTCGGCATGGGCGGTCCGGCCGTCAGGCCTGTGCCGCAGAGGTGTCCGGGCCTCGGCCGGATGCCCGGACCGCACCGCTGACGATCATCAACTCGCGAGCCGACCATGCCCGGTGACATCTGTCGCACACCGTCTTGATCCACTCTGCCGGTGCGTCACCGCGAGACCTTGCCCGTCCAGGAGCACCACAGAACTCGCAGAGAACGGAAGCATCCGCCTCGGCGGCCCTGATGAGAGACGCGAGCGGACCGCGGGCGTTTCCTCCAGCGGTTTCGATGTACACCCGCAGGCCGCCGAACTTCTCCTTCACATCGACAACGCGGTAGCCGGGGCAGACGGCGCCCAACTGCTCGTGCAGGCGGAGCAGCACAGGGTGCCAGCCCGGGCCGACGGACCGGATGCGGCGAGGGATCTGCAGGGGAGGCGCATCCGGCGTCCCTCTTGAAGGGGCATGTCCTCATCGTCCCCCAAGCGGCAGGATGCCTGCCCTCCGACCGCTCTGCGATGTGGAAAATAAAACAACGGTACGTTGTTTCGTTGAATCATTGCAGTAGGCTGAGTGCATGGCACGTGATGCTCGCGACGAGGCCCGCCGGCAGTTGTCCGCGCTTGCGGCGGACCCCACCGCCCACTGGGCCCCGGCACGCAGTCTGGAAGAGGATGCCGCACTGCTGGGGCGGCTGCTGATGGCTGCCGCGAGCCATCAGCAAAGCGCCGGGCGGGCGGCGGACGTGGCCCCGGACGATGTGGGTGCGGCGCTCAGTCTGTTCGAGGACATGCGCTTGTCGCTGGACCGGCTGGAAACCCAGGTGGTCATCGAAGCCAGGCGCCGCGACATGGAATGGCGACAGATCGCCCAGTACCAGGGGCTCAACTCCTCCCAGGCCGCCTCGCAGCGCTATCAGCGGCTGATGACCCGCCTCGAAGAGATCCGCCAGGGCGTCAGGTAGAGGGAGGAGGAGCACAGATGACGGACCAGCCCCAGGAACTGTTCGCAGCCGTCGACTCGCTGCTTGCCGCCGTCGACGACGGCACCGTGCTGCCCCTCCCGGCCGAGCGGGTGAGGCTGCGTGAAGCAGCCGGGCTGACTCAGGCGGCCCTCGCCCAGGCTCTCGGCACGCGAGTGCCGAGCATTGAGGCATGGGAGGCCGGACGGGCCGAGCCGAAAGGGGAGCGCCGCGAGGCCTACCGCAGACTGCTCGACGGCCTCGTCCAGCGCCATCCCGCACCCGCCCCGCCCCCCGGCAGCCCCGCGATCCCGGCAGAGCCTCTCTCCGTGCCGTCGGTCCAGGCAGCAGTGGGCGCCGCGACGGCTCCACCCACGGCACCCCCGGCACAGGACACGCCACACACGCCCACGCCGGTTGCGCGGCGCCTTGCCCGGCCGACGGACGCCACGCCCGCCGCCGACTCATGGTTCCCGAACGGGCCGCTGGCGGTGCTGGACGCAGACGGCACCGCGTACTGCAGGGGCGGAGTACTGCTGGAGTGCCCCGCGGCCACCATCGCGCAACTGGCCGACTGGGCAGTGAAGAAGTCCGGGCTCGGTGCCGAGAGGCTGCACCGCCACGGCAAGGACTCCGATCCGCTGATCCTCCTCACCGCCCAGGCCGCCGCCCGCTTCGGCCTGCCCCCCGCCCTGGAGGACCGCCGCGCACTGCGGCTGGCCGACAACCACCCGGTGGTGCGTGAACTCGCCCGCGCCAAGTGGAAGCTGACGCGCCGCGGATTCGGCCCCTGGGCCCGCGTCTACCGGCCCGCCGAGGGCGGCCGACGCCAGTGCGTCCAGCTCGCCGTGCTTCCCTGGGACGCCCTCGATACCCGCACCTGGGGGAGTGCTCGCCAGCTCCCGGCCCCCGAACTGGCCCAGGTCCTCGGCGACTACGCCACACGCGTGATCACCCCGCGCGGCTCAGCGGCCGTGTGCGGTCTGGAACTCATGACCGCACTGCGCCCGCCTACCCGCCCCGTCAAAGACCCCGCCACCGGCACCTGGACTTCCGGACCGAACTCCGGCGCCCTCACCCAGGCGGTCGACCCCGCACCGCCAGAGGCACCCGACGAGCACCCCGTCGTCACCGCCCGCTCCCCGCGCGGCCACCAGCGCACCCCCGCCGAAGTCCTCGACGAAGAAGCCTTCGAGTGGATCCGCGACCCGGAACAGCTCACCGACGACGAATGCGCGAAGCCGTTCGCGGTGGGCGTCGACGTCAACATGGCCTTCGCCGCGGCCGTCAACCGGCTCACCGTCGGCCTCGGCGCCCCCGTCCACGTCAACCACCCCCGCTTCGACAAGAAGACGCCCGGCAGCTGGCTCGTCGACCTTTCCCACATTGACCTCGACACCCGCCTGCCCAACCCCTTCACCCCGCACGGCCTGCGGCCCGAAGGCCCGGCCTGGTACGCGACCCCCACCGTCGCCTACGCCGCCGAGCTCGGCTGCGACATCAACCCGCTTGAGGCCTGGCTGCGCCCCGAGTCCGGTTCCTACCTGGACGGCTGGTACACCCGGCTGCGCGACGCCTACCTGGCCACCATGGAACGCCTCGGCGTCAGCGCGGGCATGAACTAGGCGGACTTCCTGGCCGCCATGGAACACCACAAGGACACCGATCCCGCCCAGGCCGCCGTCCTCTCCGCGATCAAGGCAACCGTCAAGGGCGGCATCGGGAAGCTCCGCGAACGCCCCCAGGGCGCCGGCTACCGGCCCGGCGAGCGCTGGCCCGCGCTGGAACGCCCCACCTGGCGGCCCGACATCCGCGCCGCCGTCATCGCCGCCGCCCGCGTCAACATGCACCGCAAGATGCTCAGACTCGCCGCCACCGGCCTGTTCCCGATCGCCGTGCTGTCCGATTGCGCCGTCTACCTCTCCGACGGCCCCACCCCGCTGGACTTCCTGCCCCGCACCCCCGAGGACAAGCCGCTGCCCGGCGGCTTCCGCCTCGGGGTGAGCCCCGGCATGGTCAAGCACGAAGGCACCCAGTCACTGATGTGGGCGGTGAAGATGCTAGACGAAGGCCACAACCCCGCCCGGCACATCAAGGGCACCGACGCCGCTGCGGGCGGGGAGTAGGAACCGCACATGGGCATCTTCAGCGACAGCCTCGACAAAGCCACCGCCAACACCTTCACCCGCCCCCTGCCCAAGTCCCCGCAGGCCCAGATGCGTTTCCTCGTCAAAACCGCCAAAGGCACCCGGGCCGCAGCCGAAGCGCTGAGCATCTCCCAGCGCACCGTGGAGCGCTACCTCAAAGGACAGATCAAGCAGCCGCGCCCGGACCTCGCCACCCGCCTGGTGGACGAGGTACGCCGCCGCTGGCAGCCCCGGGTGCGCGAACGGGCCAAGAGACATGCTGCGACCACCGGCGGCATCGTCATCGAGACCCGCGCCCGGTTCGGCTTCACCGCCGCCCCAGGCACCACCGACAACGCCCGCATCCGCCTGATCACCCAGCAGTTGCCGCCCCACTACGCGGCCCGCCTCCTCGACGCCCACACCGCAGGCGCCACCGACCAGCAGCTCCAGGAGATCGCCGCCGAAGGCCTGCAGGAGGTCTACTTCAAAGACCGCGGACAACGCGCCCCCGGCCTGCAAGTGGCCTTCACCGACATCGACTACGTCGAACTCGGCTTCTGAGGGATGGGCAAGGAATCTGCCCGCACATCCCAGGTGAACCGGCGCACGACTGATGTCACAGCGGCAGCCGGGCGGAGGTCGCAGTGGTGACTCCGCCGCGCGGCGAGAAGTACCTGCGGACTCGCGCCGACGGTGTGTGGACCAACAACCTCCTGGCCCTTCCCCGCCGCTGAGAGTCTCGCCCCGGGGCTAGAAGGAAGAGGGGTTCGAGCGATTGTCGACGGCCCTGCGACCGGATGGCTGCCATTCTCGACGGGACCAACACGGCGATCGGAAGGAGTGGCAGATGACCTCGGATCGGGACGGAACGCGGCGCGCGACAGGGGTGTTCCCCATCGGTGTGAGGGACGGCGTCAACATGCACATCCACGGGGGGTATCCAAACCATCTGGTGTCCGACGGTGGGCCCGGGCGCGACTCGGAGGGTCGGCGGCCGTGAAGCTCCTCATCACCGGGGGCGCCGGTTTCATCGGCTCCCACTATGTCCGCAGTCTCCTCGCCGGTGTGTACCCCGGGCACGAGGAGACCTGGCTCACCGTGGTGGACAAGCTCACCTACTCGGGCACGCTCACCAGTCTTCCGTACGGGCACCCGCGACTGACGTTCGTGCAGGGCGACATCTGCGACCGCGTCCTGCTCATGGACGTCCTGCCGGGGCACGATGCGGTCGTGCATTTCGCCGCCGAATCGCACGTGGACCGGTCAATCGCTGGTTCCACGCCCTTCATCACGACCAACGTAGTCGGCACGCACACCCTCCTCGAATGCTGTCGGCGCACCGGCGTGGAACGCGTTGTGCACGTCTCGACCGACGAGGTGTACGGGTCGGTTGAGGAGGGCTCATGGACCGAGTCGTCCCCGTTGGAGCCCAACTCGCCCTACGGAGCCTCCAAGGCCGCTGCCGATCTGGTCGTCCGGGCCTTTCACCGCACGTACGGTCTGTGGACCACCGTCACCAGGTGCAGCAACAATTACGGCCCCTTTCAGTTCCCCGAGAAGATCATCCCGCTCTTCGTCACGCGTCTGCTCGACGGCGCGAAGGCGCCGCTGTACGGCGACGGCATGCACGTACGTGAATGGCTGCACGTCGACGACCACTGCCGTGCGATCCACCTCGTCCTGGAGTCGGGCAGGGCGGGACGGACCTACAACGTTGGCGGCGGGACGGAGCTGACCAACCGTGAGCTGACTCGGAAGGTACTCTCCGAACTCGGTGTCGGCTGGGATCAGGTGGAGTACGTTGAAGACCGCCCGGGACACGACCGGCGATACTCCCTGGACGCCTCGCGCATCCGGGAGGAACTCGGCTTTGAACCCCGGATCACCTTCGCACACGGGCTGGCCGACACCGTCCGCTGGTACGGCGAGAATCGGGCGTGGTGGGAGCCGCTCGCCCGCCGCGCCACCACATTCGGCGCCCCCGCCGGCTGACGGGTCCTGGACCAGCTGTGCTCGACGCCAGAGCACGCGATCACGCCGCGTGGTGCGTACGCGGCTGCGCGCCCGGGCAGCCCCGCAGGATGCCCGCCGAACGAGGCCCGATGCGGGTCTGCCCGCGAACTTCTGGTACGGATCCGACGGCCGTCGGATCACTCCAATTCGGAGGCGACGGCCATGACGTACTTGCCGTAGTCCGAGGCGGCCATCCGCGACCCCAACCGGTGACAGGCATCGGCGTTGATGAAGCCCATGCGCAACGCGATCTCCTCGATACAGGATATCCGCACACCCTGGTGCTCCTCGAGCGTACGGACGTACTGACCCGCCTGGAGAAGCGATTCCGGCGTTCCGGTGTCCAGCCAGGCGAATCCCCGGCCCAGGTCCACGAGCCGGGCCCGACCCCGCTCCATGTAGACGTGGTTCACATCGGTGATCTCCAGTTCGCCGCGCGCCGAGGGCCGGAGGTTCTTCACGATGTCGACCACGTCGTTGTCGTACAGATAGAGGCCGGTGATCGCACGGTTGGAGCGGGGGCGCAGGGGTTTCTCCTCGATGGAGACGAGAGCGCCGTTGGCATCGGTCTCTCCCACGCCGTACCGCTGAGGGTCGTTGACCGGATAGCCGAACAGCACGCATCCACGGACGTTCCCGACGTTCTCCGTAAGCGTCTCTGAGAAGTTGTTGCCGTGAAAGATGTTGTCACCGAGGACCAACGCCACCGGACCGTCCCCGATGTGTTCGGCACCGATGAGGATCGCGTCCGCGATGCCGCGCGGGGCGTTCTGCTCTGCGTAGGTGATGCGCAGTCCGAGATGGGAACCGTCTCCCAGGAGTGCCTGAAACCTCGGTGTGTCGGAGGGGTTGGTGATGGTGAGTATGTCCCGGATGCCGGCGAGCATGAGCACCGAGAGCGGATAGTAGATCATCGGCTTGTCGCCCACCGGAAGAAGCTGCTTGGAAGTGCCGATGGTGATCGGGTGCAGACGGGTTCCTGTCCCGCCAGCGAGAATGATGCCCTTCATGTGCGCGTGCCCCTTCGGAATCGCGTTGGGTTCGTGTCCCGGCGAGGCGGCGCTGCGGGCCCGTTCCGTGTCGCGGGTGAGGACTGGTCCGTGCCGGCACCGCGCTGGCCGGTCCGGGGTCGGCCAGCGCGGCGATCGGCTCCCGCCGCCCTGCGCGGTGGTCACAGGCAGGTGATCGGCACCTGCTACCCCGTTGAACACCTCATCACCAGTCCAGGCGAAGGCATCCACAGCACCGCACACGGCTTGTTTGTCTCTTGAACGAGGCTCGACTCCTGGTGCTGGCCACAGAGGCGTCGACGGACTCCGCCCGCGAGCGGGCGTCCCCAGGGGCGTCCAGTCCGACTTCACCAGCCCTCTAGGCGATGCTCCGACGATAAGGGCCCCGATGGGGTCGTCGTCCGGCAGGTCGGCACCGTTCGGAGGGAGGAGAAAGCCGATCACAGGATCCCACTGCGGCACGCGCGGGTGTGGCGGCTCTCGCTCTCTTCGGGCGGCGACTCGGATGCGTGCCGTCAGAAGGTCAGCGGAAGCCACCGGGTCCGTTCCGAGTGAAGGCCGCGCCGGGCGTCGGCGGGCAGGTAACGACCGGGCAGCGCGCGTGAGGAGAACTCGATGTCCTTGGCGGCGCCCCGAAACTGATTGTAGGGAGGCTCGAACATGACGTCCGGCCGTGCCCGGTTGCTTCGCGACATGGTGCGTATCCGCGTAGTAGAGGAAACGCTCGCCGACTATTATCGCGACGAGCAGCAGATGCGTACCCCCACGCACTTCTCGATCGGTCAGGAGGCGACCGCCGTAGGCGTCTGCGCCGCCACGACTACCCGGGATTGGGTCTACACCGCCCACCGTTCCCATGCCCCCTACCTGGCCAAGGGAGGCAACCTCAAGGCCATGGTCGCCGAGTTGTACGGCAAGCAGGCTGGCTGCGCACACGGTCGCGGTGGTTCGATCCACCTGGTCGACCGCGAGGTCGGCTTCGCGGGCTCGGCGGCCATCCTTGGCGAGATGATCCCGGTGGCGGTGGGAACGGCCTGGGCCTTCGCACGCAGCGGCGAACCGAGGGCTGCGATCACCTTCTTCGGTGATGGTGCGACGGAGGAGGGCGTGTTCGCCGAGTCGCTCAACCTGGCGGCGGTGCGTCGAGCTCCGGTGGTCTTCGTCTGCGAGAACAACCTGTACTCCATCTCTTCCTCGATCGGCGCCCGGCAGCCTGCGGGCTCGACCATCCGGGACCGTGCCGAGGCAGCCGGGGTCACGGCAGTGCAGGTGGACGGCAACGACGTGTTCGCCGTGCACGATGCAGCGCGACTAGCGCTGCGGCACTGCAGGGAAGGCAGGGGTCCGTACCTGCTGGAACTCGCGACCTATCGGTGGCGGGAACACGTGGGGCCGGGCTTCGACCACGGCCATGACCACGGGTACCGCCCGGTGGAGGAGACGGAGGGGTGGATGGCCCGCTGCCCGATTCTGCGTGCCACCGAAACGTTGCGTGAGCAGGACCCCGACATCGACCGGACGGTCGCAGAGTGGCGGGTGCGGTTCGACGACGAGATCCAGAGCGCGGTCGCCTACGCCAAGGAGCAGCCCTTCCCTGACATCGAAGCGCTGCTCGACGGTGTCTACCAGCCCGTGCCCCGCTGACTCCGGTGCACTCGACGAAGAGGACCAGCACACGTGCGTACTCTCACTTATTGGCAGGCGATCAGCGAGGCGACCGTGCAGTGCATGGAGGCGGACGAGAGCATCTTCATCGCGGGGGAGGGAGTTGACGATGTCAAGGGCACCTTCGGCACCACGAAGGAGGCGTTCGCGCGGTTCGGCGCGAGCCGCGTGATCGATGTGCCCAACTCCGAGAACGCCACGGCGGGGTTCGCCGTGGGTGCTGCAGCTGGCGGACTGCGGCCCCTGTTGGTGCACACGCGGGCCGACTTCATGTTCCTGGCGCTGGACCCGCTGGTGAACCTGGCCGCCAAGTGGCGCTACATGTACGGCGGCGACAAGGGCGGGGTGCCCGTCGTCACGCGAGGCGTGGTCGGCCGCGGCTGGGGACAGGGTGCGACGCACTCGCAGAGCCCGCACGCGACCTTCGCCCACTACGCGGGACTGTACGTGGCGGCACCCGCGTCGCCGGCCGATGCCAAGGGGCTGCTGGTCCAGGCGCTGACCGGTGACACACCCGTCGTACTCGTGGAGAACCGCAACCTGTATCCGCTGACCGGAGAGGTGCCGGCGGAGGCCATCGGAATCCCCTTCGGCGTCGGACGGATCGCGCGACGAGGCGACGATGTCACCGTGGTCGCGACCTCGCTCATGGTGCACGAGGCGGAACGGGCGGCCGGTCAGCTGGCCGAACGTGGGATCAGCGCGGAAGTGATCGACGTGCGCAGCCTGCGGCCGTTGGACGAGCGGATCATCTGCGAGTCGGTTGCCAGGACGGGGCGGCTGGTCGTGGCCGACACCAGCTGGGCACGGTACGGATTCACCGCAGAGGTGGCGGCGGTGGTGGCCGAGCACATACCGGACGCCTTGACGGCGCCGGTACGGCGGCTGGCGCTGCCGGACTGTCCGGCGCCGGTGTCCTGGCCGCTGGAGGAGGCGTTCCACCCCGGTGCTGGCAGCATAGTGGAGGCATGTCTGCAACTGTGCGGACAGGCACCGGTGGACCTGCCCGCGCTGGCGGACGTTGCCGCCGGATTTCAGGGACCATACTGACCGCCGCGGGCGGCCCGCGTACCGCTTCGCAGACCGTCAGCGGCCGGCCCACCCGGACGCCGGGTGGGCCGGCGTGACGCGACCTGTCGGCTTCCCCCACGGTGTCCGGGCGAGGATCCGCCGTCATTCGCACTCGCCGAGCAGCGCACGCTCCAGGCTGCGCTCGACGTCGCTGAGCGGGACGACTCTCTCGGGATGTCCCGGGCCGGGTTCGTCGAGCTGGCGGACGGGCGGGACGTACACCCAGATGCTCCCTGCGGCGATCATCGCCTGGGCAACGGCACGCAGGAGTCGCACGAGCATCACGACCGTCCCGGTGCGACCGGTGACCGGCGGGCGGCATGGCTCTCGCCGTCGGCCCACAGTTGACTGAGTGAGGCGGCGTTCAGATCATGGCCCTCGGTCCACAGCCGGGCCACCGCGCCGAGCAGGGACCGCCGGTCCGCTGCCTGCCCCTGGGGGCGGGCTGGAAGCATAGGCACCACCGCGCTCGCCCCGCTCCGCACTGCAGGGTGCCGGCGTGCGAACGCGGTCAGAGTCTGGAGCGGTCCGGCCTCGACTAAGAGCATGTCCTGCGCGGCGAGCAACTGGTCGAGGGCCGGCCTGAAGTACACGGTGTCCGTGATCTGGCGGGCCCAGAACCGCGGGCTCAGCGCGTCCCGCTCGCTCATCAGCTCCCCGGTGTAACCGGAGTAGAGCGCAAGGCGCGGGGGACGGAACCCGATCCGGGCGTACTCCCGTTCGATGGCGTCGGCGGCCGGGGCCATCGCGGGAGAGTGGAAGGGGCTGGTCGCCGGCACCGGCATGACGGTGTGGCCGTCGGCCTGCAGCCGTTTCCTTACGGAGAGCAACTGTTCCGCCGGTCCGGCCAGCATGGTCTGCAAGCCGGTGTTGACCGCGGCGATAGCCACCTCGCCGACCAGGTAGGGGCGCAGTTGTGCCTCGGACGCCGCGACCGCGAGCATTCCCCCGGCCGGAACGGACAGTGCGTGGCGGACGCGCTCACGCATCATCATGACAGCGTCCTCAAGCGACATGACGCCGGCGAAGGTGGCGGCCACGAGTTCGCCGGCACTGTGGCCGAGCAGTGCCGTCGGACGGACTCCCCAGCTCATGATCACCTTGCCGAGCGCGTAGTCCACGGCGAACAGCAGTGGCTGCGCGCGCCGGACGTCGTCGATGCCGATGGCCCGTTCCCGTGGGGCGAGCCAGTCGGCGCGGACGGCTGCGCCCTCGTCGCCCATGAGGTCCAGGACCGTGTCGACGGCCTCGGTGAACACCGGCTCGTGCGTGTAGAGCCCGCAGGCCATCGCGGTGTGTTGGGAGCCTTGGCCCGGAAAGAGCAGGGCCACTGGACGGGGGTTGCCGACGGTGACCGCGCGGGCCGCGTCCAGCGCGGCGGTGGGGTCCTCACGGCTGCACAGCGCGGCCGCCCGGACGGGACCTGCGTCCTGTCCGCAGGGCACCACGGCGGGCAGGGCGCGGAACACGTGGTCCGTCATCCGGTCGACCACCGAGCGCAGTTGAGCACGGGTCTGTGCCTCGTCGCTCGCATGGCGGCCGGACCAGAGCAGCATCCGCGCGGCGTCGTACAGCGGTCCGTGCAACGAACCGGATGCGGGTGCCGTGCGGTCCTGCGACGGCATCCTGCGCAGGGTCACCCGGCTGGCCCGGACGGTGCCGGGCTCACTGGGACCGGCCAGGACCAGCGCCACGTCCTTGGTGCCGTCGGTGAGTGCGGCGTGTGCCAGCATCAGGGCCCCGACCATCGACTCCGCCATGTGCACGGCGATACCCTCGATGCCGGAGCCGGTTGGCAGCGGGCAATCGCCGCTCACTATGAAGACGACGGTCCTGGAGCGCATCGAACTGGTGAGGCCGTAGGCCGCGAGTGCGGCACTGACGCCCTGCCGGTCGGCCGGCGGGTAAATCGCCGGGTTCTCCTCGGGGACTGTCAGCTCACGTGTGACCACGGCCAGAGCTGTGCAGAGCATCTGTGTCTCCTGGGGTCGCATGGGCCGACGACGGTCGGGGCAACCCGCCGTCCGGACGTGGGGTGGGTGCCGCGTTGGTCGGCCGTCGGCCCGGGTGGCGAGAGGCAGCGCCCGGGCAGAGGGGGCCTCCAGCCCGCCCCGGGGGCGGGCACGTGGTGCTTCAGCCGGCCTGCGGTACTTCCCCACTGGTGTTGATCAGCGTCAGCAGGGCATGCGGGGTGTCCGCGTGGGCGATTGCCTCGTCCGGCAGCCGGATGCCGTATTCGCGCTGGATCTGGCCGATGACTTGGAGCATGGCCAGGGAGTCGTAGCCGAGTTCGTCGAAGGGGACGTCCAGGACGTCCCCGTCCAGGTCGACACCTTCTTCCTCGCCCGCGCTCTCACGCAGCATCCGGGTGAGGTCGGTCAGGGTTACCGTGGTCGTGGCAGACATGCCAGGGATCCTCTCGTTCGGTGTCGGACGGTCAGTTCTCGGTACGGCGCAGGACGAGGGCCGCGTTGAAGCCCCCGTATCCGCGCGCCAGGACGAGGGCCGAGCTCGGGTTCGTGTCGCGGGGCTGCCCTGTGACCAAGTCGAGCCCGTACGCGGGCGCGGGGACGCGCACGTTGACGGTCGGGGGAATCACCCCGTCACGCAGGGAAAGCAACGCGGTGGCCACATCGAGGGCGGCGCCTCCGGCGAGGAGTCGGCCGGTCATGGTCTTGGGAGCGGTCACCGGCACTGCGCGCCGCCCGAACAGCCCGGTGATGGCCGCCGCCTCGGCCTGGTCGAGTTCGGGTACGCCCGCCGCGTCGGCGAAGACCACGTCGATGCCCTGTGGGGTGAGGCCCGCGTCGGTGATGGCGTTCTCGGCCGCCCGCCGCAGGCCGGATGGCCGGCCGGTGCCCGGCGCCGGGTCCATGGTCGCCGCATAGCCGGCGACCTCGCCGTAGACGCGTGGAGCACCGCGTTCCCGCGCCGACGCGGCGTCCTCGAGAATGACGACGGCACCTCCCTCGCCGACGACGTACCCGCAGGCGTCCGTGGAGAAGGGCAGGTAGGCGCGGTCCGCTTCCGTGACGGTGCTCATGCGGCCGGAAGCGATCTGGGGCACCCACCCCCAGGGACACAGGGCCGCGTCCACACCGCCGGACACGACGAGGGGAGTGCCCTTGCGGACGTGCCGCCGGGCGTGGCCGATGGCGTCGATGCCCCCGGCCTGTTCGGTGAGCAGGACTCCGCTGGGGCCGCGCATCTTGTGCCGGATGGAGATCTGGCCGGTGTTGACCGCGTAGAACCAGGCGAAGGACTGGTAGGCACTGACGTACTCCTTGCCCTTGCTCCACAGGTTCTCCAGTTCCCGCTGGCCGAACTCGACGGCCCCGCCGGAGGCGGCGGTCACCACACCCATGCCGTACTCGGGCAGTTGCCGCAGGTCGGCACCGGAGTCGCCGATGGCCCAGTCGGCGGCGGCGAGTGCGAGCCGGGTCATGTGGTCCGTCTGCGGCATCAGCCGGCTGGGTATGTGCTCCTCGGCGACGAAGCCCTTGACCTCACCGGCGAGCACGGACGGGTACTGGGCGGGATCGAAGCGGGTCAGCGGGGCCAGACCGCTCTGCCCCGCCAGGGTAGCCTTCCAGAAAGCCTCCGTTCCGAGGCCGTTGGGCGCGGCGACACCGAGGCCCGTCACAACAGCGGCGGTCATGACCGCGTCTCCGGACGGGTGAGGAGCATGGCGCTCTGGAAACCGCCGAAGCCGCTGCCGACGCTGAGCACCACGTCTGCCTGCCGCTCGCGCGCCGTCAACGGGATGTAGTCGAGGTCGAGTTCGGGATCGGGCTCGTGCAGGTTGGCGGTCGGGGGCAGCACACCGTGTTCCATCGCCAACGCACAGGCGACGATCTCCAGGGAGCCGATCGCGCCGAGCGAGTGCCCGATCATCGACTTGACCGAGCTGATCGGCACCTTGTAGGCGTGATCGCCCAGACTGCGCTTGAACGCGCCCGTTTCGTGGCGGTCGTTCATCTTGGTGCCGGAGCCGTGAGCGTTGATGTAGCCGATGGCATCCGGCGCAAGGCGGGCCTCCTGCAGGGCGGCGTCGATGGCCTCGGCCATCTCGCGTCCGTCCGGCTTGAGCCCCGTCATGTGGTACGCGTTGCAACGGGAGGCGAACCCGGCGATCTCGGCATATATGTGTGCCCCACGCCTCCGGGCGCTCTCCCACTCCTCGAGGACCACGATCGCCGCGCCTTCCCCCAGCACCAGGCCGGCGCGGGTGCGGTCGAAGGGCCGGCAGGCGCGTTCCGGTTCGTCGTTGTGCGGGGTGGTGGCGTGGATGGCGTCGAAGCAGGCGGAGGTAATGGGGGAGATCGGGGCCTCGGTGGCGCCCGCGACCATCACGTCGACACTTCCCTCGCGGATCAGCTCCACCGCGTGACCGAGCGCGTCGAGCCCCGAGGTGCAGCCGGTCGACACTACGGCGGCAGGGCCTTCGGCCTGTGCGACCCAGGCGACTTCGGCCGCCATCGTGTTGGGTACGAAATGCCGGTACAGCTCCGGTACGGCGTACTCGTGGTCAACGTTCCACTTGCGCCCGCCGTCGCTGACGACCACGTACTCGCGCTCCAGGCTCGTGGTGCACCCCACTGCACTGCCGATCGACGTGCCGATCCGGCCAGGGTCGAGGCGGGAGACGTCCAAGCCGCTGTCGGCGAGTGCCTCGCGGGTGCTCACCACGGCGAACTGGGCAGCTCGGTCGAGTCGTCGGATCTCCTGCGGCGTCAGGCCCGCGGACACCGGATCGAAGTCGCACTCGGCCGCGACCCGTGAGCGGAAGGGCGAAGGGTCGAAGAAGCTTATGGTGCGTGTGGCGGACCGGCCGGCGGTGAGGAGTTCCCAGTACTCCTTCACCCCGATGCCTCCCGGGGCTACCGCCCCCAGACCCGTGATGGCGACTCTGCGCAAGTTCGTCACCTCGTTTCCGTGAGGACCGAGCGGCTGCGGGTTCGTGGGCCGGGCCGAGCTGTGCCAGTCACTGTGGGTTTCCTCTCTCATCGAGCCGGGCCAGCGGGCGAGACGCCGCAGGGTCTCTGCCTTCGCGTCCCGCCCGCTGAATCGGTCGGGGTGCGCTCGTGACGCGCCGCCGCTGTCGATCCGGTTCATCGTTCGGTGGCCCCCTCGATGAACGCTTGTGCCGACATGGAGCGCGTCGCTGGGGCTGAGGCGGGCACGCCGACGCGAAAATGTGGACGTGCCGAGGGCACGTCCACACCTCGGGCGAGCGGACCGGTTCAGAGCGCGGCGACTTCCAGGTCCAGCGCCGGGTCACCGGTCAGTACCGACTGATGCAGCCGCCGCAGCCGGGGGGAAGGCTCGAGGCCCAACTCTTCGACGAGAGTGGACCGCAGTTGCTGGAACGCCTGAAGAGCCCGCCAGGCGTTGCCGGAGCGGTAGGCGGCCAGCATGAGCAGCGCGCAGAAGTTCTCGTGCATGGGGTAACGGGCCGTCAGCACGGTTAGCTCCGGCACGAGTTCGGAATGGCGGCCCAGCCGCAGGTCGGCGCCGATACGCCGCTCCAGGACCGCCAGCCGGTCCTGGTCGATCCGGAGCACCTCCAGTTCCAGCACCCTTCCGACGCGCACGTCGACCAGGGCCGGCCCCCGCCACATGCCGAGGGCCGTACTGAGCAGTTCGGACGCCGCGTGGTCGTCATGCGCGTCGAGCGCGGCCCGCCCGGCGGACGCATACCGCGCGTACTCCTCAGCGTCCACCTGCCCTGGGGATATGTCGAGCAGATAGCCGCCGTGGCGGGTGACCAGAACGTCCTTGGCCCCCCGTCCGGGACGGTCCGGGAACGCCGCTGTGATCTTGCGGCGCAGCTGGAGGATGTAGGTCTGCAGCGTGGTCGCGGCACTGCGGGGCACGGCCTCTCCCCAGATCTCCTCCATCAGGGTGGACACCGTGACAACCCGCCCTGCCTGGAGGGCGAGCAAAGCGAGGATCTGTCTGGGCTTAGCCGCACTCGGCACCACCGAGATCCCGCGCTCTTCAGCGCCTAGCGGACCCAGTACCTTGATTTCCATCTGCGCTCCCCTCGCACACCGGTACGACAGTGGTGGAGCCTCGCACTCCGGCTGCTCCGTGGCACAGTGAGGGAGACACGAGCGGCGTTGTGAATATGTCATACCGAGTGTGTGAAGGCTGCACTACCAAGAGCCACAGAATTGCACTGAGGATCTGTACTGACGATGTGCCGCACAGGCCACTGCCTGTGGGGATCGTGAGAGCAGGGAGCGCGTGGCGGGCAGTCTCGCGGGATGCGCCCCCTATGCGCCACTTCTTCCAGAAGCGATATACCGCAGTGAACCAGCCATGTTTTGAGTCGCAACTGGAGTAGGCGGTTCTCGCCCTACTGCTCGCAGTGGGGCGTGAGTTCCGGACTCCCCGGGTCCGGGATCGGCCGCGTCGCTGGAGTGAGCTCTGAGCCGAGGGAGGCTGATTTGTGCAGGTTTAAATCACTGCCTGTGATCGCACGGATGGGCGCAGTTGTCCTCCTGTTATTATCAGTTCGATATGCCAATGGTTTTATAATATGACCAATAGGGCATTTTTGAATTCAGGTATTCGGGGGATGCATGGATTCCTTATTTCGTGGTGAGTCCCGTGCCGGGAGGCGATCAAACCTCACCTGTATGGCTCTGCGAAATGCCCGGATGCTGGTCGTCGCTGTGGTGTTGAGCCACGGTGTGCTGGTTCTGGCCGACGTTGCGCAGCGCGCTCGGGGGGCGGGTGAAATCGTCGCCTGTGTGCTGTGTGCGGTACCGCTGCTCGGTTTTCAAGCCGTTCTCCCATTCTTGCCCTATCGGCAATGGGCGTCGACATGCAGAGTTTCTGTTTTCCTTTTCGTTGGGACAGCTACGTACGTCGCCGTCGTGTTCGGCGGAGCGAACTGGAATGGATTGGCCGCGCCACTGGCCGGTTCCGCGCTGCTGTTGCTGCCCGGAGTCCGCGCGTGGGGCGCCTACGCACTAGTCGTCGTCAGCGCACCCGTGCGTGCCGCGGTTCACGGGGCAGCTCTGTTGCCTTCCGTCGGTTTCGCTCTGGCCGCCGGTCTGAGCGGGCTCGTCGTCTTCGGCCTCGCCCGGCTCACCCATCTCGTCTCGGAGGCATGGGCCTCGCGCGCGGAGGCAGCTCGCACGGCTGTCGTGCGCGAGCGGCTCCGCTTCTCCATGGACCTGCATGACCTGCTCGGCTACAGCCTGTCGTCGATCGCGTTGAAGAGCGAGCTGATCTATCGGCTGGTGCCCAACCAGCCGGATCAGGCGCGCAAGGAGATCGACGAGATCCTCGACATCTCCCGCCAGGCCCTGTCGGACGTGAGGCTGGTGGCGAGGGGCTACCGGGGCATGTCGCTGGAGGGGGAAGCGTCTTCCGCGGAGTCGGTGCTGAACTCCCTCGGCGTCGTCGCCCACGTGGACATCCGGTGCGGGAGTCTGCCACCTGACGTGGACACCGTCCTGGCCACCGCGGTGCGCGAGGGCGTGACCAACGCCCTCCGACACGCCCACGTCAGGCACGTCACGATTCGGGTGGTCGACGAGCAGGGGAAGGTCCGGCTCATGGTGGCCAACGACGGCGTAGTCAGCACGGCATCCGGACAACGTTGTTCCGACGGCAGCGGTCTGCACAACCTGGCCAGCCGGTTCGATGTCGTCGCGGGCCGCATCGTCGCGGGAGTGATGGATGACGGCTGGTTCCACCTGGTGGGCGAGATTCCCCTGGCCGTCCCACTGGAATCCGTCCGGCCAGCCTCCCGACAGGGAGATTAGAGGTCCATGTTGTCCGTCAGAGTGCTCATTGCCGAAGACGTCTCTATGCTTCGTGGGGCCCTGGTCGCCCTGCTGGAACTGGAGTGGGACCTGGAAGTGGTGGCGGCAGTCGGACGCGGGGACGCGATCGTGCCGACCGCCCTCAGGACTCAGCCGGACGTCGCCGTCATAGATATCAGCCTGCCCGGCATCGACGGGTTGAGCGCCGCGATGGAGCTGCACCGACAACTGCCCAACTGCCGCACCATCATGCTGACCGGGCTGGGCCGCTCGGGCACACTGCGCCGTGCCCTGGACGCCAGGGTCTCCGGTTTTCTGCTCAAGGATTCCGATCCGCAACGACTCGCCCACGCCATTCGTGCCGTCGCGGCGGGGCAGCGTGCCATCGATCCCGAACTGGCACTGTCGGCCTGGGACGTCCAGGACAGTCCCCTGACCAGGCGAGAGCTGGAGGTGCTCAGGCTGGCGGCCCAGGGCGCGGAGGCGGAGGAGATCGCCGGACGCCTGTACCTGTCCAAGGGCACCGTCCGGAACTACCTGACGTCCATCGTGACCAAGCTCAACGCCCGCAACCGGGTCGACGCCATCCGTATCGCCGAACAGGCGGGGTGGATCCCCTGAGAGCCGGCAGGGGAGCGCCGAACGGGCCGCCTCGATGTGGCGGCTCAGGCGTCCCCGGCGCCGATGAATTCCTGAACGTCGCGCGCCACCAGCTGATGGATGGCCTTGAGTTCGCCGCTGAGCAGGAGCTGACGCAACTCGCCGCGTTTCAGCGCGCCGCCGGTTGTCCGGCGTATCGTCCCGGATCGTACGAGGAACACCCCGCCCGGGGTGAGCTGGAACTCCGCGGCGAGGCATTCCCGCACCGCGCTGACGAGAGCGGGGAGATCGACGTCATAGTGGCCGTCCCCCCGCAGTTCCAGGACCACCACCACGTGCTCGCGCTCAGCGCCGACCCCGAAAGCGGCGCCGGCCCCGAACAGATTGCTGACCTGGCGGACAGCACGTTCCAGATCCCCGGGAAACAGATGGCGGTCGGCCAGCACAACGGTGTCCTCAATCCGTCCGGTCACATACAGACGGCCGTCCGACAGCGCGCCGAGGTCTCCCGTGCGCAGGAAGCCGCGCGCGCCGTCGCCGGTTCGGGCGTTGAACGTCTCGGCGGTCTCCCGAGGACGGTTCCAGTAGCTGTGCGCAACCGCCGACCCCCGGACCCAGATCTCGCCGGTCCGTCCGTCCGGCAGGACCTCGAGGCTCACCGGGTCGACGATGCGCAGTTCGGCACCGACCGGGGTGCCGCGGTCCGCTAGGGTGCGCGTAGGGCGGCCGGGAACCGGATCACACAGCTCCTGGTGTTCCAGTCCTGCCACGTCCACGGTGCGGTGGGCCGCTTCGGCACCCGGTCCGAGACCGGACACCAGCAGGGGGACCTTGGCCGGTCCGTAGCAGGTCCTGAGCGAGTCGGACCGAAAACCCGCCGGAGCGAACCGGTCGGCGAAGGCGCGCAACGTCTCGGGCCGGACTGGCCCCGACGCGCTGACGGCCGTCTCCCAGCCCGACAGGTCCAGCCCGGCCAGTTCCCGGTCACCGACCTGGCGCACACATAGGTCGTACGCCGAGCCGGGACCTCCGCTCACTCGTATCCGGTGGGCCGAGACGGCCTCCAGCCAGGCCGCCGGTCGCCGGGTGAACACGCTCGGACTCAGCAGGATGCAGGTGCCTCCGAGCCAGAGCGGGTGCAGGAACTGTCCGACCAGGCCCATGCCGTGGTGGATCGGCAGCCAGCCGCCGATTCGGTCGCCCGGCCGCGTGTCCAGCGCCCGGGCGACGGCCCGCTGGCCGGCGAGCAGGTTCCGGTGGGTCAGGACCACGCCACGGGGTTCCCTGGCGGAACCTGACGTGTACTGCACGAGCGCCGGTTCGTCGGCGTCGGCCATCGGCGTGCGCAGTCCGTCCCCGTCCGGCACCGACTCCACCGCCAGGCAGCTGATCCGGTCGTGGCCGTGACGGGCCAGCAGCACGGAGAGGTCCGGGGCCGTCGCAGCGTCCGTGAGGGCGACCCTGGCTGACGCGTCCCTGGCGATCCCGAGCACCCGCTCCGCGTGATGGCGGCTCGCACCCGGCACCGCGACAGGCACAGCGACCGCGGCGGCGTACAGGCAGGCGAGCATGCTGACCGCGAAGAGTAGGGGGGAGGGCTGCAGCACCAGCACGTGCTGACCGGCGGGGCCGTGCTCCCGCAGCCAGCCAGCCAGTGCCGCGGCGCCGCGGTCGAGTTCACCGTAGGTCAGACGCTCGATCGGCGTGCCTGTGCCGTTCTCGCCCAGGGACACCAGCGCCTCCCGGTCGGGGGTCGCCGCGGCCCTCTCGCGGATCACCTCGCCATACGTACGGTCGTTCTTCAACGCTCCCCCTGGAAAGCAGCCGGGCCCGTCGGCAATCGCCCCGGGTCACGCATCGGTGGTCTCGAACGGCGACCGCGCGGCGGAGGACTGGGACGAAGCGTCCCTGGCGCCCCGCCGTCGGGCGCGCTACTCCACGTGCTGTTTAGCCATGAGCAGGGTCGCGGAGCTGTTGGTGCCGAGGGACCGACGGACCCTGGCACGCGCCTCGGCCAGCTTCGTGCTGGGCCCCAGCACCCGGCGTACGCCCTCCGGGTCGAGCACGACCGTGTGCCAGGAGGTGGCACGTACCACGGGCGTACCGGACTCGTCCTGGACGGAATCCACGACCCATCGCCCCGTGTGGCCGGTCATCACCGGCGGTGGCGTCGTCTGCTTGTAGACGATCAGCCCCCGGTCAGGAAAGCAAAGCCTGACCGAGGACGTCGTGTGCACGGAGCCGTCCGGGCCGTAGGTGTCCATGGTCATGTGCTGCACGCCGGGCTCGTCCTCGCTCAGCTCGAGCCGGGCGACGTGCGGAAGACGGCTCGGCCACGACTCGGCCCGTGCCAGGAAGTCGAATACCTCTCGCGGACTGCCGCTGATGTCCTGATGGGTGCTGAAGGTGAACCTCGACTGCGTGAAGTCGGCGAACCGCTCGGCCGTGGTCCTCAGCGCATGCAGCTCCGCTGTGCTGTTGGTGTCCACGGCGGTCTCGATCAGGCGCAGCGCCTCGGGGTCGTCGTCGACGGCCCGGTAGTCGTGCAGCAGCGTCACCCGGCAGCCGCCCGCCGTCTCCTCGATCCGCCACACGCCGCCCATCGACGCCACCGGCGGCGCGGACACCACCTGACGGAACGTCACCGTGCTGGCCGACGGGTCGAGGGACCGACGAGAGGTCCAGTTGCGCACCTGGCCGTTCGCGAACGCCCAGATCCGCAGCAACTGGTGTTGCCCGGTCTCCTCCAGCACCTCGGCGTGGACCGTCGGACCGAAGACATCGGGCCAGCCGGCCACGTCGGCGATGAGACCGTAGACGTCTGCGGCAGGCGCCGCGACGATGACACTGTGCTCCGCGACATGGGTCGTTGCCGCACTGCTACGCACCACAGGACGCTTCCTTTCAGCAGGGCCGCCGCAGCGGCGTCTTCCGGGGTCGAGGGTCGGTCGGACACCGGACAGAACGTCAGCCAGCGGCCCAGGCCGGACGGTCGAGGATGTCGACCACCGCGCAGCCCCAGCTGTATCCCGCGCCCACCGACATCAGGACACAGCGGTCACCGGGCACGGCCAGGCCGGACACGACGAGTTGGTCCAGGCTCGCGAACTGGTCGCCGGCGCCCAGGTGGCCAACCGTCCGGCTCCAGTCCCACGTGGTGCGGTCCGGATCGATTCCGAACGGCCTGTAGTAGATGGACTGCAGCCGACGGCGGCCGAAATGCGGAAGGATCACCCACGCGGCGTCGGCGAGTTCCATCCCGGCGTCCGACAACGCCTCTTTGACGACGCTGTACTGCCCCGCACTGCTGCGGGCGACGGCGTACGAGATACCCATGCGCTCGACGAAAGACTGCTTGGCTGCGTCGAAGTCGACGGGCATGCCATGGGTGAACGGCGCCGGTGAGAACGGAGTGTTGCCACGGTGCAGGGGTTCGAGTTCGGAGTCGGCGAACAACGCCAGCGAGGACACCGACGCGAACCCGGCGCGTCGGGAGAGTACCAGTGCGGTACCTCCGTCGGCGTAGGGCGTGCCGGGGTCGGTGCGCCAGCGGTCGATGCCAGGTGGACAGAACCGGTCGGCGGTGGTGAGCAGAGCCTCGTGGCGGCTGGGCGTGGACCTCAGATACGCGGCGGCCAGGTCGAGCGCGGCCAGGCCGCCGTTGGACATCTGTCGGATCTCCAGAGCGGGGCAGGAGTTACGGAGCGTCTCCCGCTGGATGTAGGAGGCCACCGGCCAGAGATCCTGGCCCTGGTGGTAGGTGCTCGCGTGCAGGATCAGGTCGATGTCGTCCGCCTGCGCCTCGGCGCGGTCGAGGGCGCTGGCGGCCGCCGAGACCGCCATCTCCGCCGCCGACTCGTCGGGCGAGTACGCCACCGAGACGATGCCGGTGGTGTCGGCGGTCCGTGGCGGACACTCGCCCGCGGCGACCGCGTCGCTCACCCGCAGCGCGGCCGGGAGCCGGATGCCGGTGGCCCGTATGAAGATGCCTTCCAAACGCATGATCTTCCGTCCTGGGGCTCGGTCCGTCAGTGCGCTGTGGCGGCCGATTCGTGGCCGGCGGCCCGCGCTTCAGGGTTCAGGCCGTCGACCGGCGTCAGCAGGTAACGCACGGCGTCCATCAGAGCCTGGAAGAAGGCGGACCCGGTGTCACCGTCCACCCCCACGGTGTTCAGCCGGGCGGGGCCGTCGGTGAAGGAGGCGAGAACCCGGGCCGTCACTCGGCCGCCGGACCCGCCGGCCGGGAGGCGGACCTGGTAGTCGGCCAGCCGCAGCTGCCGCAGCCGGGGAAAACACGGGTCGAGGGCCTGGTGCACGGCCCGTTCGAGGGCGTCGACCGGGCCGGCGCCGGCGCCGTCGCCCTCGAACGGCATGCCGTTCACACGCAGACTGACCGATGCGCTGGACCGCGTCCGGCCGGCGCCGCCCGCCTCCGTGCCGACGTACCAGGAGAGGACATCGACCGACGGCACGGTGCGGTCCGTCGACAGCTCCGCGCGCAGCAGCAACTCGAAGGAGGCGTCCGCGGACTCGAAGCTGTAGCCGCGGTGCTCCAGCTCCTTGACCTTCGTAGCCAGCCGTGCAACCGCGTCCCCTGCGGAGGCGACGTCGTAGCCCAGCTCTCGAGCCTTGAGCAGGACCGACGACCGGCCGCCCATGTCGGACACCAGCGTGCGCATGGCATTGCCGACGTCATGAGGGTCGACGTGCTGGTACAGCTCACTGTTCACCCGCAGCGCGGAGGCATGCAGACCCGCCTTGTGCGTGAAGGCCGACCTTCCCACGTACGGGGCGCCGGCGGCCGGGGAGCGTCCTGTGATCTCGGCGATGGCGCGGCCTACGGCGGCCAGGTCGCCCAACCGGCTGGGCGGCAGGGCCGGCACACCGCGCTTGAGGATCAGGTTCGCGGCGAGCGTGAGGAGATTGGCGTTGCCGCACCGCTCGCCGTAGCCGTGCACCGTGCCCTGGACGTGGCGGGCCCCGGACGCCACCGCCGCCATCGTGTTGGCGACCGCGCACCCGGAATCGTCGTGGCAGTGGATGCCCAGCGGCACACCCGTGCTCTGGAGCGTGTCGGTCACTACCGCGCCCACCTCGTCGGGCAGCGAACCGCCGTTGGTGTCGCACAGCACGACGGTCTCGGCGCCGGCCTCCGCGGCGGTGCGCACGACTTCCAGGGCGTAGTCGCGGTTGGCCCGGTGGCCGTCGAAGAAGTGCTCCGCGTCGAGGAAGACCCTCCGGCCGGCAAGGACCAGGTGCCGCACGGTGTTGCCGATCGCCGCGAGGTTCTCGGCCAGGGTTGTCCTGAGGGCCAGTTCCACATGCCGGGGATGGCTCTTGGCCACCAGGGTCACGACCGGAGTTCCGGCAGCGACGAGCGCCCGCACCTGCGGATCGGTGGCGGCCGAGGTCTCGGGTTTGCGGGTGGCGCCGAACGCCACCAGTACGGCGTTGTCCAGGTGCAGTTCGGTGGCCGCGCGCCGGAAGAACTCTGTGTCCTTCGGTACGGCTCCCGGCCAGCCGCCCTCGATGAACCCCACACCCAACGTGTCGAGGCAACGCGCCACGGCGAGCTTGTCCTCCACCGACAGCACGAGACCTTCCTGCTGCATCCCGTCCCGCAGGGTCGTGTCGTAGAGCTGGAAGCTTTGTCCTGCCATCTGCCCGTCCTCCGGTGCTGGTGGGGTACCAGGTCGTGTCGGCTGCGACGCGAAAGCGTGCGGCCGGGTGCTCGCGTCGCGCTCAAGAGCGGCTGGGCGCGCCCCGACGCACACCGTCGGCGGGTTCGGTGCCGGCGCGTGCGGCGCCGGACGACAGCAGCCGCTCGATCTCCTCCTCGGACCACCCGGACTCGGCCAGGACCTCGCGCGTGTGCTGGCCGGGAATCGGGGGCGGCGCGGGCCGAGGCGGTTCGCCACCGTCGTACCGCGGCGCGGAGGCGGGCTGGAGGGCCGACCCGTCCGGCAGAAACGATCCGCGGGCCCTCAGGTGCGGATGGCGGGCCGCCTCCTCAACGCTCAGCACCGGGGTCACGCACGCGTCGGTGTCGGCGAAAGCGGACGCCCACTCGTCCCGGGTACGCCGGGCGAAGCGTTCCGCGAACACGGTGCGCAGCGCGTCCCAGTTGGCGCGCCTCCACCGGTCCGGCAACCGGCCGGGGTCCAGTCCCAGACCCCGTACCAGGGCCGTGAAGAACCGGTCCTCGATGGCTCCCACGGCGACGTACCTCCCGTCATGGCAGGGGTATACGCAGTAGAACGGCGCTCCGCCGTCGAGCAGGTTGCCGCCTCTGGCGGACTGCCACTGCCCGGTGCCCGACATGCCCAGCAGCATGCTCATGAGCAGTGCCGTGCCGTCCACGATGGCCGCGTCCACTACCCGGCCCCGGCCCGTCCGCCGCTGCTCCAGCACAGCCGCGAGGATGCCGCCGAAGAGCAGCATCCCGCCGCCCGCGAAGTCGCCCAGCAGGTTGACCGGAGGAACCGGGGGCCCTCCGGCCGGGCCGATCGCGTCTAGGACGCCGGTCAGCGCGATGTAGTTGATGTCGTGCCCCGGTGTCTGGGCCAGCGGGCCGTGCTGTCCCCACCCGGTCATGCGGGCGTACACCAGGGAGGGATTGCGGGCGTGGCACTGGTGCGGCCCTATGCCCAGACGCTCGGCCACTCCCGGGCGGAACCCCTCGACGAGGACGTCGCACTGTTCCGCCAGCCGCAGCGTGGCCCGCACCGCGTGGGGATTCTTCAGATCGAGAGCGACCGAGCGGCGCCCCCGGTCCAGCACCCGGTGCCACTCGGCGAAGGGGCGGTCGCCGTCGGCCCGGTCGACCCGGATCACCTCGGCCCCCAGATCGGCCAGCAGCATGCAGGCGAAGGGCGCCGGGCCGATGCCGGTCAACTCCAGTACGCGCAGACCGGACAGCGGTTTTGACCCCGCTTCCGCCTGCGCTCCTGCGGGTGAGTGACCACCGAATGCTGACATGACACGCTCCGTCGATCGGCGACACGGTTGCGGTTCAGCCTTCGCTACACCGGTCAAGAGCGGCTCGAACGCAGGAAGCGCCCTCGCGCAGACAGGTCCACCCGAGGTCCAGAGGGGCACAACCGTGGTGGTCCACGCTGGCCGTCCGACCGTCTTCGGCTCACGGCGGCACGGTGGGTCGCCGGTCCGCCCTCAGCCGACCGCTTCGAGGAGGGAAACCATGCCGGACCGAACCTTCGCGGGCCGCACCGTCGTCGTCACCGGCGCGGGCACGGGCATAGGCCGCGCCACCGCGCTGGCCTTCGCCGCGCAGGGCGCCACCACCGTGATCGTCTGCGGTCGCCGCAAGGAACGTCTGGACCAGGTCGCGGCCGAGCATCCGGCCGTCGTACCGGTGACCGCCGACGTGACGAGCGAAGCGGGAGCGGAGGCGCTGGCCGTCGAGGTGCGGGCCCGCGGTGGCGCGCTGGACGTCCTGGTGCACAGCGCCGGTGTCTTCCGCTTCACACCGCTTGCCGGGCTCGGGCCGGACACCGTGAGGGAAGTGCTGGACACCAACCTCCTGGGACCGTTGCTCGTCACCGGGCACCTGCTGCCGTACCTGCTCCCGCAGCGCGGAAGCATCGTCCTGGTCTCCAGCCGGGCTGGTCACAACCCGGGCCCCGGAAGTTCGGTGTACGCGGCTACCAAGGCGGGCGTGCACAGCCTGACCCGCAGTTGGGCGGCAGAGCTTGCCTCACACGGGATCCGGGTCAACGCGGTGGCCCCCGGCTTCGTGCGTACCGAGGCCTACGAGGCCAACGGCATGACACCGCAGCAGGTGGCGGGGTTGTTCGACGCGATCACCCCAGACATTCCGCTGGGGCGGGTGGCGGACGTCGACGACATCACCCCGTGGATCACGCGGTTGGCCGACCCGGCGGCGTCGTTGGTCACCGGCCAGATCATCACCGTCGACGGAGGCATGGACACGGGCTCGGACCAGGCTGGCCATGACCGCTGAGAAAGGGCGCGCCGGATCGTGTGCCGTTCGGCTTGGTGCGCTGCCCCTCGCGGACGTCACCTGACCTAAATGGCACCTAGCGTCGCTCACGAGGGTCCACCACCACTGTGAGCAGGGAGAAATCCAATGAGGTTCACGTCTCGTCCTGCGGCAAGCGAAGCGCCCGTGCCGAAGCTGGCGGCCGCCCGGATGCGCCGGTCGGCCATGGCCGTGGTCATGGCAGCGAGCCTCATGGACCTGGTCGACCTCACCATGGTCAATGTCGCCCTTCCAAACATCCGGACCGACATCGGCGTTCCCTCCGGCACGCTCCCCTGGATAACCGGTGGTTACGCTCTCGCGTTCGCCGTCGTCCTCGCGCCTGGTACCTGGCTGGGCGGCATTCACGGCCGCCGGCGGGTGTTCCTCGTCGGCATGGGTGCCTTCACTGTCGCGTCTGCGATGGGCGGGCTCGCACCCGGCCCCGAGACGTTGGTGGCCGCCCGGGTGGCGCAGGGTGCGGCGGCGGCGCTCATGGTTCCGCAGGTGCCCTTCATCATCGACGCCGTGTTCCCCGCAGGCGGGCAGGGGAAGGCTGTGGCCCTTTTTGGCGCGGTGATCGGGCTGGGCTCGGTGGCTGGCCCGGTGTTCGGTGCCGCTCTCCTGGAGAGCGACCTGTTCGGCCTCGGCTGGCGTTCGGTGCTCCTGGTCAATCTGCCGATCGGGCTCGCGGGTCTGGTACTTGGACGCCTGTGTATCGCCGAGCGCCGGGACCGCCTGACCTCCGCCTCGAACTGGCCGGGGACGGCCGTGGCTGCCACCGGACTGCTGATGATCCTCTACCCGCTGAGCCGCGGACCGGGGACGGGGTGGTCGCCGTGGGGCCTTCTGTCCATTGCAGGAGGCTCGGGCATGTTGGCCGCCTTCGTCTGCCATGAACGGGCCAGGGGCGGCCGACGCGGCGGTCCGCTGGTGGTGACATCCCTCTTCACCATCCGGAGCTACGCCGTCGGCGTCGGAATCGAATTCCTCTACGGCACTTTGGGCGGCATCTACTTTCTCGCCTGGTGCTTTCACATGCAGGCCGGGCTCGGCTGGTCCCCGTTGCGAGCCGCCCTGTGCATGCTGTTCTTCGGCGCGGCGGTGGCCGTCTTCGCCGGACTGTCGCGTGACACGCTGTTCCCGAGGTACGGGCGGAAGGTGCTTCAGGCCGGAGCGCTCACGCAGTTGACCGGGGCCTTGGTGTACGGCTGGCAGACGCAGCACTACGGTACGGACATCCAACCGTGGCAGATTCTGCCGGTACTGGTCCTGCTCGGCGGCGGCATGGGACTGACAGTGGCACCGCTGTCAACGGTGTTGTTGGCCGATGTGTCTCACGAGCGGTTGCGGTCTGCGGCGGCGCTCGGCAACACGACCTATCAGCTGGGGACAGCGCTTGGGATGATCCTGCTCCCGGTGGCCTTCCCAGGGCTGCTGGACACCGGACATCCGGTCTCCGTGGCCTTCTCCCACACCCTGCGGTGGTTGGCCTGTCTCCTCGCGACGGCCTTCCTGCTCACCTTTGCGCTGCCTCGGCATCCTCGGCGGCATCCGTCGGAGGTGTCCCGGGCGCCCGGCGTGGCGGCGGGCGGCACTTCCTCGGCCGTCTGAGCCACCGTGCGCGGCCGCGGCCCCACCTCGCCCACAAGATCACCACGGAAGGAGAACGATGAGCACGCGGAACGTTCCGAAGATACCGAAGACGGCTCGGGAGGTCCGGCTCACCAAACAGCTGGAGGGGGAACTGACCCTCGACCACTTCGACATCGTCGAGACGCAGGTCCCGCAGCCGAGCAGGGGTGAGGTGCTCGTCCGCACCGACTACCTGTCCCTGGCAGCGGCCTACGCAGACCTCATGCGGCCCGGCTGCCAGTTACCGGTTCCCCCCTTCCTGCCAAGCGAACGCCTCGGCGGCGGTGTGCTGGGCACGGTGGTGCGCTCCGCCAGCCAGACACTGGCAGCCGGAGACCTGGTTCAGTCGATGAGCGGCTGGTCGGAGTACTCGGCAGGTCCCGCCGAGGCGTACGTCAAGCTTGAGCCGGGCCTTTTCCCGAGCCCCGTGTACTTCCTCAGCCAGGGCCCTACCGCCTACTACGGGATGGCTGACATCGCCCGGGCGGGCGAGGGGGACGTCGTCTTCGTCTCCGGTGCTGCGGGCGGGGTCGGGTCCCTCGCGGGACAGATCGCCAAGTGCCGCGGTGCCGCCCAGGTGATCGGCAGCGCCGGCAGCAAGGAGAAGGCCGACTACCTGGTCGACGAACTCGGCTACGACGCCGCCTTCGACTACCACGACGGGCCCGTCGTCGATCACCTGCGAGAACTCGCGCCCGACGGGATCAACGTGTTCTTCGACAACGTCGGCGGCGAGCAGTTCGAGGCCGCGGTCCAGGTAGCGGCCCCGCACGCGCGCTTCGCTCTGTGCGGGGCGCTGGCAGGTCAGATCGGCGACGGTCAGGCCGGTCACCCAAAGTTCGACCTCATGCGGGCCATCACCAGGCACCTGGAGATCAGGCCGTTCGCCTGCTACCACACACCCGAGCAGATCAACGCCTGGTACGAACACTTCGTGCAGTGGCACCGCGAGGGCCGCTTCGTCTTCCCGCACACCACCGTCGAGGGCGGCCTCACGCAGGCCCCCGAGGCGATGCTCGCGCTGCTGAAGGGGCGCTACCGAGGAAACGTCGCCGTACGGGTTACCTCCGGCTGACAGTACGACGACGGTGGCGGGTGCCGTCCGGCACCCGCCACCGTCGTGTCGCCATCGTTTTCAAGACCCGACGCGAGTCGCGTGGATCTCCACAGGTACGGCCCTGGCGAGCCGGCCGTCCGCGTCGTAGACCCGGGAAGTCCCCCGGCTGGCGAAGGACCGGCCGCTCTGGCTTGCGTGCTGCTCGATGTCCACCCACCCGACACAACGTCCGCCGTCGTCGACAACCGGCTCCGTGATACGGAACAGAAAGCCACCCGGCCCGAGCGACGACCAGCGCCCGGCACCGATCCCACCCGCGGTGAGCAGTGCGTGTCCGTAGGCCGTGAAGCAGAACGAGCCGACTGAGTCGCCTCCTGGCCTGCTCACCCGAGCCGTCCAGGTGCCGACCAGGGTCGAAGGAGCACGGGGCGGTGGCTTTCCCGCCGTTGCCGCGGACACCTGCCCGGCTACGAACGGGAGGCCGGTCCGACCGGCGTGAACCGCACCGGAAGGTGCTGCAGACCCCGCAACTGGAACGTGGGGGGCTTCCATGCGAGGTCCTCGTATGACACCGCCAGCGCCAGATCCGGGCACCGCTCCAGCAACGCGCGCAGGGCGATGGCACTTTCCATCCGTGCCAGCGGGGCACCGACGCAGTGATGGACACCATGCCCGAACGCCAGGTGCGCGCGCACCTCGCGCAGTTCCCGGCCGAGATCGAACCTGTCCGCCTCGGGGAACCGCCGAGCGTCCCGCCCGGCGGCCGACATACCGATCAGTACCACCTCGCCCGCCGGGATCTCGGTGTCGCCGATGAGCACCGGCTCGGTGGTGTAGCGGTACGCGGACACCTCAACCGGCCCGTCAAACCGCAGGACTTCCTCGACAGTGGCTTCCAGCAGAGACCAGTCGGCCCGCAGCACGGCGAGCTGATCAGGGTTGCGCAGCAGCGCCAGCGTTCCGCTGGAGATGACGTTTGCTGTGGACTCGTGCCCGCCGACCAGCAGAAGGAACGCCATACCGAGGAGTTCCTCCGGGGAGAGCCGGTCGCCGTCCTCCTGCACAGCACGGGCCATCGCGCCGAGCAGATCCTCACCGCCCTTCTTGCGCTTGGTATCCACCAGGGCGGACAGGTAGGCAGTCATCGCTTCCTGCGCGGCGTTTCCCCGTTCGGGTGTCGGCGGCGCCGACAGATCGCTCGACCACCGGTGGAAGTCCGCGCGGTCCCCCTCGGGGACGCCCAGCAGTTCGCAGATGACGGACATGGGAAGCGGCAGCGCGTAGGACTTGACCAGGTCCGCCTCACCCAACGACAGCATGGAGTCGAGCAGTTCGTGGGCGATCCGCTCGACACGCGGGCGCATGGACTGCACGCGGCGCAGTGTGAACTCCCGTGCGATGAACCTGCGCAGACGGGTGTGGTCCGGGGGGTCGACCTGCATCAAGGTCTTACCCACGACGTTCCGGCCGAGGTTCTCCCACGCTTTCAGATGTCGGATGTCATTGCTCAGCCGCGGATCGGTGAAGGCGGCCCGCGCTACCTCGTAGTCGGTGATCAGCCAGCAGTCACGTCCGTCCAGGACGCGGGCCCGGTGAACCGGACCCCGCTCGCGCAGTTCGGCGAAGAGCGGATAGGGGTCGGCGGTGAAACTCGGGTCGGATCCGGTGAGATCGGCGACCAGGGCC
The DNA here is from genome assembly GCF_026341775.1 of Streptomyces sp. NBC_00654. NCBI lineage: Bacteria > Bacillati > Actinomycetota > Actinomycetes > Kitasatosporales > Streptomycetaceae > Streptomyces > Streptomyces sp. NBC_00654. Next base: position 39,714 of record NZ_JAPEOB010000004.1, on the reverse strand, counting down.
TCGGTCATGACGGCTCCAGGGAGTCGGAACGGTGATGGCTACGCAGGAGCGGCAGGCGCCCGGTCCGAAAACGTAGGCCGTGGCCCTCGACCTTCGCTCGTGCCCAGCTCATGAAGGGCAGGACCGCCTCTTCGGACGGGGCATGAGGCCAGCGAGGCCCGGTGATAATGAGCGGCATGCCGTTACTCTCCACACGCGCGCTCAACCGGTCCCTGCTGGAACGCCAGTTACTGCTCGACCGCGTTGAGTGGTCCGTGCCCGAGGTGGTCGGGCGCCTGGTCGCGATGCAGGGACAGGAGCCCGACGCACCGTACGTGGGACTCTGGACGCGGATCGCCGGCTTCCGGCACGACGCGTTGTCGTCGTTGCTGCACGAACGCCGGATCGTGCGCGGAGCCCACTTGCGCACCACCCAGCACCTTGCTCTCGCGGAGGACTTCCTCTGGCTGCGTCCGCTGCTCCAGCCCCGGCTGGACCGCGCTCCGCTGGGGGGCCTGCGGCGCGACATCGAGGGGCTTGAACTGGCCGAACTCGCCGCCGCCGGACGACGGCTGCTGGCGGGCCGGACCCTGACCCGACAGGAACTGGGGACTCTGCTCGCCGAGCATTTCCCGGATCACCGGGCCAACGCCCTCGCCGTGTCCGCGCACTTCCTGGTGGCGATGGTCCATCCCCCGCCGAGCGGTCTGTGGGGGCGGCGAGGGGCGGTGCCGTGCACGCTCGCGGAAGACTGGATAGGGCAGCCGCTGGAGCCGGCACCGCGGATCCAGGCGATGGTCACCAGGTATTTGGCCGCCTTCGGCCCGGCCGATGTGAAGGACATCCAGGCGTGGTCGGGACTGAGCAGGTTGCGCGAGGTGGTCGACGAACTCCGGCCGCGGCTGCGAGTCCACCGCGACGAGCACGGCAGGGAACTGTTCGATCTGCCGCAGGCGGATCCCGGCGACCCTGACCGCCCGGCGCCGGTGCGTTTCCTGCCGTCCTTCGACAACCTCCTCCTCGGCCACGCGGACCGCAGCCGGGTGATCGCGGACGAGTACCGGAAGCTGGTTGCTCCCGGGCAGGCGATGGTACGGCCCACCTTCCTCGTCGACGGCTTCGTGAGCGGCACCTGGTCGGTCAAAGAGAGGCGGCTGCTGGTCTCCCCGTTCCGTACCCTGCCGAAGACCGATCTCGCGGCCGTACTGGAGGAGTCGTGGCGGCTGGCGGAGTTCGTGCTCCCGGATGGTGCCCGGCCGGACGTCCGGCTTGGCCCTGAACCGGATCGAAGCGCGTGACGGGAGTGGCCGTTGCGGCGGTCCACCGCCGCAACGGCCCTGGTCCCCGGTCAGATGGGTTGTGCCGGCCACCGCCGGATGTCGAAGCCGGGACGGGCGACGTCGTCTGCAGCCAGTCCCGCCGCGCCGTTGGCCAGCAGCCGACGGGTGATCATGTGGTCGGCCGACCGGTTCACCGATTCGGTCCCCACGAGGCGCCCGCCGCGGAAGCAGAAGACCGAGAACCGCCCCTCGGCCGGTGAGCCGGAGACGACCGTACGGTCGTGATCCCGGGTGATGCCGGCCATCTGCACCCTGGCACCGCACTGCTCGGTCCAGAACCAGGGCACAGAAATGTACGGCCGCCGGTGTCCGGTGAGCGCGGCGGCCACGCAACGGGCCTGGTCGGACGCGTTCTGGACGGACTCCAGCCGCACCGGGCGCGCCGTGTGGGGGCTGGGAAAGCGCGCGCAGTCTCCGATGGCGTACACGCTCCGGTCAGAGGTGCGCAGCCACCGGTCCACGATGACGCCGTCACCCGTCGTCAGGTCCGCCTGAGCGGCCAGTGCGGTGTTCGGCAGGACGCCGATGCCGACCACCACCACGTCGGCGGCGACACGTGCGCCGTTGTTCAGTTCGGCGACACGGACATGGCCCCTCTCACCCCGCAGGGCGACCAGCTCCCGATTGAGCAGGACCCGGGTGCCCTCGGCCCGGTGCAGGGTCGCGAGGTGGGCGGACAGCGTCCGGCTGACCGAACGGCCCATCAGGTGCGGGCCGGACTCCACGACGGTGACCCGCAGACCCAGCCCCCGGGCGACGGAGGCCACCTCCAGGCCGATGAAGCCACCGCCGACCACCAGCAGATCACCGGCGTCGCGCAGCGCGCACCGCAGCTCCTCGGCGTCGGCAAGGCTCCGCAGGGCCACGACACCCTCCAGGTCCGCCCCCGGGACACTCAGCCGACGCGGTCTGGACCCGGTAGCCAGGATCAGCCTGTCGTAGGTGATCCGCTCTCCTGACGCGAGTCTCACCCGGCTTGCGTCACGGTCGATCTCGACGGCCCTGTCTCCGAGCATCGCGGTGATGTGCTGTTCGGCGAAGAAGCTCCTGGGACGCAGCCACAACTCGTGCGGCCGGATCCGCCCGGTGAGGTAGTCCTTCGACAACGGCGGTCGCGCGTACGGAGGTGCGGTCTCCGCGCCGACCAGGATGACGGGACGGGTGTGACCTTCCGCTCGCAGGGCCGCCGCGGCCTCCAGCGCGGCATGGCCCGCTCCGACGATGACGACTGGTCCGGTGCCCATCAGATCTGGGTCGTCGGAAGGTGCACGATCAACCCGTCGATGGCTTCCGAGACGGGCAGCTGGCAGCTGAGCCGACTGGTGGGCCGGCGCTCGGCGGCCGTGCCGCACAGCACGTCGTCCTCGGCCTCGTGCATCTCGGGGAGCGGCAGTGTGTTGCCCTCGTCGATGTACACGTGGCACGTCCCGCACTGGGCCGAGCCGCCGCACTGGGCCACGATGCCCTCGATGTTGTTCAGCTTCGCGCCCCGCATGACCGTGTTGGGAGCCGCCACCTCCACGACGGTCTCCGTGCCGTCGGGATGCTGGTACGTGATCTTGGCCATGGTGCCCTCCTCGTGGCAGGCCGCGTGACCGGTTGAGCGGGTGACTGTGACGGCCTCCGCTGGGAGCGGGGTCGAGAAGACCTCGAAGCCGCCTGGCTCGACCTGGCCGCTACCGGCCGTCGACGACCACACGCAAGAGTGCGCGCATGAGTACTCAGCCGCTGCGGGCCACCACGTCAGGACGGCTCGGACGACACCGGAGCGGTCTGGTCCTGGCCGTCTGCTGCCTCGCCCAGTTCATGATCGTGGTCGACGCATCGGTCGTGAACGTCGCGCTGCCCGTCCTGGCCTCTGATCTCCGGTTCCGGCAGGAGGCGCTCCAGTGGGTCAACAACGCGTACGCCGTCGTGCTCTGCGGCTTCCTGCTGCTCGGCGGGCGGCTGGCCGACCTGTACGGACGGCGCAGGGTCTTCCTCTGCGGCGCGGTCATGTTCACGCTGGCCAGCAGCGTCGCAGGAGCGGCCACGGATCCGTCGACCCTAGTCATCGCCCGCGCCTTCCAGGGACTGGGCGCGGCTGCCATGGCCCCGACCACGCTCACCGTCCTGAGTGTCACCTTCACGGAGCCCGCCGCTCGCGCCCGGGCCTTCGGAGCGTGGAGCGCGGTGGGCGGATCGGCCGGCACGGTGGGCGTGCTCCTCGGCGGGATCATCACCCAGTGGCTCTCCTGGCGCTGGACCCTCCTGGTCAACCTGCCCCTCGGCGCGCTGCTCGTCGTCGCTGTCGGGTGGCTGCTGCCGCAGGACGAGCAACCGCACCGGCGCCAGGCACTCGACCTGTCAGGCGCTGTGACCGCCACGGCCGGCCTCATGGCCACCGTGTACGGGATCGCCGCGTCGCGCAGTCACGGCTGGACGTCGCCCCGGGTGGTGTGCGCCCTGTCGGCGGGGGCCGTGCTGCTGTCGCTCTTCCTCGTCGTCGAGCGCTGGTTCGCCCGGTCGCCCCTGGTGCCCCTGGGTGTGTTCCGCAACCGCGCGGTGGCGTCGGCCAACCTGGTCGCCTTCTTCGGCGTTGCGGCGCTGTTCAGCACCTTCTACTTCTTCACCATGCTTCTCCAACAGGTCCTCGGCTACAGCCCGTTGGAGACCGGCCTGGCCTATCTGCCCCTGTCCGCCGGGATCGCCCTCGCCGGCTGGCGGATCTCCGCCGTGATACCCGCCATCGGGCCGAGGCCGGTGATGCTGTGCGGTCTGGGGACGGCCTGCGCCGCGTTGGTATGGCTGTCACGGGCCGGCGTGGACGCCACGTACGCGGCCGATCTACTGGGGCCTTCGCTGCTGCTCGGCCTCGGCATGGGCGTGGTGCTCAACGCCACGACGGCGGCTGCCACCTCCGGCCTCCCACCGGAGCGTGCCGGGCTGGCCTCCGGGCTGCTGAACACCACGCGCCAACTCGGCAGCGCGGTGGGGCTGGTGGCCCTGGCCACCCTCGCCGCCTCCCGCACCGGCAAAGCCAACGGCACCGAGGCGGCCCCTGAGGTTCTGGCGTCCGCCTACGGAGCGGCCTTCACCGGTGCGGCGGGCTGCGCCGTGCTCGGCTTCCTGGCGGCACTCACCGTACCGGCGCGGGCGGGGCGCTCCCCCCGCTGACGCCGCACCGGTCGCGGCCGATGACGGTCCAACCCTGTTCCAGGGGCCTTCGAGGCGCATCCGCAACCCTGGACACCCTGATCCGAACGGAGGTATGAGGTGGCAACAATCTGGCCCGGCACCGATGCGGCGCCCGTTCCTGAGGAGTTCCACACCCAGCGACCGTGCTGGTCGGCGAAGCCCTTGGCCGAGCGGGAAGGCTTTTCCGGCACCGAGTACGCGACCATCGAAGTGCCCCGCGACTACGCGGACCCCTCAGGAGAACGCATCACGCTCGCCATCAGCCGGCTGCGCGCCGCCGACCCCGCACGACGCCGTGGCATCCTGCTGGCCGTCAACGGCGGTCCCGGCGGCGAGGGGGGCTTTGGCAGGGCCCTGCCGGAGCGGTTCGCCGAGACCGAACTGCATCAGGTCTACGACCTGATCGGCTTCGACCCGCGGGGCACCGGTGAGTCGACGAGGCTCTATGCCGAGGTCTCCGTCCCGACCGCGCCGTTCGATTCGCGGCCCCCCGACTCGGCGTTCCCCCAGCTCGCGGAGGACATGCGGCAGCGGGAGCTGGCCTGCAACCGGGCCGGGGGCGCCCTGCGCCGCCATATCAGCACCCGCAACACCGCCCGGGACATGGACATGATCCGCCGGGTGCTCGGTGAGGCACACCTGAGTTTCGTCGGCTATGCATACGGAGCCTACGTCGGGGCCGTGTACGGCAGCATGTTCCCGGCGCATCTGGACCGCAGTGTGCTGGACTCCTGCGTCGGACCCCGGTGGACCTGGCGCGAACAGTTCCTGTGGCAGGGCGACGCCGTGCACCGCAACGTGAGCCACTGGGCCCGGTGGACCGGACAGCGCCACACCGTCTTCGGGCTGGGCCGGGGGAGGGGGCAAGTGCTCGCGGCCGTGGAGCAGGCCGCCGATCTGCTGGAGCGCCAGCCCGGCGGCGTTCGGCTGCGCACGCTCTTCGACGGGGCGGTGGGGACCCGCTCCGCCGACCGCGGGCGCTGGGCGGAACTCGCCGAGGTCGTCGGCGCGCTGCTGACCGCGGCCGCACCCGGTGGTGCAGGCCCGCGGGCCTGTGAGGAACTGCTGTCCGAGCAGGCCACCTGGCGGCCTGCGGACAGCGAGGGCACGATGCGCATCGGTGTGCTGGAGGCCGTCACCCTCGAACACGAGTGGCCCTCCGATCTGGAGGTCTACTACAACGACATGCGTGACTTCCGCAAAAGCTTCCCGTACGGCTACGGAGTGCTGCGGGCTCAGCCCTGGGTCGGGGCGTTCCGCACATTCCAGCCGGCCGAGCCGCCGACGCTCCTGCGCCGCGACGGCTATCCGACGGGCCTGGTCGTCCAGGCCGACGGAGACCCGATGGACCACTACGCGGGTGGCGTCGCCATGGCGGAGCTGCTGGGCCACAGGCTGCTGACGGTCGAGGATGCCGGCGAGCACGAGATCTACGTTCTCGGTGCCAATCCGCACGTCGACGCAGTCGTTCACCGCTACCTGGTGGACGGCCGACTGCCCGCGGAGAACACCTTCTGCCGGGGCGTGTCGCCCCGCCCGGACATCCCTGCCGACCCCACCTGAACCGTTGTGCGGACGGCTCCGTCCCGAGGCCAGCCCCGGGACGGAGCCGTCCGCACAACGGGGGTTCACCAGGCGACCGGCAGCTCCCACAGGCTGTAGATCACCGCGCCCTCCTTGCGGGGGACGCGGTCGAAGGGCTTGGCGAGCCTCAGTGTCGGAATACGGTGGAAGAGCTTGCTCCACACGATCTCCAGCTCCAGGCGTGCCAGGTCCGCACCGATGCAGTGGTGCACCCCGTGGCCGAAGCCGAGATGCTTGCGGCTGCCCCGGGTGATGTCGAGGCGGTCGGGGTCCGGGAAGACCTCCGGATCCCGGTTGGCGGCCAGCCCCAGGCAGAGAATGCCGTCGCCCTTGCGGATCAGCCTGCCGCCGATCTCGATGTCCTCAAGAGCGACCCGGGGTACGGCCGTGTCCCCGATGGTGGCGAACCTGATGAGTTCCTCGACGGCAGGTTTCACCAGCGAGGGATCGCTGCGGAGCAGGTCCAACTGGTCGGGGTGCTCCAGCAGGCAGGCGGTGCCCAGAGAGATCTGGCTCGCGGTGGTCTCGTGCCCGCCGTTCATGAGCAACCGGACCATGTTGAACAGGTCCCGGTCCGTGTACTCCTCGCCCGACGACTCGTAGTCCGCCATAGCGCGGCTGAGCAGGTCGTCCCCGGGCTCACGGCGCTTGGCCCGGATCAGGTCGCTGATGTAGGCGTTGACCTCCACAATCGCCGCCTGCCGCTCCTCGGTGCTGCTGTGCCCACCCAGCAGCGCCGTCCCGTGCTTGATGAAGAAGTCGTGCCGGTCCTGCGGAATACCGAGCAGTTCGCAGATGACGGTCATCGGGACGGCCAGCGAGAAGACCCGGTGCATGTCCACCGGCGGGGAGAGCAACAACATCTTGTCGAGATGCGCGTCGACGATCTCCTCGATGCGCGGGCGCAGTCGCTGCACCTGCCGGTTGGTGAAGGTCAGCGCGGCCTTGCGACGGGTGCGTACGTGCTCGTCGCCGTCATAGCCAATGAAGGACGTCTCGGTGCGGTACTCCGGCGGGGCGATGAAGTAGAAGGGGAAGTTCGCGTGCTTGCGAGAGGCACTGACGCGCGGATCCGTGAGCAGCCCACGGATGGTGTCGTATCCGGTGACCGTCCATATCCGCAGGCCAGAGCCCCGCAACACGACCTGCGAGACGTTCTGCTCGGTCATCGCCGCATACTCCGGCGGCGGGCTGAAGGGGCACTTCCGCTGGTACGGGAAGGTCTTGGCCTCCGGTTCGGTGCCGGCCTCGGGTTCGGTCGAACTCGTCGTCACGGGTGAATCCCTCCTGATGGCATGTCGTCAACGCAGGGTGCGGAAGAAGGCGCGCAGTTCCCCGACGAGGGCGTCAGGCTGTTCGAGAGCCGGGAAGTGACCACCGACGGGATGGTCCGTCCAGCGGCGCAGATCCGTGAACCTGTGTTCGATCCACGGCCGCGGCATCCGGCCGTCCTTCGGGAAGTTGGAGACCGCGGCTGGCACGCGGACCGGGCCGAGGGCCAGCTTGTTCTGGCTCTCCCAGTAAATGCGGGCCGAGGACGCTGCCGTCGAGCGGAACCAGCTGACCGACACAGCGTCCAGCAGCCGGTCCCTGGGGATGACCTTGTCCAGATCCCCGTCGTGGTCGCTCCAGGCCCAGTACTTCTCAGCCATCCAGGCCAGCTGCCCCACCGGCGAGTCGCTCAGGGCGTAGCCGAGCGTCTGCGGGCGGGTGCTCTGGACGACCGAATAGCCACCCTCCTGCTGCTGGAACTCCTTCATCGCGGCCAGCCCTGCCAGGTCGCGTTCGTCCAGCGCGACCTGCTCCTTGGGCGGCCGGGCGAACGGCATCGTCAGATGGATGCCGGCCAGGTTGCCGGTGTCGGTCTCCGCCATGGCCGCAGTGACAAAGGACCCCCAGTCCACGCCGTGCGCCCCGTACCGGTCGTAACCGAGTCGCCCCATCAGCGTCGCCCAGGCGCCGGCGACCCGGTCCACCGGCCAGCCGGAGTCCGACGGCTTGCCGCTGAATCCATATCCGGGCAGTGACGGGCACACGACGTGGAAGGCGTCTGCGGGGTCCGGCGGATCGGTGAGCGGATCGACGATGTCCAGGAACTCCACCACCGACCCGGGCCAGCCGTGGCTGACCAGCAGGGGAAGTGCCCGTGGATGAGGCGAGCGGGCGTGCAGGAAGTGGATCCCCAGCCCGTCGATGTCGGTGCGGAACTGGGGAACGGCGTTCAGCCGGGCCTCGGCGGCCCGCCAGTCGTACCGCTGCGCCCAGTACGCGGCCAGATCTTTCGCGTACGTCAGCGGCATCCCCTGGGACCAGTCGCCGACCGTCTCGGCCTCCGGCCACCGGGCGCTTGCCAGCCGGTGCCGCAGATCGGCGAGTTGCGCGTCGGGGATGTGCACCAGGTAAGGGGTGACGGGCGGGCTCATACAGGCTCCTTTTGGGATCCTCGGGACGGCCCGGGCGGCCGGGCAACAAGGTCGCGTGCTGCTGTCGAACGGGGCTAGAGTCCGCGTGCAGCGGTGACCCGGCCCGGCACCGACGCGTCACCGCCGGGGCCGGTCGTCCCTGGTGGGGACTGGCGCCGGTGGGGCGGACGCCGGACGAACGGTGTCCCACAGGTCCTGCATGGACTCGTCAATGCCGTAGCGGGACTGCCAACCCAGGAGCTGCCTGGCACGGGAGTTGTCGACCCGGATCCAGTCGGCTCCGGCGCTCCGGCCGGTCACGGCGCCCCGACGCTCACGAACACTCTCCGGCGCCAGCCCCGTCGCCCTGACCAGCGCGTCGACCAGCTCGCGGATGTGCAGAGCCTCACCTCGGCCGATGTTCACCAGAGGACCGGCGAGCGGGCTCTGGGCCGCCCGGACCACGGCGTCGGCCGCATCCCTGACATCGACGTAGTCCCGTCGGGCGTCGGCGATGGTCAGCTCGATGCCCTCGGCCGCTCCGCTGTCCCGGAGCCGGGCGGCGAGCGCGCCGAAGAAGCTTTCCGGGGCCGGATGCGGGCCGATCGTGTTCGTTACCCGTAGCACGGTGCCGTCCAGCCGGCCGGCCCGAACAGCCTCCAGCACCATGTGCGAGGCGGTGAGCTTTGCCAGGGCGTACAGCGTCTGTGGCCGCGGCGGCACGTCCTCGTCGATCAGCGTGCCGTGCGACACCGGGCCGTACTCGTGGATGGTGCCCAGATGAACCAGGCGCGGGGGATGCGCCATGCTGCGCAGGGCGCAGAGCAGCCGCTCCACCAGACGGACGTTGGTGTAGCCCATTTCCTCCTTGGTCCGGCCCCAGCCGAGTGTCGCGTTGACGACCGTGTCGACCTTCTCGGCGGCCAGCACGGCGGCCAGTTCCTCGGCCGTGCACCGGGCGGCGTCCAATGGCAGGAACCGGTACCCGTCGACGGCGGGTGTACGGCGGCGAGAGACGGCCACGACGTGAGCGCCCTGTTCCGCGAACGCGGCGCAGATGTGGCGGCCCATGCAGCCAGTGCCGCCGAGGACCGCGACCGCCCCGGCCGCTCCGTGCTGGGTCACTCCGGACCGCCGGCGCGGCCGGCGGCCGGATGGCCGTCCTCGAGGTCCAGGCAGTCGGCGTACCGCGGAAGTCCGCCTGCGGCCTCCGTCTGCGCCAGACCCGGTGCGGCCCGGTCCCGCCCGGAGACGACGAACTCCATGCCGCTCGGCCAGGGCACGCCGAGTGAGCGGTCGAACGGGTCGATGGCCAGCTCCAGTTCGGCTCGGTACGCGGAACTGACCAGGTAGGACATGACGGTGTCATCCTCGAGGGCGAGGAAGGCGTGTCCGACCCCGACCGGGAAGTACGCCGCCCGGAAAGTGTGGGGATCCATGTGGACGACGTCCCACCGGCCGAAGGTCGGTGAGCCCACCCTGATGTCCACCACGACGTCCATCGCGCGTCCCCGCGCGCAGTAGACGTACTTGGCCTGCCCCGGCGGAGTGGTCGTGAAGTGAATGCCGCGCAGGACCCCCTTCGCCGATCTGCTGTGATTGGTCTGGGCGATTGTGAAACCATGGCCGACCGCGGCCACGAACGCGGACTGCTGCAGGGGGGACACGAAGAGACCGCGCTCGTCGCTATGCACCTCGGGCGTGAACTCGAAGGCTCCGGCCACGGCGAGCGCGCGGGTGCGCATCCCGGTCACCGCCCCTCGACGACGCTGAGGACGGGAAGCGGGAAGACCAGCTTTCCCCCGCCGTCGAGGAAGTCGCGCTCCCGCTCGACGAACCCGTCGCGGTAGATCCACGGAAGTACCAGCAACTGGTCGGGCCCATACGCCTTGGCCTCGGATTCGGAGACGATCGGTATCCCGGTGCCGGGAGTGAAGCACCCGGCCTTCTCCTCGTTGGGCTCGCCGATGCACAGGAGGTCGTCCGGGCCCAGCCCGCAGTACTGGAGGATCACGTTCCCCTTGGTTGAGGCGCCGTAGCCGACCGTCAGCTTTCCGGCCTTGCGGGAGTCGTCGAGGAACTCCCGGAGCGCGTCGCGGTATCGCCTGCTCCGTTCCGCGAACCGGGCGAACGGGGCCGGGCCGTCCAGACCGAGAGCGGACTCCCGCGCGCGGATCGCGGCCAGGCCCGTCTCGTCCACCCGGTGACGGGTGGGGGTCCTGGCGAAGGTGACGTCCAGACTGCCGCCGTACACGTCGGTCAGTTCCGCCCTGATGACCGTCAGCCCCACCCGCTCGGCCATCCACTCGATCTGCCGCAGGCTGTAGTACCCCAGGTGTTCGTGGCAGACGACGTCGTAGGCGGTGGCATCAAGCATCGATGGCAGGTAGCTCTGCTCGGTCACCCACACCCCGTCGTCGGCAAGGATGTCGCGGATGCCCTGCATGAACTGCAGGGGGTGCGGCAGGTCGTAGAACATCGCGATTGAGGTGACGGCCTTGGCCCGGCGCGAACCGAACCGCTCGGTGAACACCTTCTTGGAGAAGAAGTCGGTGATCAACTCCGCCCGGGCCGGGTACAGATGACGGAACTTGGCACCGACCGGGTCCACGCCCACCAGGGCCGGGCCGTCCGCTGGGTACTGCCGCAACAAGGTGGAGTCATTGCTGCCGATGTCCACCACCAGGTCACCGGGGCCGGGAGTGACCAGCTTCATGACCGCGTTCACCTTGCTCGCCAGGTGCCGGACCATGAAGGGGCGTATGCCCGAGCGGTAGCCGTAACTGCCGCCGTACATGAGGCCGAAGTCGGCGACGTGCCGCAGCTGCACGAGGCCGCAGCCGTCCGGCGAGCACCGGACGAGTTCGAGCGGGACGACGGGGACGATTTCCTCGCGCGACCGGGGAAAGACACCGGTCAGGGCCTGTGGACCGAGGTCCAGTACGGGCAGCAGCGTGCGGTTGCCGCAGACGCGGCAGCGATCGATGACCACTCGTCCTCCTGGTGGTGAAAGCGCCCTCTTGTCCCGACCGGCTCCGCAGAAGCCAGTGAGTCGAGACGGTGCCATGAGGGCCTTGAGGATCCGTCGACTCGCTCCTTCGTGGTCCGCCGAGTGGACCGAGGACCGTACGACCGGGTCTCCAGACCCTGCTTCTACGGTGAGCGCCATCAGAGGCCGACGGCTCCTTCTGGAAGGGACACCGGCATGAGCGAACTGACCGAAGCGGCGCTGGTCGACACCTCTGCGGGGTGGGCACAGCGCACGAGGCTGAAGGGTGACCTCCCGACAGGGGCCACCCTCCTGCGGCCCCGTGCGGATGCCGCGCTGCCGGAGAGATTCCGGCGTTCCGCGGAGGCCGCCGGGTCCGGTGCCGGGATGCCTACTGCGGACTTCTTCGGCTGGATGGCCGAGCGCAGTGCCGCTCATCCGTTCCGGGTGCACAGGATTCCGTTCAACCAGCTCGAGGGCTGGTCGTTCGAACGGTCCACGGGAAACCTGGTCCACGACAGCGGGCGTTTTTTCACCGTGCACGGTCTGCGAGTGCAGGTGGGGGAGGGAGCCCATGACTGGCAGCAGCCGATCATCAACCAGCCGGAGGTCGGCATCCTCGGCATCCTCGCCAAGGAGTTCGACGGCGTGCTGCACTTCCTGATGCAGGCGAAGATGGAGCCGGGCAATCCGCGGCTGGTCCAGCTCTCGCCGACCGTGCAGGCCACCCGCAGCAACTACACCAAGGCGCACGGCGGCGCGGCCGTAAAATACCTTGAGTACTTTACGGGCCTGCGCCCGGCCCGCGTCCTCGTCGACGTCCTGCAGTCCGAGCACGGGTCGTGGTTCCTGCACAAGGCCAACCGGAACGTCATCGTCGAGACGCGCGAGGACGTGCCGGCCGACCCGGACTTCTGCTGGCTGACCCTGGGCCAGCTCGGCGAACTGCTGCTGCAGGACCACGTGGTGAACATGGACGCACGGACGGTCCTGGCGTGCGCACCGAACCTCCGGGCCGAGCCGGACGCGCTGTCCTCCGACACCGATCTGCTGTCCTGGGTCACGAGGGAGAAGGCCCGGCACCAGGTGCGCGCCGAGCCGCTGCCGCTCGCCGAAGTGGACGGATGGGTGCGGACCGAATCAGCCGTCCGCCGTCCCGACAACCGGTTCTTCCAGGTGGTCGCCGTTCGGGCCGAGGCGGCGAACCGGGAGGTGTCCGGCTGGACGCAGCCGCTGTTCGAGCCGGTCGCGACCGGCGTGACGGCTTTCTTGGCGGGCCGATTCGACGGGGTGCCGCACGTGCTGGTCCACGCCCGGGCGGAGGGCGGGTTCCTCGAGACCGTGGAACTGGGACCCACCGTGCAGTGCGTCCCGGACAACTACCAGGGGTACACGGAGCCCGCCGCCCCGCGCTTTCTCGACCTGGTGCTGGACGCCGCGCCGACGAACATCCGTTACGCCGCGCTGCACTCCGAGGAAGGCGGCCGTTTCCTCAACGCAGTCAGCCGTCATCTCGTCGTGGACATCGATGATGTCGCCGCCGCCGGACTGTCGACGCCGCCTCCGGGATACCGCTGGGTGACCCCGGGGCAGCTGAACTGGCTCGTACGGCACAGCCGTTATGTGAACGTGCAGGCTCGCTCTCTGCTGTCGGCCCTCAACAGCGGGGCGGTGAAGCTGTGACGGAACCGCTTCGGATCGGGGTCATGGGGTGCGCGGACATCGCCAGGCGCAGAATGCTCCCCGCCATCGCTCGCGCTCCGCGGACCGAGGTCGTCGCGGTGGCGAGCCGTGACCCGGCGCGCGCCGCAGAACTGGCCGACGTCTACGGCTGCCGGGCGGTGCACGGATATGAGGCGCTACTGACGGACGAGGCGGTCGAGGCCGTGTATGTGCCGCTGCCGGCGGCCCTGCACGCCGAATGGACCGAAGCGGCACTGCTCGCGGGCAAGCACGTGCTTGTGGAGAAGCCGCTGTCGTTGCGCCGCGAGTCGACCGGCAGGCTGGTCGAACTGGCCCGGAGCCAGCGTCTGGCCCTGATGGAGAACGTCATGTTCGTCCACCATGGCCTGCACGCCGTCGTTCGGAAACTCCTCGATGAGGGGGCCGTCGGTGAATTACGCGGTTTCGAGGCGCACTTCATGGTGCCTCGACGTGCCCAGGACGACATTCGCCGTCGGCCCGAGCTGGGCGGCGGCGCCCTGTGGGACACAGGTGTGTATCCGCTGCGCGCCGCCTGCCACTTCCTGGGGCCGGGTCTGGAGGTTGTCGGTGCGTCCCTGGTGCGGGGCAGCGGGCACCAGGTCGACTCGGCCGGGTCGGCGCTTCTTGTGGCACCGGACGGCACCGGCGTGCACGTCTCCTTCGGTCTGGATCACGCCTATTGCAGCACGTACGCCCTGTGGGGAACCGGCGGCAGCATCACGGTGGGCCAGGCCTTCACACCCCCCGCCGACCATCGGCCGGTCATCCGAGTGGACGACGGCTCCGGCCCACGGGACCTGCTTGTTCCCCCCGAGGACCAGGCGTACAACACCGTGATGGCGTTCGCGGCGGCGGCCCGTGCCGGGGGCACGCCCGACGGTGTCTGCCTGGAGCAGGCCCGCCTGCTCGACGACGTGCGTGCGGCGGCTTCGCTGCGCGGTTGAGTCTCCACGGAGCCTTGGGCGGGCCCCGGCCGAGTGCCGGAGCCCGCCCACCGTACGGGTCCTCAGCGCGTCGGCTCGGAGACGTCTTCGGGGACGGCCTCCCGCTCCTTTGCCTTCGCGCCAGGCTTCATCGCGGGCAGCGCGAACATGAGGAGGAAGGCGAGCACCATGCCGCCGATCACCCACCACAACGTGTTGATGAAAGCGTCGACGAAGGCGGCACCACTGGCCTGATCCGCCTCGGTGGCGTCGTCGACGACGGCAAAGTATGCCACCGAGGCCAGGCCGAGACCGAGCGCCATGCCCATCTGGTTGACGGTGTTGGTCAGTCCGGAAGCGGAGCCGGCGTGCTGGAACGGGACGTCGGTCAGGACCGCACTCATCAAGGGTGCCATGATCATGCCAAGAGCCCAGCCCGCCACGACCATGACCGGCGCCAGCTCCCAGGACGTGGTGCCGATTCCCTGGCTGTCGGCGACCCAGTAATAGCCGAATAGCCCGGCGATCATCAGCAGGGCACCGGCCTGGAGCACCGTGCGCCCGTACTTCGGCATCAGCACTCGCATGGCGACGTTGGTCGACAAAGCCATTGTGGCACCGAACATCAAGCTCGTGAGAGCGGCGTGGATCGCACTCCAGCCGAGCCCGATCTGCATGTACAGGGCGCCGGTGAGCGAGAAAAGGCCGAACGTGGTGCCGAAACTCAACTGAACGGTGATGCCGGCCGCGAAGCTCTTGATCCTGAACAGCGACAACTCGATGAGCGGGGTGCTACCGGCGCGGATCCTGGCTCGCTGATGCAGTACGAAGACGACGAAGGCGGGGATGCTCGCGCACATGGCCACGAAGCTCCAGGCCGGCCAGCCCGCCTCCCTGCCCTGGGTGAGCGGGTAGACCAGCAGCAGGAGACTCAGCGAGGCCAGGGCGACCCCGATGAGATCGAGACGGACGGCGTGCGGCGCCTTTGACTCGGTGAGGTAGCGCTGGCCCAGGACCAGACCGACGAGGCCGATCGGGAGGTTGATGAGGAAGATCGGTCGCCAGCCAAGGCCAAACAGATCCGCCTCGACGAGCAGCGCACCGATGACCGGTCCGGACACCGCGCCGATGCCGCTGATGGCGCCGAACAGCCCGTAGACCCTACCGCTCTCCTGGGGACTGAACGTCACATGGATGATCGACAGCACCTGCGGCACCATCATGGCGGCCATGAGGCCCTGCAGGATACGCGCGCCGATCAGCATCTCGGGGCCCATCGCCAGACCGGAGAGGGCGGATGCCGCAGTGAAGCCCAGCATGGAGAGCTGGAAGACCCGCTTGCGGCCCCAGATGTCGCCGAGCCGCCCGCCGGTGATCAGACCCACGGCGAACGCGAGGGTGTAGCCGCCCGTGATCCACTGGATAGCGCTGTACGAGGCGTCGATGTCCCGCTGGATAGCGGGGATCGCGACGTTGACGATGGTCGCGTCGACCAGGTCCAGCAAGGACGCGGTCAGGACTACGGCCAGCGCGATCCATCGGCGCCGGTCCTCGGCAGAGCCCGGAGGAGCCTCCTGGGCAGGGTTCATGGCCTTCGCTCCTGAAGATTTGAGGGGTGCGGGGTGTCGTCCCACGGACGCTTCGACGCTAGACCCCATATAGGTCAGGGGGTGTCCGAGATGGCCCGCCCCACGGGAGGCCGTGCGGAGCCGTCGACGGACTGGCTGGCCCTGGCGCCCAGATCACGCATGTATGCCACCAGAGCGGGCGGTTCGTGCACGTCAAACGGGCATCCGATGCTCACCAGCCGAAACGCCAGCCACCCCAGGGAATCCGCCTGCGTGCGCAACCGGCAGCTGTGTTCGGACAGTTCCTCGAGTTCGTCGCCGGTGCCCCCGAGCCGGTCCTCGACCTCGCTCGCCGGGGCGTACAAGGTGGCCACAGCCCGGTAGAGGGGAGCGAGCTCCGAGAGCCGGTGGGTGACATACGCGGCGGCGTCCTCGACCGGCAGGGACCGAGTTGGCACGCGTACGCCCGTCGGCCGCGGACCCCGGATGCGGTCGACACGGAACGTCCGCCAGTCCTCACGTTCGTTGTCGTACGCCACGAGGTACCAGCGGCGGCCGGTCGACACCAGCCGGTGAGGTTCCACGAGCCGTTGGGTGTCCTGCGGCCGGCTCGGCTCCTGCCTGGGCCGGCCGTATGCCGACCGGTACGCGAATCGCAGTTGTTCCCGGCCGGCAACGGCCGCGGCGAGCACGGTCAGATGCTCGGCGGCGACCCCGGGTCCGTAACCCGGCAACGGTACGGTTGCGGCACCCAGGGCGCTCACCCTGTGCCGCAGACGCGACGGCAGGACCTGCTCCAGCTTCACCAGCGCCCGCACGGCGGCCTCCTCGATGCCGTCCACCGCGTGTGCCGCCGTGCGCAGTCCGACGGTGATGGCGACGGCCTCGTCGTCGTCCAGCAGGAGTGGGGGCATGGCGGCTCCCGCGACCAGACGGTAGCCGCCCACCGCGCCTCTCGTGGCGTGGACCGGATACCCGAGGTCACGCAGGCGGTCGATGTCCCGGCGGATGGTACGGGGACTGACGCCCATGCGTTCGGCGAGTTCGCTGCCGGGCCACTCCCGCGGTGTCTGCAGCAGGGACAACAACTTCAGTAATCGGGCTGAGGTCTCACTCATGGCGTCCAGGATGTCAGCTGTTCGCAGGCGGCCCCGGGGCCCGTCCGCGGCCGTACCAACGGCGGCGATGTCTCGGCCACGGGATCAGGGTCCCCAGGTGACCGGCAGGGACGTCAAGGTGTGGTTGATCTCGCCCACATGCCAGGGCAGTTCCCCCTCGTCCACCGCCAGGCGCAGGTCCGGCAGGCGCCGGACCAGGCCGGTCAGCGCGATCTCCATCTCCATCCGGCCGAGGTGCTTGCCGAGGCAGTGATGGAGACCGTGGCCGAAGGACAGATGCGGGTTGCGCACCCGGCCCAGGTCCAAGCGGTCCGGATCCTCGAAAACGGTCTCGTCCCGGTTCGCCGAGGCCAGCGACAGAAGGACCGCGTCACCGGCGGAGATTTTGACACCGCCGATCTCCATGTCCTGTGCCGCGATCCGCGGGAAGCCGGACGTGTCCGTGGCGAACAGATTGACGTGACGGAGAAGCTCGTCCACCGCGGCCGGGACGCGGGCGGGGTCCTCGACCAGCAGGTCCCACTGGTCGCGATGGCGCGCGATCAGTGCCAGGACCGAGTTGGCGAGCTGATTGGCCGTCGTGTCGAAACCCGCGCCGATGAGAGTGAAGCCGAACGTGACCAGCTCCGGCTCGCTGAGCCGGTCGTCCTGGTCACGGGCCGCGATCAGCTCCGACAGCATGTCGTCCGCCGGCCCGGTCCGCTTGTCCGCGATCAGGCCGACGATGTACTCGCTCAGTTTCGCCAGGCCCTCCAGCGACGCCTCGCCACCCGCCCGGTCGTCGACGGTGGCGAAGGCACGGGCCCACACCTCGAACTTCCGCAGGTCCTCGGGCGGGACGCCAAGCAGCTCGCCGATCACCGTCAGGGGAAAGGGGAGGGTGAGCTGCGGTACGAGGTCCGCCGGCGAACCCTTGGCCTCGATACCGTCGAGCAGCTCGTCCAGCACCGACTGCACACGCGGCCGCATCCGCTCGACCCGGCGGCCTGTGAAGGCCCCGGCCACCAGCTTGCGCAGGCGGGAGTGTTCGGGCGAGTCCATGGAAATGATCATGTCGGGAGTCGTGTACATGGTGCCGCCGATCCGGGGAGCGCCGGGGCCGCAGGCCAGGGCCCTGCTCAGACGGGGGTCGGCCTGGGCCGCCCGCACGTCCTCATACCGGGTGACGAGCCAGGCATCCACCCCGCCCGCCGTACGGACGCGTTTCACCGGCTCCTGGGCCCGCCACCGGGCGTACCGGGGGTCCGGCCCCCTGTAGGAGGAGCCCTCGAAGGGGAAGACCTCGGGTTCTTGAGACGATGACACGATCGTGGCACCTCCGTTGGTGTCGACTACCGGTGGGCATGCGGCTGGGAACGTCGGAATGAGAGCCGGGCACCCGGTCACGACGGGTTATGGATCTTGTCGGCCCAGTTGGGCGAGTCGTGGGTGACCCGTCGCGACCGCGTGTACCACTCGCCGTCATGGCGGACCAGTACGTCCTCGACCGTCGTCGTCGGCTCGAAGCTCACCTTGCCGGTGGCGTCCGTCATGCTGACCATCGCCTGGTAGCCAACCCTCAGGACGTCGTCCGACTCCGGCTCGATGCGCATCCTGTCGAACCAGTACCGGTAGACGATCCCGTCGTAGTAGGCCACGTCGTCCCCCCGCGCCTGACGCGCTGACACCTCCCCGACCAGCGGCCGGCCGGGATCGCCCCGGCGAGCACGCATCTCGGCGAGCAGGGCGCTCCTGCCCTCGATCCGCCAACCGTTGGGCACGTGTTCGATGGAGCCGTCCTCGGTCATCGTCTCCAGGAACTCCTCCAGACGCCGCTCCTCCAGCAACGGCATCTGCCGGGCGTAGAACTGCAGGACATCGACGTAGAGTTCCGCGTTGACCCGCCGAACGGAACGCTGCGATGCGTGTGTCACCTGATCTCCTCATGACCTCGGAGTACGTGCAGGTCCCGGCCTCGCGCGCCGCTCCTCACCTTCGTGCGGTGGGCTGGACCGGCCCTGGAACGCTGCTAGGGCCACCACGGGCCGACCGCCGTCTGCCTGGCGAAGCCTGCCCCTCGCCGTCTCTCCTGATCTGCCACGTCGCCCGGTCGGCGAACGGGGCCCTCACCGCGCCGGTCCAGCGAGTACCGCCGAGTAGTTCTTCCTGGCCGCAGTGTCGTACTGCAGTGCCACATGGCTCGTCGCGGAGGTGACGTCCCGCCAGAACCGCTGCAGCGGATGCCGGGACCCGAGACCCGCGGTGCCCGCTGCGGAGATGAGAAGACCGACGGCTTCCCTGACAGCCTCCGCGGCGTAGGTGGCGTTGCGTTCGTTGCGCGCCATGTGGTCGGGCGTGAACCACCGCTCGTCGAGCACCCGGGTGTTCTCTTCGACGAGGTGGCGTGCGGCGTCGACCCGACCCGAGGCACGTACCAGAGCTGACTCGTTGGCCGCTGTACGCCGACGTCCGGTGAGACCGGCGGCGAAGGCGCTCAGCGCGCCGATCCCCGCGCCGATCACCGGTGCGATGAAGGTCAGTCCGCCCACCGCCTGGAACGGCACGCTGTGGGCGGGGACGTCGGAGTGCGGATTGCTTCCGGTGATCATGACACTCCGGTCGAACGTCAGATGGTCCGGGACGGTGACGGAGTCCACGACGACGGTGTGACTGGCAGTCGCCCGCATGCCGACGCTGTCCCAGTCACCGTGAACCGTGTACATGCCCCGGGGAAGGGCGAAGAACCTCAGCCGGGGAGCCCCGTCACCGCAGTCCACGGTGGCGCAGAGCAGGACCCAGTCGGCGAAGTCGATGCCGCTGACGTAACTCCACCGGCCCGCCAGCCGCCAGCTGCCCCCGGCGGCCTCGGCTCGTCCGCCAGGCATCAGCGCCGTCGCGATCACGGTGTCCGGCCCCCCCTCCCACAGCGCCTGTTGTCCCTCGGGCGGAAGGTGGCAGGCGAATCGCGCGGAGTAAGCGCTCAGCGACGCACACCAGGCGGTGGCCGGACACGCCTGCCCCAGGGCGACGACCGCCCGCGTGAGGTCGGCGAACGATCCTTCGGAGCCGCTCCACCGGGTGGCCACGAAATGCCGGGCGAACCCGGCCTCCCGGAGGGAGTCGGTGACCTCCGGCGCGAGCCGGCCGGTGTGGTCGGCGGTATCGGCCTGCTGTGCGGCGAGGGTGCACAACTTCTCGACAGGGCCGGTCGGTTCGGCGCTCCGTGGGGTGGCCTCGTACATCTCGTGCCCTTCCTGCCGGCCGTTGTGACGGGTCAGATGGCGTTCGCGAAACGGGCCAGAGTCTCTCCCGGGTCCGGGCCGTCCAGTGCTTTGTGGATGTTCCACGCGCCGTCGCCGTGCCGGTGCAGCTTGACGTGCGCCAGCTCCACCCGTGTGCCTCCGCTGCCGGCCGCGGTGAAGTCGACCTCGATCTCGCTGGCCCGGTCGTCGTCCGGAACGGGCTGCCAGCGGCCGTCGATCCGCCAGGTCATGGCGAGCCGGTGCGGCGGATCCCATTCCAGGATGCGGCCCCAGGCGATCTCGGCGCCGTCGACGTCCCACTCGTAGTAGCGGCCGCCGACGAAGGGCTCGAAGGCCAGACCCGCGCGCTCCTTCCTCACCAGTACGTGTGAGGGCGGCCACCAGTCGGCGGGACGCTGGGTGAAGACCTCGAAGCAGTGCTCCATGGACGCTGCTACAACGACCGACTTCCTGACGTCAGGGATCTCTTCGGGCATCGAAAACTCCTCAACTCCGGGCGGCGCGGTGCCCGCGCGTACGGACGTCGTCCACTCTTGCGCCGGGGCCTCGACGCACCGTCGAACCGTGCTCGACCGGCCGGGGCCTCCAGCCCGTTTCGAGACCCGCGCAAGCAGACGTTGCCACGGTCGTGCACGGCGGACTGTCGATGGCGGGAGAGCAGGATGACGATGACAGGCATGGAACGCCGGGTGGCCCTCGTCACTGGTGCGACCAGCGGGATCGGCCTGGCCGTGACCGAGCTGCTGGCCCGCCAGGGCATGGCGGTCTTCGGGTGCGCACGCAGTGCGGAGAACGTGCGTGGCCTCGTGAAGAGGCTGCGTGAGGAAGGACTGGAGGTTTCAGGCACGGTATGCGACGTCACCTCGACGGAGCAGGTGCGGGCGGCCGTGGCGGACGCGGTCGCCGCCCACGGACCGATCGGCGTGCTGGTCAACAACGCGGGACGCAACGGCGGCGGCGAGACCGCGCGGCTCGACGACGCCACATGGTTCGACGTGATCGACACCAACCTGCACGGTGTCTTCAGGGTCACCCGCGAAGTGCTGGCCAGGGGCGGAATGGTCGAAGCCGGCTGGGGGCGAGTGATCAACATTGCCTCCACGGGCGGCAAGCAGGGCGTGGCGCTGGCCGCCCCCTACTCGGCGTCCAAGCACGGCGTGGTCGGCTTCACCAAGGCCGTCGGCCTGGAACTGGCCCGCACCGGCGTCACCGTGAACGCCGTCTGCCCCGGCTTCGTCGAGACCCCCATGGCCGAACGCGTCCGCCAGGGACACGCCTCTTACCACGGCGTCAGCGAAGAGGAGATCCGGAGCCGGTTCGAAGGGCGGATCCCCATGGGGCGCTATGTGTCACCGGAGGAGGTCGCCGGGCTCGTGGGCTACCTGACGACGGACGCCGCCGCCGCGATCACGGCCCAGGCACTCAACGTCTGCGGTGGACTCGGCAACTACTGATGACTCCCACTATCCGGAGCGAAACGATGACGAATCCGGTCGCCACCACACAGACGCGTCCGGACGCGGCAGTCTTCCGGGCGACGATGGGCTGCTTCCCCACCGGGGTGACCCTGCTCACGTGCGGCCGGGACGACGACCTGGTCGTCATGACCCTCAACAGCCTGACCTCCGTCTCCCTGGACCCGCTGCTGATCCTGGTGTCCGTCAAGGCGGACGGCCGGATGCGGCCGCGCGTGCGGGCCCACGGCGGCTACGCGGTCAGTGTGCTGAACAGTGACCAGCACGACCTGGCACGGGAGTTCTGCCTACCGGACCGGCCTGAGGGCGCCACTGCCATGAGACGCCTCGGTGGCGTGCCCGGCATCACGGGGAACGCCGTGGTCCCCTCGGCGGCTGCCTGGTTCGAGTGCGAGCTTCACCACGAGTTCGAGGCCGGGGACCATGCGCTGCTCGTCGGCCGGGTGGTCGCCGTCTCCGGCGGCGCGTCGGGCCGGCAGCCCCTCGTCTTCCACGGCGGCGGCTACACAGCCCTGCCCGACCCGCCCGGGGTACGGCCGTGACCGGCGTCGTCGCCCCGCCCGGACGGCTGACCCGGCTCGCCGACGGCGTGTACGCCTATCTCCAGCTTCCGGGCGGCTGGTGCCTGAACAACGCCGGACTCGTCGTCGGCCCCGAAGCCTCCGTGCTGGTGGACACCGCCGCTACCGAAGCCCGTACCAGGCACCTGGCAGACCAGGTCGACGCGGTCGCCGGGGGCGGCCCGGACATCGTCGTCAACACCCACTTCCACGGCGACCACGTCTTCGGCAACAGCCTCTTCGCGCCGCGGGCGACCATCGTCGCGCACGAGGGGACCCGCGCCGACATGGCGGAGGCGGGACTGGGCCTGCGCGGCCTGTGGCCGCAGGTCGCGTGGGGCGAGACCCCCCTCGCCCTGCCGACGCTGACCTTCCGCACCGCACTCACGCTGCACCTGGGCAGAGCCGGTCCGCGCGTGGAGCTACTGCACATCGGACCCGCTCACACGGCGACCGACGTCGCCGTCTGGGTTCCCGAGCGGCGTGTGCTGTTCACCGGTGACGTGGTCTGGTCGGGCGTCACGCCGTACGTGCTCATGGGGTCCGTGGCCGGTTCGCTACAGGCCATGGCCCGGATGCGCGCGCTGCGGCCCCGGGTGGTGGTGCCGGGCCACGGCGCGGTCGGAGGCCCGGAGTTGCTGGACCAAACCGAGGAGTACCTGCGATGGTGCCGAGGACTGGCGCAGGACGGCCTGCTGGCCGGTCTGTCCCCGCTCGAGGCTGCCCGGCGGGCCCAGCCGGGCCCGTACGCCGCCCTGACCGACCCGGAACGCCTCGTCGGCAACCTCCATCGCGCCTACGCCGAGCTGGAGGGACTGCCACCGGGGGCCCGGATCGACGTATCCGGGTCGTTCAAGGAGATGTGCGAGTTCCACGGCGGTCTGCCGGAGTGCCGCGCCTGAGGGACGGGCCCGTGACGCACCAGTGCGTCACGGGCCCGTCCCGGCCAGGGCCAGTGCCTCGAGCGGTGCCACCAGCGCCGAGGGCGCGGGCATCAGAGCGGACACCTCGGCCAGACGCGCCGCGGCTTTGGCATACCGGTCGTCCTCGAGTAGCCGCAGACACCCTTTGACCACCGTCTCCGGGGCGGCGGCCGCCATGGGCAGCACGACGGCCGCCCCAGCCGTCTCCAGGGCCCGGGCATTGTCAAACTGGTCGTCCAGCTCCGGCAACACGAACTGCGGCCGTCCCGCCGCCAGCGCGGTCAGGGACGTGCCCTGCCCTCCGTGGTGGACCACGATATCGCAGGTGGGGAAGGTGTCGGCGAGCGGCAGCCGGCCGATGTGGCGTATCGCCGGGTGCGGTGCCGTCCACTGGACGGCCAGGGCGTCGTCCACCGCGAGCAGCAGCTCCGCCCCGGTCTCGGCCAGGGCCTGCGCCAGAGCCGTCATCAGGCCGCGCAGGCCACCGCCGCCGTATTGGGGGAGGACCGTGCCGAATGTGAGGCAGATCCGCGGCCGGCTCCGCCGTTCGAACACCCAGCTGGGCACCTGGGCGTCACCGTGGGACGGGACATGACGGATCTCCTGGTGGCCCGCCGCGTGCCCGAGACGCAGGCTGGCAGGCCAGGGGTCCAAGACCGCAGCAGGCCGCGGCAGATCCCGGATGCCCGACGCCGCCATCGCCGTGCTGAGTTCCTCCGCCGCGGCGTGTCGGTACTCGGGCAGTTCCGCCACCGACCAGTGATACTGCACCCAGGGGACGTTCCGTGAGGCGGCGACGAGCGGTCCGGCGAACTCGGCCCGCTCGCAGATCAGCAGGTCTGGCTGCCATGACTCTGCCAGCGCGGCGATGCCGGCCAGCGAACCGCCCGCGATACGGCCGAAGGCGCGCCCGTGCAGATAGCGCTGAGGCACGAGGCCCTCTGGCACCTCGGACAGGTCTTCCCGTCTGATGAGTCCGGTGAACTCAGCCTGCGGGCCGCAGGAGGCGACCGGTAGTCCCGAACCCAGAACAGAGGCGACAATATTGTCCGGTGTCGTCACCAGGACTTCGTGACCTGCCGCGCGCAGTGCCCACGCCAGTGGCGCCAGCGGCAGGAAGTGCCCCGCAAGGGGCACGGTGCTGAAAAGAACCCTCATGGATCTTCCCGGCCTCGCCGTCACCGCTGGGCGGGGGCGCTTCGGCGGATGACCCTCGAACGCGTCCGCAGGTCACCGCCTGGCTCGCGCACCAGCACATCGTCCACGGTGTAGGTCGGTTGGAAGGACAGCCCCTGCTCGTCCACCTGGGCAACGAGTGTGTAGTAGGAGATGCCCAGGGCGCCGTCGGCCAGCGGCTCAATGAGTAACTGGCCGAACCAGTGCTGGGTCGACACGCCCCGGTATCGGGACAGCCTGGCCCGCATGGCGGCAATCATCTCGGCCCGGCCGCGGGTCCGCCCACCGTCGGCGTGCACTACCTCGCCCTCGTCAGTGAACGTCTCGGCGAAGCCCTCGATGTCGAGGGAGTCGGCCCGCCGCATCTGACGGGCGTAGAACGTCTGGACCTCCGCGTAGAGGTCTCCGGTGACCTGCGCGACGGCGTGGTGCACGGTTTGGGACACGGCGACTCCCCTTAGACGATGTACGAGACGCCATCAACGGTGCCTGCCCCCCCTCCAACTCTGCTGGAGACCAGGTCAATCGGACGATGTACGAGGTGCGGCCCGCCGCCTCCTGTGCATGTGGCCCGGCCTCAAGCGCTCGTCGAGCCGGAGGACGCACCGTGAACCCGTCAGCGCACCGCAGCCGAGAGGGTGGGAAAGGCATGGACGACATTCTGGGAACTACGACGCTGGCTGGCACCTGGACCGAACACCTAACGGTTGAGGGGCAGTCGTACACGAGCACGCTGCGTTTCACCGAGAACGGACGGGCCATGATCCTCGCCGGGCCACGCCCCGGTTCCGTCGGAGCGGGGTACTGGAGCAGGACCGGCCCGGATACGTTCTCGTTCCGGATCGTGGAACTGGAGTTTGACGAGAGCGGGATCTTCTCCGGCTGGGTGGACATCGATCAGGCGGGAGTGCTGAGCGGTGACACCTTTACCTGCACTGGCATCTCCCACGTCTACGACGCGGACGACCGACTGCTGGCCAGTGTGCGTGCCGAGGGCAGGTCGACCCGCGCCTGACGGCCCCGGCACCGCCGGAGCACGCCGCACTCCGACGTGGGTGCGGCGCGTTCCGTCGAAGCATGACGTGCCTTTCTCAGCCACGCAGGCGGTGATGCCTCGTCAGCTCCTCGAGGACCGGCACGACGTCACGCGGAGACGGCATGGTCAGCCACTCGGCGTACAGGGAGTCCGCCCCCGCGTGAAACGAGGGCTCGTGCAGCACCCGCAGGAGCCGCGCGCGCATCACGTCGACAGACTGCCGCTTGTGATCGAGGGTCAGTCCAGCCCCGTGCCGCATGACATAGGGCGCGTACGTTGCCGACTCCAGTCCCTCCTCCTCGATGAGTTGCGGCACCCGATGGGCCACGGCGGCCATGACCGTGCCGCTGCCGCCGTGGTGGACGATCGCCGAACAGGTGGGCAGCAACTGGTTTAAGGGGACATAGTCGAGGACACGGACATTGTCCGGGACCCGTTGCCCGGCCAGCTGGACCTCGTTGAGGGTGGCGACGACCTCGACGTCCAGGTCGGCCACCATCTCCAGCAACTTCGTGATCAGAGCCCCGTTGGTCGCGTACTCCCGGCCCGACATGCCCAGGGACACGGCCACCCGGGGCCGCTGCGGACGCTGGTGGAGCCAGTCCGGCACGACATCCGTCCCGGTGTAGGGCACCCGGCGCATCGAGACGGTCTGTGCCGGGGTGTCCAGGCGCAGCGCCGTCGGCGTCGGGTCCAGGGTCAGCTGGCCGAGGAGGAGTTCGTCGTCGACCGTGACGCCGTGCCGCCGGGCCGCCTCCGTCACCGCCTCCGTCAGCGGGTCCTGCTGGCCCGTCCACTCCGCTCCGCCGAGCCTTAGGTACCGCTGCCGTGCCCAGCCGCAGTAGTCGGGCCCCCACAGGAAACGGGCGTGCGCCGCGCCGGTGACCCGTGCGGCGATAGCCGCGGCGGGCCACATGTCCCAGAGGACGAGATCGGGTTCCCAGGCGCGGGCGAGATCCACCAGGTGGTCCGTTCCGGGAATGGCTCCGTCGGACGCGGCGCCGGGGGAGTGGAAGATCCGGGTCCCGGCGAGAGCGAAGTAACTGAACATGAACCAGGCGTGCTCGTCGGCACCGGTGACGTTGAACGCCTTGGCCAGACGGTTCCGCTCCTCCTCGGGCACTACGTAATCGCCCACTTCGGACAGTTTCGGCATGGTGTCCGGTGTGCCCACCGAGACCGCGGCGAGGCCGGCGGCGGTGATCTCTTCGACCAGGGCGGGGTGTGAGGCGACGCGGGTCTCGTGCCCTGCGGCCTGGAATGCACGCGCCAGGGGAACGATCGGGTAGAGATGCGCCGCCATGGGCCAGACGACGAACAGGATGCGCATAAGAGAACTCCTCGGAGGGCTCACCAGGGCGTTGGGTTCCTAAGGCCGGATCGTCGGATACCTGTGCTGCTGCGACGGCGGGGCCGTCGGGCGGTCACCAGGACCGGATGCCTTCGTCCGTGACGAACCGGCCCGTGGGGCCGTCCGCGTCGAGCGTGGCGAGGCGGACCTCTATGGCGGCACCCTCCTCGGCCGTGCGCTCACCGACGCCGTCGTTGATGTCCGTTGCCACGAACCCCGGTGAGCAGGCATTCACCTTGATCGAGGTGTCTCGCAGCTCGTTGGCGTACAGCAGGGTCAGCATATTCAGCGCCGCCTTGGACACGCTGTACGCCGTGATCGCCGGCATCTCGGATCCGTCCAGCCAGGCGGGCAGCCCCATCTCGCTGGAGACGTTGACGATCCGGCCCGCCGCCGACCGGCGGAGCAGCGGAAGGACGGCGTTCGTCACCGCCGCCACACCGTGCACGTTCGTCTCGAACGTGGTCCTGAGCTGCTCGACGCTGACCTTGCTGGGGACGTTGAACGGCCACTCGATGTTAATCCCGGCGTTGTTGACGAGGATGTCCAGCCGACCGTGGCGCTCGTCGATACGGTGGGCGGCCCGCTCGATCAGGCCCGGGTCCGTCACGTCCAGATGAAGGAAGTGCGCGTCGGCCCCTTCGCCGCGCAACTGCTCCACGGTGGCTTCGCCGCGGGCCTTGTCACGGGCCCCGGCCAACACCACGGCGCCCAAGGCGCCCAGGCGCCGCGCGATTTCGAATCCGATTCCCTTGTTGGCGCCCGTGATCAGGGCGATCTTGCCGTCAGGAGCCATGAAGCACCGCTTCCACGATGCTCTGCA
Organism: Streptomyces sp. NBC_00654; assembly: GCF_026341775.1. Lineage (NCBI taxonomy): Bacteria > Bacillati > Actinomycetota > Actinomycetes > Kitasatosporales > Streptomycetaceae > Streptomyces > Streptomyces sp. NBC_00654. The sequence continues at coordinate 12,344 of NZ_JAPEOB010000004.1, read as the reverse complement.
CCGAGCCTGTCGCGATGACCCGGCCGACGGCGAACCCGGCCTCGGCGAGCAGCCGCGTGTACTCGTCGCCGGTACGTTCCTGGCCGCCCGCCATGACGTGCATGGCGAAGTCGAACGCCTTGCTCGTGTGTGGGACATCGCCCGGGGGGATTACCCGCTCGATGAGCAGCAGCCGGCTGTCCGGCTTCATAGCTCGTCGGCAGCCGCGCAGGATGGTGAGCACGTCGTGGTCGGTCCAGCCGTGCAGTACCGACTTCATCAGGTACAGGTCCCCGCCCGAGGGCAGTTCCCCGAAGATGTCGCCGCCGACGACCTCGCAGCGCTCGGCGAGTCCCACATCCCCGATGCAGTTCCGCTCCACCACGTGCGGCAGGTCGAACAGCACGCCGGTCGTCTTGGGACGAGCCTGGAGCACCGCCGCGAGCAGTGTGCCGTCCCCGCCCCCCACATCGATGATCCGGCCCGTGTCAGGGAAGTCGTACGCCTCGACGATTGTCCCCCGTTCGACCCGGCTGTGCTCCTGCATGGCCGTGTTGAACGCGGCGCCCTCCTCCGGGTTGTCCCGCAGGAACTCCCAGAACGGCTGGCCGAAGGCCTCGGTGAACGCTCCGTCGCCGGTACGCAGAGCGTGATCGGCGTGCTGAAAGGCCCGGGCTGTGATCCGCCCGGACTGGGCGATCGTGGTCCGTACCGAACGGGGGTGGTCCGACCGCAGGCACTCGCCGACCGCGGTGAGCGCGAAGCAACCGGGTGACTGCTCCGTGAACACACCGCAGCCGGCCAGGGCCCGCAGCATGCTGTGCAAGGTGCCCGGATCGGTCGCAGTGAGCCGCGAGAGTTCCTCTGCGGGCCGTGGGCCGTCCGCCAGCAGATCGGCTATGCCCAGCTCCGCGGCGAGGTGCAGCGCCCGTGCGTAGATGAAGCCGTCACCGAGCGCCAGCAGGCGCAGACTGCTGTCCTGTTCCAGAGCGCTGCTCATCCGCTGTCTCCACTCCTTCGTCATGACGGTGGGGGTAACAGCGTGCGGCAGAGCACTCAACGAGGGCTTGAGGACGGATGCACCGCAAGCGGCCGGTCCGTGGACGCGGCGGCGACCGGACGGCTCAGGCGTGCCCGCCCACGGTCACCGTGCCGATCGTGAGTTCGGGTTTGCCCTCCAGCACGGCTCCCACACGCTCGACCTGTTCGTCCAGTTCGGCGAGGTGGGCGGCGGACAGGGGTTCGAGGGGCTCCACAGTGACGTGGATCCTGCGCCCGGAGCGGCGTTGGTGCCATACCCCCGCGATGGTGCCGTCGACCAGCAGAACCGGATAGTTGCCCGCCTGCCCGGACGGGGTGAGGGCACGCTCGGCGGCGCGGCCGGGGTAGAGGTGGTTGCGTGGCTGGGAGGCCACCACGTAGGCGTCGAAGTACGGCAGCAGCCGCACGCCCCGAGGGGGGTCGGCGGGGGCCGTGATGTCGCCGGCGTTGACCCAGGCGGTGGCGCCCTCGAAGTCGACACGCTGTATCTCGCCGTCGAGGGAGCGGAAGAGGTCACTGGCCCACCCCCGGGGTGCGCTGAGCCACTGGGCGAAGTTCTGCGGGGTGGCTGGCCCGTAGGCGTGCAGGTACTGCTGGACCAGCTTGCGCTGGGCGGTGGGTCCGTCGAGCGGGCTGACGCCGCTCAGGTAGAGCAGCGGGTTGGTGTAGGTCACCTTGCGGCCACGGTTCGGGGCAAAGCACAGGACCCCTCGATGGGCGGCCAGGGTCATGGCCTGCCGCCAGCGCGGCCACTTCCCCTGGAAAGCCTCCATGACGAGGTCTCCCGCCCAGGGACCGGTGGCCTCCACCACAGCGTCGGTGAGTTCGTCGATCGTCAGCTCGGTGTTCTCCAACGACTTTCCGATGGCCGCGACGACCTGTTCCGTCTGGTCCTCGGTCATGCGGACGTCCTTGGGGAAGGGGCTGGGAGACTGCGGGATGGAGCTGAACGCACCGATCCACACGGGGAGGTCGGCGGTGGTCAGCAGATGAACTGTGCCGCGCGGACCGTACATCTTCACCATCTGCCGCCGGTCCCATAACGCGGTGCGGACATCGCTGCGGGTGGCGCCGTCGATCCGCAGCGCCACGGACAGTTCGGCAGCCGACAGCACCTGTGCGTGCGCGCCGCACAGGGCGCTGACGATCTCGGCGGGACCAGCTTGTCGCGAAGGCACGGAAAGGGAGCTTCGGTCCATGCGCCTCGCGGAGACTTCGGGCCACGACAGACCTGGAGCGTCGAAGTTCATGGAAAAGGCCCTCCGATTTTCTGATGGCTCGCAAAAGGAGCAGCGAGTTTAGCAGCGGCACAACAGCGCCCATGTCGCGGTCGGTCGTCCGTGGACGACCGACCGCGACATGGGCGGTCACCGGTCACAGCGCCTCGAAAGGCCCGTGCCCGGAACTGCTGAGACGGCGCCCGGGCGGCGCCTAGGACTTGTCCGGGCGATCAAGGTGCTGGCGGTTGAGGCATGGCGGGATTACGGACGGGGCCTCGGTTCAAGGACATGACTGGCACACGTGTGCCAGGGTTGCGGGTATGGATTGGCAATCTGGTAGCCCGGAGCTTTGGGCGTTCCTGAAGTCCCTGCACCCCGGCGACATCCTGTCCGGCACCGTCGCGGTGATCGAAGAATTCGGGGTCTTCGTGGCCTTGGACGACGGGCCTGGTCATCCCACCCTGCCCGGTGTCGGGTTCCTCGGTATCCCCGAACTGTCCTGGCGGCGCTTCGATGATCCCGCCGATGCTGTTCAGGTAGGGCAGCGTGTCGCGTGCGAGTTCATGGGGTTCGATACCCACAACGCTGAGGCCAGACTGTCTTTGAAGGCACTGGAGCCCGACCCCCTGGAGGCTTTCGCCGACCGCACAGTGGTGGGCCAGGAATTCCGCGGGACGGTTGAGAAGGTGCTTCCCATCGGTGTCCTCGTCGGCCTCGGGGATGGGATCTTCGGGCTGGTCTCCTTCAGAGAGATCGACGACCGCCCTGCGGCGAGTCCGGCAGGGCACTTCGAGGTCGGAGAGGATATTGCCGTCGTCGTCGCAGAGATCGAACTGTCAACCCGCCGGGTGTTCCTCTCCAGGCGGAGAGCGGCCAGTACGCAGGTGTCGTGCTGCCTGCGTGACGGCCGCGGTGCCCAATCGTTTAGGTGAGCATGGGGCGGGGCGATCTCACGGATGCCGAGTGGGCACGGCTGCGGCCGTTTCTGCCGGTCAGTAACGGGCGTTGTGGCAGGTGGCGGGATCATCGGCAGGTGATCGACGGGATTCTGCACCGGGTGCGGACCGGAGTGCAGTGGCGTGATCTGCCCGAGAGGTTCGGGCCGTGGAAGACCGTCTATGAACGCCACCGTCTGTGGTCGGCCGACGGGACTTGGGAGCGTCTGCTCCAGCAGGTCCAGGCCGAGGCCGACGCGGTTGGGGGGATCGACTGGGACATCTCTGTCGACTCCACCGTCGTGCGTGCGCATCAGCATGCGGCCGGCGCCCGCACCGGCCCGCCGCCGGCCCCCGCTTCAAAGGGGGCCGCGAAGGCAGAACACCAGGACGAGACGCCGTGGCAGAGTTTTCACGGCCGCTTGGTGGAGGTGGTGCGGGAGGCGAGGGCTTGGGCCGCTCGCGGGGCGGTTTCACCAGCAAAATCCACCTGAGCGCGGATGGCCGCTGCCGTCCGCTGTCCCTGGTCGTCACGCCAGGGCAGCGGGCGGACTGCACCCAGTTCAAATCGGTGCTGGAGAAGATCCGGGTCCCCCGTCTCGGGCCGGGCAGGCCCCGCAAGAAGCCGGACAGCCTTGCTGCGGACAAGGCTTACAGCAACGGCCTCGTCCGCGACTACTTGCGGCGCCGAGGCGTCCGGCACACGATCCCGGAGAAGACCGACAGCCAGGCCGCCCGCCTACGCAAAGGCTCAGGCGGCGGGCGACCGCCCGCGTTCAACGAAGAGCGGTACAAGAAACGCAACACCGTCGAGCGAGCCATCAACAAGCTCAAGCACGCCAGAGCCGTCGGTGAGGTCGACTCGGGGCGCCCTGCTGGTGTTTCCACCAGTGGGTTTCCCCGAGCCGCCTCCCGAACCCGGCGTGCCCGTCTCCGGGCACCGGGCTCTCCACAAGCCCCGATTGGGACACTCCGATTCTCATGCCGTAGTGGGCCACGGACTCTGGATCACTGTTCCTCGGTATCGGTATCTGGTCGTGCTTACCTTCGCCGGATTGAACAGTTCTCCGCCCTCGGTGGCGGGCCACCAGCCGCCGTCGCAGTAGCGGCGGCGAAGCTGCTTCCACGTAATCCCTGGGTGCTTGCGCCGGATCCACCGAATAACCCTCATCCATGCGAAGTGGCTGAGGTAGCAGAAAGCGACGTTCGACACCCCGGGGCGGAAGTACGCGCACCATCCCCGCAGCACCGAGTTCAGCTGGTGCAGTAGGGACGTCAACGGAAGACCGACATTCTGTCTTCCGGTCAGTTCCTTCACCTTGGCCGTCGCCGAGCGCACAGATTTCCGCGCCGGATAGGTGTAGATGTACTGCCGGTCAGTGCCTCGCTTCCGGTGACGCTGGACGCGCCATCCGAGGAAGTCGAAGCCCTCGTCAATGTGAGTGATCCTCGTTTTCTCGACCGACAGGCAAAGGCCCATCGGTGTCAGCGCCTCTGCGACACCCCTTCGCAGTTCCTCGGCGTGCTCCCGGCTGCCGGAGACGAGTACGAGGAAGTCGTCCGCGTACCGGACCAGCCGGTAGTTGGGTAACCCTCGGCGACGTCTCTTGCGCCGTTCCCCGGAGGTACTGCCTGGTCCTCCGGGAGCCTGGGCGATGTGTTCGTCCAGGGCCGAGAGTGCGATGTTGGCCAGCAGGGGCGAGAGAATTCCACCCTGCGGGGTTCCGGTGCGTGTGTCCGTGAAGGCGCCGTCCCGGGACATGATCCCGGACTTGAGGAACGCCTTCACCAGGAGCAACACCCGCTTGTCCCCGATCCGATTCCGCACCCGATCCATCAAAGCCGTGTGCGAGATCTCGTCGAAGCACGCCGTGATGTCGCCTTCCACCACCCATTCGTAGGAATGGCTGGCAAGGTAGTGCGTCTCGGCGATCGCGTCATGAGCCCGGCGATTCGGGCGGAATCCGTACGAGTACGGAAGGAAATCCGCTTCGAACACCGGCTCCAGCACCAGTTTCAAGGATGCCTGGACCACCCGGTCCGCCACGGTCGGAATGCCGAGACGACGGAGCTTGCCGTTCGCCTTCGGGATCATCCGTTCACGGACAGGGACCGGCTGGAAGCTACGTTCTCTCAGTTGAGTTCGCAGCGTGCCGAGGAAAGCCTCGACTCCTTGCCCGGCCTCGATGGAGCGTGCGGTCTTGCCGTCCACTCCGGCCGTGCGGGCACCCTTGTTTCCCCGGACCCGATCCCACGCCATCAACAGAAAGGCGGGGTCGGCCACGAGATTGAACAGATCGTCGAACCTGCGATGAGAATCATCGGTTGCCCAACGGTGCAGCTTGGTCTGGATCTCCAGTACCCGGCGTTCGGCCTTCATCAAGGCCCATTCCAGCTCGTCGGTATTCACCGGCGACAACCTCCTGGCATTCCAGTTTCCTTACTGCTGACTTGCTGGCTCCCTTCCCCGTGTGGCCGGCTCTCCCGGCCTCGGAGTACTACGGAGCCTCCGCCCTGCCCGACGGCCATCAGCCGGCGATGGACCTGCCCTCGACCGAACTGGAGGTCCGGCCTGGGGCGACCGTGGGCAGTTCCCACGTTCACCACGGAATCGATCGACGGGTGAGGTGCCCAGCTCTACCCCGACAGCATCGCCACGCTTACGCCGCAGGCTTTCGGCGTGGCCTCCCCGCCGATAAGTGGAGTCGGCTTCGGAGTCGACCACCAGTCAATGGCGGTCGTGCACTGCGTCCGGCCCATATCCGCCAGGTTGGAGCCGGTGTCGTAATTACGGGGCGTCAAGCACTGATTCCTCGCGTGCACCTTCCCATCTCACTTGCCGGACCCGGGCTGTCTGGCAGTGCCAGCCCGTCCCGACGTTGTCGGGGCTGCTTACCGCTCGACTCGGCATCCCCCGAGCCGAACTGCCCCCAGCTTCAGCCGGATTGCTGCGACAAACTGGCGGTGAAGGTCTCTCACCTCACTCGATTCCACGGCGCCTCGTGGCGCACCCACTCGATACGACAAGCGCGGCTACGTCTTCCTCGGCACCGCCACCGCAGCAGCCCTCGTCATCTGGCTCCGCACGTGATCGCCCGGACAAGTCCTAGATGGTGGGGGCCGGCCGCTCCGTGGCGGGTTCCTCCAGGCGCGGAGGAACCTTCCCGGGCGCCCGGCGACTGAAGCGCCGCATGGCCGGGGCCTCCACGAACGTGTACAGCAGCCACGCCAGGACCAGGCTGATCACCAGCGTCAGGATCCCGTACCCCAGCGCCTCGGGGACGCTCACCTGCTTCGCCCAGTTTTCCGGGTGGACGGCACCGATCGGTCCGTAACACACGACGAGGTAGTGCACCAGATACAGGCTGAACGAGATCTCGCCGAGGCGGACCATGGGCCGGCTGCCCAGCACCCTGCCCCGGTCAAGCGCGTCAGCCTTGGCGAGGGCGGCGATCAGCAGGGCGATGGGGAGCGCGGTCGCCGCCACCCGGTCGTACATGCCGGGCAGGTGCGACCCGCCGACGAAGGCCCCCGCTGCCAGGAGCAGAGCCGGCCCGCGCCCGAGGGGGATCCGGCGCCGATACAGAACGATCAGTGCCATCAGGACACCGAGGACGAACTCGAGCATGCGGGTGACGGGGAAGTAGTAGGTGAACCACACCTCCCACCACGGCTCGTTCGTCAACGGCATCCGCGGCTGTCCGGGCAACAGCCGGGCCAACAGCGGAACCAGGGCGATCACGACGGCCACGCCCACCACCCACCGCCACAGGTGCTGCGGCCGGATGCCCCGCGTCAGCCGAAGCAGCAGGGGGAACGACAGATAGAACAGCAACTCGCAGGCGAGGGACCAACTCGGCGCGTTGGCACCGTAGTTGATGACCGCCTCCTGGTCGGGGATCCAGCTCTGCACGAGGAAGACCGTCGGTACCGTGTTGACGGCAGTGATTGCCACACTCGCGGACAGCATCAGCAACAGCGCGGCCGCCAGGGTGACGAGGTGGTTCGGGAAGATCTTCACGAGACGCCTGCGCCAGAAACGCCCCGGGGGGGCGTCCGGCCTGCTCACCCAGGTGAGGATGAAACCGCTCAGCACGAAGAAGAAGGACACGCCGACGTTTCCCGCGGCGTCGAAGTAACGCTGATAGTCGGCCGCCCGTGTGTTTCCGAGCCGGGGAATCAAGGAGACGCCCACATGACAGACCAGCACCATGCAGGCGGCGAGGAACCTGGCACCGGTGAGAGAGGGTAACCGTGACCGCTCGCTCGCGGTCGACGACGTGCTCGGTGACGCTGTCATGATGCCTCCTTTGCGTCCAGTACGGCAGTCAGATGCGGTGACCCTGGCGAAGCGACGACACGAGTCCCTCTAGCACGGGCACGATGTCGTTGGGGCTCGGCACGGCAAGCCAGTCGCGGCGCAACTGCTCTGCGGCGTCTTGGAACGAGGGCTCCGTCAGTACCCGCACCAGGTTCTTCCGCATCTCGTCCGCAGCCGTCCCCGGGCCGACGGTCAGGCCGGCTCCGTAGTCGTGCACATAGCGCGCGTTGCCCGCGTACGCCGCCGTCGCGTCCGCCACCACGAACTGGGGCACTCCGTGCGCGACCGCCGCCGTGAGCGTGCCGATGCCGCCGTGGTGGACGATCGCCGAGCAGGTCGGCAGCAGCAGGCCGAGTGGCAGATAGCTGACCGTGCGTACGTTGTCCGGCACCGGCCTGCCCGCCAGTTGCAACGCGTCGAAGGTCGCGACCACGTCGACATCCAGACCGGACACTACGTCGAGTAGATCCGCGACCAGGCCGCGGTCGTTGTCGTACGCGCGCTGTGTCGTGCCCAGTGACACTGCCAGCCGCGGTCGGCCGGTCGGCGTGTGCAGCCACGCAGGGACGACATCAGGCCCCCCGTAGGGGATGCGGCGGACCGGAACCCTGCGGCACGGAGCCCGCAGTTGCATGTCCGGCAGCATCGGGTCGACGGTGAACTGGCCGAGTAGCAGTTCGTCGTCGACCGTGACGCCGTACCGCTCGGCGCACGGCCGCACCAGCTCCGTCACGGGATCGGCCAGGCCGGCCGTCCTCAGCGCCTCCCGGCCCTGGGCGGTCCTGTGGGCAGCCCAACCGACGAAGTCGTGCCCCCACAGCACCCGTGCGTGTGCCGCGCCGCAGTCCCGCGCCGCCACCGCCCCGGACGGCCAGTTCGGATCCCAGAGCACCAGGTCCGGACGCCAGTGACGTGCCTTGGAGACCAGGGCGTCCACACCTGCCCAGCACTCCTCCGGGGCGCCGTCCTCCGGGTGGAAGATCCGCGAGGACGCGTAGGTGTAGGTGCTGAAGGTCGCCCACACATGGTCCTCCGGCGACAGGGAGAGCGCCTCGGTGAGACGCCTTCGTTGTTCCTCGGAGGGGAGGAAGTCGCCCACCGCCGACGGCGAGGGCATCGTCTCCGGGTTGCCGAGCGTGACCGCGTCGAACCCGGCCGCTGTGATGACACTGGCCAGATCGGGGTGCGAGGCGACGCAGACCTCGTGTCCCGCGCCCTGCAGCGCCCAGGCCAGTGGGAGTGCGGGATAGAGGTGGGCCGGCAGGGGCCACACGACGATCATGACGCGCATTTGGGGTCTCCTCCGGTCGGACGCGAGGCCGCTGACGGGCCGACGGGTTTTGTTCAGGCGGGGACGCACTCGACGATGGACATCAGGGAGGGGGTCTGCAGGATCCGGGTGACGGTGAAGCGCCCCTTGGTGAGGATGTCCTCGAACTCCGCCTGGGTCCGCTCCTTGCCGTCCACCACCGCGAGCATGGACACATCGATGGTTTTGCTGGCGTGGGGTTGGTTGCCGGGCGGGATGACGGGGTCGACGACGAGGAGTTTGCTGTTGTCGTGGACAGCTTCGCGGACGGACTTGAGGATGCGCAGGCAGTCGGTGTCGCTCCAGTCGTGGAGGACGGATTTGAGGATGTAGTAGTCGGCTCCGGTGGGGACGCTGTCGAAGAAGTCGCCGGTTGCGACGTTCCAGCGGCCGGTGGTGTCGGGGGTGTCGAGTTGGTGTTCGGCGATGACGGACTGTTGGTCGTAGAGGGTGCCGGTGGTGTGGGGGTGGGTGGTGAGGATTTCGCGCAGGAGGCTGCCGGTGCCGCCGCCGATGTCGATGATCCTGGCGCCGTGGGGGAAGTCGTAGCTGGTGGCGATGTGTTCGTTCCACAGCCGGGAGAACCCTGCTGCGCCGGCGTTGAAGACGGAGGCTGTTTCGGGGACGGTCTGGAGGTGGGCGAAGAAGCCGGTGCCGAATATGTCGTCGAACACGGTGTGCCCGGTCCGTACCGTGTCGTACATGCGGGCAAACGGCTTCCAGAACAGGTCTTCGCCGAGCATGAGGAAGGGGTCGTGCAGGGAGCCGGGTATGTCGGTGCGCAGCAGTTCGGCCATGGGGGTGAGGGCGAAGCGGCCGTGTTCGTCCTCGCGGAATACCTCGCGGGTGGCGAGGTAGCGCAGGACGCGGTGCAGGTGAGGGCCGTGCAGGCCGGTCTTCTCGCCCAGCTCGGCCGCGGTGCGGGGGCCCTGGGAGAGGTGGTCGGCGATGCCCGCCTTCGTCACTGTGTAGAGACAGGCGGTGTACAGATAGCCGTTCATGTGTTCCGACAGCTGCGCGCTCAGCTCGCTGGTATCGCGCGGGGCGGACGTCATCGCGTACCTCCGGAAGATGGCGAAAGCGGGGGATGGACGGGTACAGGTGATCAGAAGGTCACGAACCGGTATGGTCCGCGGAGCGCACACGGACCGGGAGGTGGGGCAGGCCGCGCATCATCGCGCTTGGGTACCAGGTCAGTGAGGAGGGATCGGCATCGAGGGCCAGGTCCGGGCAGCGTTCCAGCAGAGACCGGACGGCAGTCCTTGCCTCCAGTCTGGCCAGAGGGGCGCCGAAACAAGCGTGAACGCCGTGCCCGAAGGCCAGATGGTTGGCCGCTCCGCGCCGGATGTCGAAGTGGTCCGGGTCCGGAAAGCGGCTCGGATCGCGGTTGGCGGGAGTGTTCCCGATTAGAACGAGTTCGCCCCCGCCGGGGATGGTTGTGCCGCCGATCTGGACGGGCTCGGTGGTGAAGCGGTGCAGTGAGGTTCCGGTCGGCCCGCTGTGCCGCAGCATCTCCTCGACGGTTCCGTCCAGGAGCGAGAAGTCGGCGCGCAGCGCGCTCAGTTGATCCGGATGCCGGAGCAGCGCAAGCATGCCGTTGGAGAGGAGGCCTGTGGTGGTCTCATGCCCGGCGACGAGGAGCAGCACGGCAAGACCTACCATCTCGGTGTCGGACAGGGAGTCTTCGTCCTCCTCGCGCTGGCGGACGAGCCCGCTGAGCAGGTCGTCGCTCGGGTTCGCGCGCTTGTCCTCCAGCAGTGCCGTCAGATAGCCGTCCAGTTCGGCGAGGGCCGCCTCCGCCTCGGCCCCGTTCCACTGTTTGGTCACCTGGGTGGTCCAGCGATGGAACTTGTCACGGTCGCTGAACGGAACTCCGAGCAACTCGCAGATGATCGCTGCGGGCAGGGGGAACGCGAAGTCCTGGACGAGGTCGGCACGGCCGTCTGGGCGGGCGAGCATCGCCTCGATCAGCTCGTTGGTGACCTCCTGCACTCGGGGCCCGAGCGCCTGGACACGCCGGGGAGTGAACTCCTTCACCACCAGCTTGCGCAGCCTCGTGTGCCGGGGCGGATCGGAGATCAGCATGTGAGGACTGGACCACGGGTCGTCGTCCGTGTCCGCCGCACCCGGCGAATTGCGCCAGTCGTTCGACAGACGTGGGTCGGACAGTGATGCCCTGGCTTCCTCGTATCCCACGACGAGCCAGGCAGTGAAACCTTCCGGCAGCAGCACCCGGTGCACGGGTCCCCGCCTGCGCAGATCCGCATACGTCGGGTGCGGGTCGCGCGCGAAGTCCGGTCCCAGCGCGGCCAGATCGACGATTGCCTCTTCACTCATCCCAGGGATCTCTTTCCGTCTCGGAGCACGCGTTCAGGCGGGGACGCACTCGACGATGGACATCAGGGAGGGGGTCTGCAGGATCCGGGTGACGGTGAAACCGCCCTTGCCCAGGACGTCCTCGAACTCCGCCTGGGTCCGCTCCTTGCCGTCGTGAATGACCATCATCATTGCGTCGATGGTTTTGCTGGCGTGGGGTTGGTTGCCGGGCGGGATGACGGGGTCGACGACGAGGAGTTTGCTGTTGTCGTGGACAGCTTCGCGGACGGACTTGAGGATGCGCAGGCAGTCGGTGTCGCTCCAGTCGTGGAGGACGGATTTGAGGATGTAGTAGTCGGCTCCGGTGGGGACGCTGTCGAAGAAGTCGCCGGTTGCGACGTTCCAGCGGCCGGTGGTGTCGGGGGTGTCGAGTTGGTGTTCGGCGATGACGGACTGTTGGTCGTAGAGGGTGCCGGTGGTGTGGGGGTGGGTGGTGAGGATTTCGCGCAGGAGGCTGCCGGTGCCGCCGCCGATGTCGATGATCCTGGCGCCGTGGGGGAAGTCGTAGCTGGTGGCGATGTGTTCGTTCCACAGCCGGGAGAACCCTGCTGCGCCGGCGTTGAAGACGGAGGCTGTTTCGGGGACGGTCTGGAGGTGGGCGAAGAAGCCGGTGCCGAATATGTCGTCGAACACGGTGTGCCCGGTCCGTACCGTGTCGTACATGCGGGCGAGTGGCTTCCAGTACAGGTCTTCGCCGAGCATGAGGAAGGGGTCGTGCAGGGAGCCGGGTATGTCGGTGCGCAGCAGTTCGGCCATGGGGGTGAGGGCGAAGCGGCCGTGTTCGTCCTCGCGGAATACCTCGCGGGTGGCGAGGTAGCGCAGGACGCGGTGCAGGTGAGGGCCGTGCAGGCCGGTCTTCTCGCCCAGCTCGGCCGCGGTGCGGGGGCCCTGGGAGAGGTGGTCGGCGATGCCCGCCTTCGTCACTGTGTAGAGACAGGCGGTGTACAGATAGCCGTTCATGTGTTCCGACAGCTGCGCGCTCAGCTCGCTGGTATCGCGCGGGGCGGACGTCATCGCGTACCTCCGGAAGGTCACAGAAGTCCCGTGGGCGGGCACTCGGTACGGCCTCACCCTGGCCGAGCCGGCATGAGCGGGGGCACAGTACGCCTCGCACGACGCATGAACGCAGCGAACGGTGTACCGCCGCGATGCTGCCAGTAGCC